>NZ_CP025408.1:1080000-1380000 GCF_002847305.1 Paracoccus tegillarcae | reverse complement strand
CTCCATGAGACCGTACCCGAAACCGACACAGGTGGACTGGTAGAGAATACCAAGGCGCTTGAGAGAACCACATTTAAGGAACTCGGCAAAATACCTCCGTAAGTTCGCGAGAAGGAGGCCCCGTTCGTAGGCAACTATGGGCGGGGGCACAAACCAGGGGGTGGCGACTGTTTACTAAAAACACAGGGCTCTGCGAAGTCGCAAGACGACGTATAGGGTCTGACGCCTGCCCGGTGCCGGAAGGTTAAAAGGAGGAGTGCAAGCTCTGAATTGAAGCCCCGGTAAACGGCGGCCGTAACTATAACGGTCCTAAGGTAGCGAAATTCCTTGTCGGGTAAGTTCCGACCTGCACGAATGGCGTAACGACTTCCCCGCTGTCTCAAATGTGGACTCAGCGAAATTGAATTGTCTGTGAAGATGCAGACTTCCCGCGGTTAGACGGAAAGACCCCATGCACCTTTACTACAGCTTCGCACTGGCATCAGGATTGCGATGTGCAGGATAGGCGGTAGGCTTTGAACCAGGGACGCTAGTCTCTGGGGAGCCATCCTTGAGATACCGCCCTTCGCACTCTTGATGTCTAACCGCGGTCCGTTATCCGGATCCGGGACCCTGCGTGGCGGGTAGTTTGACTGGGGCGGTCGCCTCCTAAACAGTAACGGAGGCGCGCGAAGGTTGGCTCAGAGCGGTCGGAAATCGCTCGTTGAGTGCAATGGCATAAGCCAGCCTGACTGCAAGACTGACAAGTCGAGCAGAGACGAAAGTCGGCCATAGTGATCCGGTGGTCCCGAGTGGAAGGGCCATCGCTCAACGGATAAAAGGTACGCTGGGGATAACAGGCTGATGATGCCCAAGAGTCCATATCGACGGCATCGTTTGGCACCTCGATGTCGGCTCATCTCATCCTGGGGCTGGAGCAGGTCCCAAGGGTATGGCTGTTCGCCATTTAAAGAGGTACGTGAGCTGGGTTTAGAACGTCGTGAGACAGTTCGGTCCCTATCTGCCGTGGGTGTAGGATACTTGAGAGGAGTTGCCCCTAGTACGAGAGGACCGGGGTGAACGTTCCACTGGTGGACCAGTTATCGTGCCAACGGTAGTGCTGGGTAGCTATGAACGGACAGGATAACCGCTGAAGGCATCTAAGCGGGAAGCCCCCCTCAAAACAAGGTATCCCTTGAGAGCCGTGGAAGACCACCACGTCGATAGGCCAGAGATGTAAGCGCAGCAATGCGTTCAGTTGACTGGTACTAATGGCTCGATTGGCTTGATTTGATCCGGTGGAAGCAAGACTTCCACCTCCGATCACAAGCATGCAGAACATGCGAAAACTTGAACAAAACCGACCCGAGCGAAAGCAAGGGCCAACGCTGATACGTTTCTTTCCCGGTCTGGTGGCCATAGCACGAGCGAAACACCCGATCCCATCCCGAACTCGGCCGTTAAGCGCCGTCGCGCCAATGGTACTGCGTCCTAAGACGTGGGAGAGTAGGTCACCGCCAGACCTGGAAAGAAACGAAAATCTCTGAAACGATGAAAACAACCGCACCGCAAAAAACCGCGATGCAATTGGCGCGGGGTAGAGCAGCCCGGTAGCTCGTCAGGCTCATAACCTGAAGGTCGCAGGTTCAAATCCTGCCCCCGCAACCAAAAACATAAAAGATAACAAAGCGATAAGTCGATGGTATATCAATACCACCGGCCTATCGCCCATTTACATCAACGCCACATCAACGTTTGGGGAGGCCACCAGCGATAGGCTGCCGGCACCTACTTTTCCGGAGCATGCATCAGTGGAATGATCGTGTGACGAACATGAAAATCGCAGCCCGAATTCGGGCATTTATGAAATGTCCGAAAGAACAACTTGGGCTGAGCGATGTCGAAAGAGAGCTTGGCGTCGGGATGATTGGCGAAAAGACGATCTCGCCAAGTCGTGAGTACATTTAAAGAATTTCCGGTTCGGTGGTAGATAATGAGTTCGCCATGATCCCTGCCATCCATCGCGGTCCCATAACGGGTAGACAACTGAAGGAATCCGTCTGCGAGCCAATTATAGTCGCTGTGGATTTTTGCCTCACCCAGCCACATGAAGCCGTCTTCCGCATCGACAACAATATCGCAATGGCCATTAATATGGCGATCATGTCTGGCTGAAATTCCAGACGCGCTGAGCATGTTGGCGATCTGCATGCTAAGTTCGTCCTCGCTGCGATCTTCGTTTAATCCGCGCGTATCGACGAGCCTGCTATAGCAACGATCCAGCGCTTCTTCTAAAATGCTCAGGCGCTCGCCATGATCACCAGCGAATTGCCACCTCAGGACAATCCCACCAGGCCGATTCCCAAAGAATTTTAGATATTCTGCTACTGAAATATCCTTCGGGTTCACGTCAAAAATCACCCCGAAGCGAATAAAAGATCCGGACCTGTTCTAGCGGGTTTGAAACGAGCTCGCCCGATGTAGGATGCGCCAACTTGCCGTTGTGCAAAAGCTCACGAAAATCCTCATTGGATAAATGGAGCTGTCCTTCTTCTGCATCATCAAGGTAGCCATGCACCTCAAGAATAGCGCCGTCCTTAGAGCTCAAAATGCTTAGCGCCGGAAGCAAGCTATCGCGGTCAGGCGACGCGCCGAGGCGTTCGTAAAAGAAGGGAAGGCCAAGATGCTGGCCATCGCCAGGCCTTAGTTTCGCGAGGATATCCGTGATCGCCAGACACGCAGACAAGATTCGCGGCTCAAGCCGCGAATCCGCAAGCCTGTTTCTGAATTCCGCGATGTCCATCTCACGAGTGTGGCACATCTTGCTCGTCGAGTTTAGCCTTTCTGCCAAGACGATCGATCACAAATTCATAGTCCACCGCACGTACGCAGTTCTCGATCAGCGCGCCAGTGATGACGGGATCACCAGTATTGCTGTTGCCGGCAGGCCCGGAAGCGGACAAGCTGATAGAAGGCGTATAGACGATGTTGTCCTCAGAAAAGCCCCATTCGACGGTGATGCGATAGATCGCGATAGCCTCAACAGCCTCTTTCCCAGCGACGTGGTATGCTTCGGTTCGTTGGTCGGCGTCTCGCCGCCGGCGCGGCAATTTTTCATCCTTTATGCCGCCGGTCGTGGTCTGAAAGGTCATCTGAGTTACCGTTCCCTCGCTGACGTCGTCATAGAACGGGCGCACGGCAGGAAAAAGGTTGACCGGTTTGCCCAAAGTTACGTCACCCCAACTGTTCACAAGAGTTCGCAACACCGAGTGCAGCCCGTGGATGTCCGCTTCTGCGACTCCGCGTGGGCTATCAACGCGAATTTCCAAGAAGTCTCGTTGGTGAGGGATCCAGATGACGTGAAACATCTGGACCGGTTCCCTGACGATGCCCACAACTTCATCATATCGAGCCTTCATGTCTGAGGGCTTGTCAAACTCCTGAAAGCTAATTTCCTCGCGCCGCTTAATCCAAAAAACTGAAGACAGGACCAAACCTACGCCGTCTTCGTTGGATTCGGTGCGAACGGGCAGCATATCACCGTTTCCGTGCAGCAGATCGCTGTCGTCCATCTTATAGGGATAGCGCTGCGTTGCTGGACAGTCTGCAGGCGCCATCGCGGCTATCCTTGCCTGGAGGACTTCACGGTGTCCGGGATCAAGAGGATAAAGCTTGGTGAACTTCTGCCCACAAAGCAGATGCTCGATCAAACCATCTTCGATGCTTCCTGTTTCCGGCTCACGTGCTTGATCCGAAATTTTCTCGAGCGTTGCGTCCCAACCATAGCTCGTAGAGATTCCGTTTGCCTGCAGTATCTTGCGAGCGCTTGTCCACGACATCCGATGGCGGAGGCTATCGAAAAGCTCTTTCACAGACATTTGCTCATTGCCCCAACAATCGTTTTAGCTTCCCAACAATAACCACCGAACCATCGGCCGCAATACCGCGAACTATAGATTCTCGCTGACACCATCGCTATGCCCACTGGTTCATCGCCGGACGAATGACGCCACTGCAGAATTGTTCAAACGTCAAAACGTTTTTATGGCCACTGTACTCGGTTTCCCTCGCATCCATAAGGCTTTCCGGAATCACAAGATGAACGCCCAAGGACGCCATATCCTCTATCGCGTTCCCTGCGATGTTTTCGTCGACGGTGGTAAGGTAGAGCCTGTGTTCACCCTTCTCGCGCTCGACCTGCTTCCAACGCTCGCGCAGGGTGGTCTTGGCACTCAGGATCAAGCCTGATGCGGCAGCCGCGTCACCGCTACGGATGAAGCGCAGAGATGGCAGGATGAAGTCCGGCCGCTTCTTCGCTTCGATGACGACCTGCTTTTCGAAGGGGATTCCTCCACCCGCCAGCATCGCTTCGATATGGTGTTCGTAGGAGTAACCCGCCCGTGATTTCCGCTGCTGGCTCGCCGACAGCATAAGCGCATCGACCTGCGGCAGTTCGCTGACCAGTCGCCGGATGACCTCCGCGACAGTCATGTCACGCGGTTTGTCGCCCATGACGATGCGGACAAGATCAACAGCCCGTTCGCGGCGCTGGAACTCTCGAAACATGTCCCATTCGATGATGCGGCTGATTTCACGCAGGGCATCCCCCGGGCGCTTGATCACAAAGGGATCGAGGCGTTCCAGACCGTGCAGCTCAAGGTATCGGCCACGTGCCAGCCCGGCCAGTTCTTCGGTTTTCGGCATTGCCGCGCGGGCCCGGGCGAAGTCGACAATCGTTCCGGCATGCCAAGCTGCGATGAGCTCTTCGACGAAATCCAGCACGCGATCTTGCTCCCGCGCACGAATTTCGGCGGGCTCGAACTCACCGATCAGGAAGTCGGGCGTGATGTCGAGCTGTGCCAGAAGCAGCTCGGCGTCATCGCTGGCGGAATCGATGGTAAGACACTCGTAGGCAGTATCTTCACCCTGCCGGTATCGGCCCATAACGAGGAATGACGCCGGCGAAAGGTAGCCGAAGCATTCCTTCGGCAGGCGGGTCATATGCGTTTCGGGGCCCTTGCTCGTGTAATGCACGATCCGGGTGTGTTTGCTACGCTCGTCGCCAGAAGCCTGTGGCCAATATGTGTCGAACCAGGCCTCCCGGATCGGGGCGGCGTTGGCATCTTTACGTGCTTTGGTCTCGAGAGGTGGAAAGAATCCGCCTTCACGTTGCTCGGCGGGGATGTAGACTCCGGCCTGATGCTTGTTGGCGAAGCGCGCCCAGTCACGGTCGTTGTTCGAGAGTTTCTTGACCAGAACCCGTTCCGCCCGGTTCAACAGGTCCGTCAGCAAACCTGCCTGACCATCGTCCTCGTTCTCAAAATCGAAAATACCCTGCTCGCTCAACTCAACCGCCTGTGTCTGCTGTCAGGCCTTCGAGTGCCAGCCTCTTGTCTGCAGAACATAGCCAATCGATCAGGGAGTCAATCACGGCCTCGGGCGGCAATTTACCGCGTCCCTTCAGAGCGCATTCCCAGATCAGGGCGACGCGCCAGCCCGACGAAAGCAGTGCTGCGATATTGCGGACGTCCCGCTCCATGTTGCCGGTGATCTTGTCGCGCCAGAATTCCTGCCGTGTTGTCGGCCAGCGGAACATCGTGCAGTCATGACCGTGCCAGAAGCACCCATTCACGAAGATCGCGGCATTATGCTTCGACAGAGTAAGGTCGGGCCTGCCGGGCAGCTGCCGGTCATGCAGACGGTAGCGAAACCCGCGCGCGTGGAGCCCGCGCCGGATCAGCATCTCCGGTTTGGTATCTGCTCTCCGGATTGCCGCCATATTGCGGCTCCGGGTTTTGCTGTCGTGAACGTCAGCCAACTTTTCTGAGGGGCTCGGCTCCAGCGACTGCCAGGATATGAGGGGCCATGACCCGCGCGACCTCGGCAAAAACCGGCACTGCCACCGAATTTCCGAACTGCTTGTAGGCTTGGGTGTCCGAGACGGGGATCCGGAAGTCATCCGGATAGCCCATCAGTCGCGCGCATTCGCGCGGCGTCAGCCGGCGCGGATTGTTGCCTGCGCCGCGGCTCACCAGAATTTCCGAACCATCTTTGTAATAGCGCGCCGAAAGCGTGCGCGAAATGCTGTCGCCATCCACCATGCCAAAGCCGAAGCCGTTCCCCTTGGCCTTGTGTTTTTGGGCATAGCCTTGCAGATAGGCCCAGAGCTTATCAGTCAGGGTATATTTCCCGCTGACCACGGCATCTGGTCCTTCGGTGAAATGCCCCTCGGAGCGTTCGGTGCCGTCTTCGGGATGCAGGATATGGCGCATACGCTTGGCGCCGTAGGCTGGTAACTGCACGTTATCGAAGCTGAACCCCGTGGGCTCGCGAAACCCTACCATGACGATACGTTCGCGGTGCTGCGGCACGAAATGTCCGGCGTCGATAATCCGGGTCTCCAGCGTGTAACCAAGTTCTTCCGTCAGCTTGCGCCGTATGACTTCGAACGTGCGGCCCTTGTCATGGCTTTTCAGGTTCTTGACGTTTTCAAGCATAAAGGCCGCAGGGCGATGGTGCATCAGGATGCGCAGCACGTCAAAGAACAGCGTTCCCTGAGTTTCATCGTCAAAACCATGCGCGCGGCCGAGTGCGTTCTTCTTGGAAACGCCCGCAATCGAGAAGGGCTGGCAGGGAAAACCCGCGACCAGCACATCATGCGCGGGAATGTCCTCTGCGTTGACCTCACGGATATCGCCAACCGGAAGACGGTTGTCGGGAAAGTTGGCCATATAGGTCTGCTGGGCGTATTTGTCCCATTCCGAGGTGAAGATACAGCGCCCGCCAGCGCTCTCCATTGCCCGCCTCAGTCCGCCGATTCCCGCAAAGAGGTCGATGAAAGTAAAGGCCTTGTCAGCGTCACCGGCATCGCGCCTCCGGTCAATTTCCATGTTCAGCAGGCGGATCACGCTCTCGCGGGGGATTTCCTCGCCGCGCTTCCAGCGATAGATGTGGCCTTCCGAATAGCCGAGGACACGAGCTGCTTCAGGAACAGTGTATCCGGCCTGCGCCAGGAGCGTGGAAAAATCAGCCTGCATGTCCCTCTGTCCTCTCTGGGAATTTTTCTGACACAATGTCTACATGATCCACCTTAATCAAGAACAAACGGGGTATCCAGGGCGGTTGTGACTTGACTTGGGCCGTCCGGGACGTAGGTCAGGCGGCAGCTCACATGCTTGATCGCGCGGTCTTCCACGCGCGCCAGGTGCACAATTGTGCCCATTTCCACGCGCGACAGGCTCGGCCCTCCTGTGCGACGGTCCCCGAGCAGCGAACCCCTGCCGCTTTTTGACATCGTCAAATCATGGCCGTACCGGGCGGGTCAGAACCCACCCGGCCTATACACCCTATGAAGCGCACACCCGCGCCTGCGCCCGCATGACGGCATAATCCGCCATCATCCGGACCAGCACAGCATTCTCGGGCAGCGCCTCCAGCTCTGCCGCCGCCCGGTCCCGCATCGCCTGATCGTAAGCGACGACCGGCGGACAGACCGCGCCGCCCGGATCAGAACCGCCCGTCGCGCAGGCGGTCAGCGAGATCATCGCGATCACGAGGGCGGTTGCTGGATGCCTCCAGCATACGGCGTTGGATGTCATTCTGGCGCTCCATCTGGTTCAGACGTTCGGCGTGGCGACCGGCGGTTTCACCCGCCCGCCGCAGGTTGAGGAGAAAAAGAAGGACCGCGCCGATCAGCGCGATCCAGACGATCAGCCGTCGCGTCCACGGCGACGCCATCAGCGCAGCGAGGGCGCCCATCACCGCCGCCCCCGGTTCCAGTCATCCAGCCGGGCCCAGACGGTCAGGCCGATCCCGGCCAGCGCCAGGGCGATGAAGGCCCAGCGCAATGTGTCGAGATAGGGGATCAGCGGCTGGATGGCCGATTGCGCATCGCTCAGCGTGTCTTGGGCGATCTCGATGCCCGCCGCGCCGACCGTTGCAATTCCGGCCGCGCCGCTCCCCTTCATCGTGCGGCTGTCCGCCAGATGTTCCCGCGCAGGCGGCTGATCCCCGGCGAAGGGGATGGCGCGGGCTGGAAAGGGCTCACCCCAGCGCCGGGTGGGGCCGAGATCGATATGCATGAAGCCGGATCGGGGATAGGTGCCGAAGCCCAGGAAACCCACCGCCCGCGCGGCCTTTTCGAAGCTGGCCGGATCGTGATTGGCCATGGAGATGTCGAAGGCCGCGCCTTCCAGATGCTTCGAATGTTTGGCGCCGCCGACGCGCCGGTTATGTTCCGGGCTGCGATAGGCGGAGTTCACGATCAGCGGCTTGCCGAGACGGCTGCGCAAAGCCTGCAGCTGGTCGAGGGCCGCCTCAACGATCAGGATCGCGCCGGTGCCGCGACAGGCGATCTCGGCAGGCGAGAAATTCGGCCAGCGCCAGCTGTCTTTCGGCACGTCGCGCCAGTGGTGGTAGAAACGGGTGGTCATGAGGATCCTCCGGGTACGAAAAAAGCCCGCCGGGGAGGCGGGCCATGGGGTGATGGATCTGTTGGGGTCGGCGGTGATTGCCGCCCAGCGCGTCAGCCGCCCTCGCCGAAGAGTTTCAGCTTCAGGGCGATCCCGGCCAGCAGGGTCAGGATCAGGCCTGTGGTCAGCATGCGGATGATTGTTTGGGCAGCGGTGCGGCGCATCAGGCGGATGCCCTCCAGGAGTGCCCGCAGATCGCGGATATCGAGGGCGGCTTCCTTGCCGTCCAGCCCGGCATCGGCCAGCGCACGCCTCGCGCCTTCCTGCGCAGCCCTTGCCAGCAGTTCCTCGAATTCGCTCTCGCTCATCTGCAGCATGTCCTCGAGACGTTTGGGTGTCATCCGATCTTCGCTCCCCAGAAGGTGGTGTGATCCGCCGCGAAATATCCATCCGCCGCCCGGAATGTGCCCTGCAGTGCGACGGTGTCGCCTGCATTGAGACTAGCCACGGTCTGCAGCCAGAGGGCGGTCGCCTCGGACACATGCGCCCCGGATATCTCGCCGAACGATCCCCGGATTTCCGTGGCTCCGTTCAGCACCAGCCGCCCGCGCATCCGGGCGCTGGTATTGGCATTGACCTTGTAGAGAAGGGACGCGCCGAAGAGGTATGTGCCCGCGACCGGCGCGACGAAAAGATTGGTGCCCGCGTCAAAGCAGCCCTGATCATTGTATTCAGCCACGTTGATGCCGAGCGTCGCCCAGCTGTCGGTGGCGACGTAATTGTCGTAATTCGTATAAGCCTTGAAGCGCGGCAGGTTCGGCTGATCCACGATGCCCGTCGCCGGATCGATACCCAGCGCATCGCGGAAACTGCTGCCATCGGGCGAGACGGTAATCCGCAGCCGGTCCGTGCCGAACATCCCGATCAGCGCCCGGGTCGAAAACCCGGTCTGCAGGATCAGCCCGGCATCGTCCGTATTCGTTTCGCGGTTCAAAGTCTGGGTCAGATCGCCGCTGCCGCCGTCGGCCGCATAGAGCGCGGTCCAAAGTGCGCTGTTCAGCTTGGCCGAAAAGGGGGAACCGGCGCTGGCCGCCATGCCGATGCCGAGGCGGGTCAGATCGTCGAGTGCGCTCGGGATCACCGGCTCCCAGCCCGTGCCATTCCGGACCAGCAGGACCGCCTCATCCTCGACCCATGCCCGCCAGCCCTCGCGCGGCGGCAGGCGCAGCCAGGCGCCATCGGCCCAGAGGGCGACAGTCAGATCCCATCCGGCCCAGCCGCCGGTCGCGCCTGAGGCGACGATATAACGGTCGCCATCGGCGGGGCTTGCCGGTGGCGCGGTCAGACCCTGGCTTTTGACCGAGAGCTGCACCAGCCCGTCGAGCAGGCGCAGGGCCTCGTTATGGGTGACGTGTTTCTGCGCCTGCGCCGCCATCAGATATGGCAGCAGCAGGTTCGTCGTACTGTCGGACATTTTTGGGTTTCCCGGTCGTCAGAGATAAAGCGTGGTGGTGATGGCGGTGCCGCGTCCGATGCGGGCTGAAAGCTGGCAGATGCGGATCGTCAGGCTGTCACCCGGCGCCAGTTCTGCGCCCCAATCGGCGGTCTGTTGCGCGGCGCCGTAGGTGACTGAAGGCGCATTGCTGGTCAGTGTCCGCTTCACGACGTGCCCATCCATGATCCGGACCTCATAGCTTTCCAGTTCTTCGGCCATCGGCACTTCGATCCCCTGCCAACTGTCGCCAGCGAGGCTGCGGGATCGCCGCGTCCAGCGGAGCGTCAGATCGCCAGGGCTATGCGGGTGGCGCCAGGGCTGGGCGACATGCACCGGCGAGAACGGCTGCAGCCCTTCACCCTCGGCCGTGAAACTGATGGCAGCGAAGGTCTCGCTGCTGACCGGATGGCGGGCGGGGCCGATGCGCCAGTTGAAGGGGATGCCGAGATCGGCTTCCGGGATCGGCAGAGGGGTCAGAGCCTCGTTCAGCAGAACGACCCGCGCTCCGGCCGGAGTGGGGTTGCCCATGGCCTGCTCCGTGCCGCGCTGGCCGCGCAACAGCCGGGTCAGGCGGTATCGCCCCGGTGCGATCAACTCGGCATGTCCCGCCTGGACGATCTCCCAGCGGCCCGGTGCCGTTTCGATTGCCATTGCATTGGCGCCGCCGAACAGGGCCAGATCGCTGACGCTCTCCAGCTGGCCACTCATCAGATCGAGGATCAGGACATTGCCCAGATCGAGGCGCGAGGTCGGACCGGGCCAGAGATCGGCGGCCAGACGCCCCATGTTTGCGCGGCGCCGCACCGTGGTCAGCAGTTCGAACCCGTCTGTGCCGGGGCTGCGATACACGGCCAGCGCGCCGGGCCATGGTTTTGCCGTGGCCGCGATCAGCGGCTGATGCGCCGGGATATCATCGCGCAGTTGGGGTAGGTCGAGAATGACAACTTCCGGCGGCCCAAACGTCACCGCGCGGGGCAGGGTGGCGGGTCGCTCGGCACCGGGCGGCAGATCATAGGCCTCGCGGTCCTGCCGCACGGCTTCGATGCCGCGCGCTTCCGCATCGGCAATGGCGGTCAGGCGGAATTGTTGGGCGCGTCCGTCGTGATCCAGCGCGATGACATCGGCCGGGTCGAGCGCCAGCCGCGAGGGCGGAACACGAAACACCGCGCTTTCCCGACCCGCCCAAGCTTCCTGCAATGCGCGGCGGCAGCGGCGCTCGGCCTCTTCGGGCGGCACGGCCATCGGAAAACTCTCGGAGGCGATGCGGCTGGTGTCGACGGTAATGCGCGCGGCTTCGACCAGTGCCGCGTCATAGTCTTCGTCGGCCCGGGCCACCTGCCATTTGAGAGCCTGCGGCAGTTCGGTCTCCTGCGCCCGTGTCAGTTCTATCGCCTCGCCATCGCCTGCCGCGACCAGATCTTCATGGCTGATGGTTGCGACAGGTGCCCGGCCGCGCATGACAAATCGGATGACGCCTTCGCTCTCGATCGCATCGAAGCCGAAATGCCGGGCCAGCGTGGTGATCGAGGCGCGTGGACTTTCAAGGGCTGTGATCGCATAGCCCTCGGCGGCGCCCCAGAGACCCGAAACGTCGATGCGGGCTTCCGGCAGCCCGGTGCGCAGGCAGAGATGGCGGACAAGCGCTGCCAGCGAGACCGCGCCCAGCCGCCCGGTCAGCCAGTGCCCCAGCCGCCAGTTGGCGCCATCGGTCCAGACACCGCCCAGCGCCGGAAAGAACGGATAGGGCCGGGCATCCCAGGTCCATGCCGCGCATTCGCCGACCTCGACCATGCGACCGGTATATTCCGATGAGGTCGGGTTGTTCGATGCCTTCCCCCAGAACAGGTATGTCGCCTCCAGATAGGCGCGCTGGATCGCGTCGTCCCGCCAGCCGCGGGAAAAATACGGCACGAAGCTTTCCGAGGATTTGGGGTCATAGAAGACGTTGGGTTGGTTGGTGCCACGGTCGATGGCCGGGCAGCCAAGCTCGGTGAAACGGATCGGCTTTGACTCGGGCAGCCACGCCGTCGGTGCCGCGGATTCCATGCCACCCGGCCTGTCGAAATGCCGGTTCGACCACCACGACCGCAAATCCTTGGGCCGGAAGACCCAAGGCTTGCCATGGGCACCGTCGGTGATGGGGGTCCGGACCTGCGCAGCCCGATCCGCCTCCGAGGCATAGAACCAATCGAAGCCTTCACCGCCCGAAACATTCGATTGCAGATAGGCCCGGTCATGGATGGCGGGCCAGCCAGCTTGGGCGTCCAGATGATCGAATCCGTCGCGCCAGTCCGAGAGCGGCAGGTAATTGTCGATGCCGATGAAATCGATGTTCTGGTCGGCCCAGAGCGGATCGAGATGGAAGAACACATCACCGCTGCCATCGTCGGGCTGATGGCTGAAATATTCCGACCAATCGGCGGCATAGCTGATCTTCGTGCCGGGCCCGAGAATGGCGCGGACATCGGCGGCCAGCGCGCGGAAGGCGGTGACGGCGGGATATGTATCGGCACCCGCGCGGATCGTGGTCAACCCGCGCATCTCGGAGCCAATGAGAAAAATGTCGACGCCGCCAGCCGCCGCGCAGAGATGGGCATAATGCAGCACCATGCGCCGCAGCCCATGATCGCCGGGATCGCCCGCCCAGCGGACCTCGTCGCCGGTGACGGTGAAATCACCCACGCTGGCAGCACCGAAGAAGGCATCAACCTGATCTGCGGCCGACCCCGTCTCGTCGACAGTCCCTGCCTGACCAGCGGCAGGCGAACAGGTGATCCGCCCGCGCCACGGGAAAGCGGGCTGGCCGATGTCGGTGGTGTTGTCCGAATAGGGATCCGGCAGCGCGTTGCCTGGCGGCACATCCATCAGAATGAAGGGATAGAAGGTGACGCGCAGCCCGTGGGCCTTAATCTCCCGGATCGCCTGCACCACCGCGAAATCGGCCGGTGTGCCGCCATAGACGGGACGATCTTGATCATCGCGGCTGACGAGATGGGCATCGGCACGGGAGACGCCATTCACGGACCATGTCTTTGGGCTGCTCGCCTTCTCGGCAACCTCAACGCCGGGCCGGATCGTGCAATGCCCACAGCGCAGATCGTTGCCGAACCAGGCCACCACTAGACTGACACTTTCCACTTTCGGCGCCATGGCCTGCAGCCGGTCCAGCGCCACGATCATGTCGGGACTGCCCGGCGTGGCGTTCAGGTTCTCGGCGGAGCTGGTCCCGCTGCCACCCTTGCGCACCGGTTCGGTGGCATAGGTGAACTCACCCGAGGCCGGGATCAGGGTCACGGCACGGGTCAGCCCCTCGGCCGTGTCGAGATCGGCCAGGGGCCGGAACACCTCGAAGGAGAGCTGCGGCAGGCGATTGCCATAGTCATTCAGCGGCAGATCCTCGAAGACAACATAGGCCGTGCCGCGATACGCAGGCGTCGCGTTGGTCCCCATCGTGGCGGCGATGAACGGGTCCGGGTCCTGTGTCTCGCTGCCCGGATACCAGCGCCAGGTGAGGCCGGATGTGTCCAAAGGCTTGCCATCGGCCCAGATGCGGCCGATGCCGGTGATCTCGCCCTCGGCCAGTGCCACGGCGAAAGACGCATAATAGAGATATTCGGTGGTCTCAACCTTGGGCCCGCCGCCCTTGCCGCCGCCCTGCCGGCTGGTCCGTGTCTCCTCGCGAAAGTCGGTGGCCCAGATGATATTGCCGCCGATTCGCATGCGGCCGAAGACGCGCGGAATGACCGCGCCTTCGGTCGAGGCGGTGATGCGCAGATTGTCGAGCCGCGCACCTTCGATGCGCTGGGCCGGGGCCAGCGAAGAGACGATCCAGCTGTCCACGGCCGCGCCGATGGTCGATCCGATCATGCCGCCGATGGCAGCGCCGGAGAAACCGAGGATCGCGCCGCCGAAGCCGCCGCCAATCGTGGCGCCGACCGAAGCCAATACCAATGTTGCCATGGTGAAAAAGTCTCAGATGCTGGGGAAGAGAAAGGCGAAAGCGATGCGCCGCTGCCATGCGGAGGTCAGGGGCTCTTCGATGACGCCGAGCCGCTCATAGGCGTGGATGAAGCGGGTCGGCGCGGTCAGGATACCGACATGTTTGGCGATGGCGCCGGGGCGCATCCGGAACAGCACAAGCGTTCCCGGTCCGGCATCCGAGACCTGCACCTCGATCATCATCCGCCGCGCGCCGTCCGCCAGCACCTCGATGGTCCCTGTCTCGCCCCGGTCGCGGCTATAGGGCGGGATCGGGAAGGGCTCTTCGCCCACGACCTCCCGCCAGACGCCACGCGCCAGCCCGAGGCAATCGCAGCCAACGCCCTTGAGGCTGGCCTGATCGTGATAGGGCGTGCCGAGCCAGTTGCGCGCGGTGGCGATGATGCGGTCGGGATCGGCGGGCCTCACAGTACGGCCCCGCTATGGGTGCCATCCTGACTAGCATAGCGCAGGATCGTGTCCTGACCGGGAATATGCGGAAAGCCCCGGAAGTTGACGAGATTGCCAAACCTGGCGCCGCAGGTGGCGATGCGCTTGTCGCAGCCCGCCCGGATGGTGAAATTATCGCCTGCGCCGATGGGACGGATCGGCGCTTCCAGCAGTGTCAGGACCGCAATGCCATCGCTGCGGTCATGGGCCAAGACTTCCGCCCGCCGCCCGGCATTGGGCCCGGTGGTCCAGTCCAGCGTGCCGAAGCGGAACCAGCCGCGCGCGAAGCCGCCGAGCCCGGAGGCGGTGAACGCCCGGTCGCGCAGGTTCTCGATCACCATGCCGGTGCCTCGAAAGGCCGGATCCTCCAGATCGATGCCGCAGCGGGAATCGCCGAGCGCGGCGTCGCAGCTGGCCTGAAAGCTCCGCCCGACGGTCTGGCCGAGGAGATGCGACATCGAGCGGATCTCGGCCACGAAGGCATGTCGTCCGCGCCTGATCTGACCGATGGCGCCGCGCCGCATCAGCACGCGCTGGCCTGGCGTCTGCCAGTTGACCCGCCAGAGTTCCACTTCGGCATTGTCCCAGCGGCCGTCAAGGATATCGGCCTCGGTGATCCGGTCCGAGCGCAGCGCGCCCGCCGCGTCCTGTGCATCGACCGAGAGATCGGCGCCGGAGCGGATCTCGCTGGCGGTCAGCCCGCTCTCCGGTTCGAATTCCGTGCCGTCGAAACTGAGGGGGCAATCGTGATCGGTGAAGCCGAAGGCCATGCCGTCGGCGCGGGTGATGCGCCAGCACCAGGCCAGCGTCGTCGTGCCGCTGTCCAGATGCGCCTGCAGCGCGGGCGGGATATTCTTCATCGCCGGATCTCCAGCAGGGGAATGGAGGTAATGGATCCCAGCCGTTCTATATCCAGCGTCACATCCAGTGTGTCGCTGTTGAAGCGGACCGGCACGTCGAATTCGAACCCGGCCGCGATGGCGATGCCAGCGGATGGTGCAGTGTCGAAGCTGACGAGGCCGGTCTTGCCTTCGACGGACCAGCCCGAGCCTTGCGCGATGCCATTCAACGCGATCTGGACGGTGCCCGCGACCGGCTTGGTTATCGCGCGGGTCCAAGACTGGCCACCGGAGGCATAGCGCTTCACAAGCTGGAAGGTGGTCGTCACGCCATCGCCCGTGCCAATCTGCTGATCCATCGGCGACGAGGTCCGCGAGGGCAGGCAAGACCGGTGATCAGCCCAATCCTTGAAGCGAAAGCCGTACAGCCTGCCGTTTCGAGCTTCGAAAAAGGCCACGACCGCCGCCAGATCGTCGGCGCGGCGGATACCATAGCTGACATCGTAGCGGCGCCGACTGTTGGCCCAGCTGGCATTGCGCTCCTCGTCGCCCGAGGCCAGTTCGACGATCTGTGTGCGCCGTTCCGGCCCGCCGCGCGCGCCGCGACTGATATTGTCCGGAAACCGGACCTCGTGGAATGCCATTATGCAAGAATCCTTGTGTCAGAGGCCGCGACGGCCCAACGAGACGGAACGGGCGATATCGGCGGCGATCTGGGTGCGAGACTGCCGAAAACTCTCGGCGTCGCGGGCGTTGATGTTGACGATGACGCCGTTGCCGTAATCCTGCACCTCGCGGCGCGACAACACACGCTCGCCGCGTTGGAGGATCGCGGGCACCTCGTCATGACGCAGGCCGACCATGCCACCTGAATGCATGCGTTGCGCTCCGGCAAAGGCGAGTGCAGGGACCATGCGGCCCGGACTTGTGGCACCGACCATCCCGCCCGCATGCATGATGCTGGCAAAGATTCCGCCTGCGCCGCCCAGCGCGCCCGAAAGTGCACTGGCAATCGGCCCCAGTAGGAAACGCCGCGCGGCCAGCTTCGACAGATCGGCCAGCAGCGAGGTGACCAGATCGCGAAAATCGAGCTTGCCGGTCTTAACGAACTCCCCGACCGCGTTCTCGGCGCTCTGAAACGCGCCCACCAGCGCCTGGCCGATATCCGCACCGATATCTTTTGCCTGCTTCGCATAGTCCGACAGAGCTTCGGTCACGGCTTTCCAGCCGGTGGCCGTGGCCTCGGTCGCGGGTCTGGCCTCTTCCGCCGCCGCCTTCCCTGCGGCCCCGGCGTCCTTTGCGGCAGCGCCCGCGCCGTTGGCAGCCGTTTCCACCCCGCCCAGTGCATCCTCGTAACGCCCGGCGGCTTCGGTCGCTACGTCCAGGGCTTCGCTTCCGACATCATCCTCACCGCCCGACATTGCCGCGCGCAGCGCCTCCATGGCCGGGCCGACCCCATCGAAAGCCGATGCGCGATTGGAACTGGCCCGGTCACGATAGCGGCCGGCCATATGCGCGGAATTGCTGGCCGAATGCTCTAGCATTGAGGCCCGGCCAAGCGCTTCAAAAACATCGATCCGGGTATCCGAGCCGATCTCTTCCGCTACCTTGTTGAAGGTGGGCGCAATCATTCCCAGAAAATCCGCCCATTTGCCCGCCAGAAATGCCATGAGCCGGGTCCAGATCGCCTCGATCTCCGATTGCATCGCCCGGAAATCGTCGGCGAAGGACATTGCCGTTACCTTGATGCCCTCCCAGACGGCCTTGGCCACATCGCCCATCAGCGCCATGGCATTGCCGAAACCGCCCGCGCCTTTGACCAGCCGGGTGAACTGATAGACCAGCTCGCCCGCCCCGACGATCAGGGCGCCGATGCCGGTCCGGATCAGCGCGCCGCGCAGCACCACCAGCGCGGTCGCGAGGCCGCGCACGGAAACAGCCGCCGCAGCTAGCCCGGCGACCCAGCGCCCCGCCATGAAACCGGCGAAACTGGCCGCATAGCTGGAGAGCCTGCCGATCTGGTTGAAGAGCCCGCTGATCGCCATCCCCAGCGGCCCGGTGCGGCTGGCCAGCGCCGCCATGGCATTGGCGACGGCTTCCAGCGCAGGTGCGGCGGCCACAGCCAGTTGGTTAGACAGACCCCGCCAGACAAGTCCCAGCCGGGAGATCGCGTCATTCGTGCGCTCGATCCGGTCGGCATCCTGTTCCGAGACCACGACCCCGAAGGCGCGGACATCCTCGGTTGCCTGCCGAAGCGTGGCCGTGTCGATGCGCGACATCGCGATCGATCCTTCCTCGCCGAAGAGCTGGCCAGCGACCGCCGCGCGCTCGGCCACCGGCACGAATGCGGCTATAGCGGCATTGATCGCCCCGACCCGCTGATCCAAGGGAAGGGCCAGCAAGTCCCCTGCGGTCAGCCCCAGCCGTTCCAGCGCATCCGCCGCCGGACCGCCACCCGCCGCCGCCTGGCTCAACCGTCGGGTCAGATCCTTGGTCGCCTGTTCGATGCCGGACATCGACACGCCCGCCAGCTCGCCCGCGCGCTCCAGCGTCTGGATCGAGGCCACCGTGGTGCCGAGCGATTGCGCGAGCTTCGCCTGTGCATCCACGCTCGAGAGCCCCGACCGGACCATGGCGATGCCCGCTGCCGTGGCGGCGGCCACCGCTGCGGCTGCCGCGACACCGACCTTGCGGGTGAACCCGGCCATGCGGGCATTCGCCGCCTCCATCTCGCGTGAGAGCCGCCCGAAGCCGCGCGATCCAGCCTCGCCGACACCTTCCAGCTCCGCGCGCACCTGCCGTCCGCCAACTGCCGCGAGCCGGACGCTGACGCGTTTTTCTGCCATCTCACCGTTCCATCTGTTCGTTCAACTTCCGGACCATCTCGGCCTCGATGATGGGCACAAGCTCAGCCGCTGCCGGGGGCGGGATGCCCAGCGCCGCCGCCAGTCCCAGCGCGGCGTTCAGATCCCAGCCGATCACCGTGCCGGGCAACGCCCGCAACTGGCCGCCAAGACGCCCGATCAGATCCCAGACCTGCCAGCCCTCGAATGTCAGCGGCTGGTTTGCGCGGCCTGGGCAGTCCGGGCACGCCCCGTCGCAGGCCGCGCAGTAGCTGTCGCCCCCGCCGAAGGACCATTCGGCGAGGGCGCGGAGACGTTTTTTTCCTGCTCCAGCAGCAGGCCCTTCGAGACATAGACCAGTTGGAAAGCTTCGAAGATCGGCCAGATGTCGAGGAGCGCGTCGATGGCTGCCGTGCTCGGGTCGATGACGTTCCCTTCGGCATCACCGACGCCTTCCCAATCCAGCACAGCGCGGCGGGCCAGCGCCTTGGCGAAGATCAATGCCCGTTCTTCGTCGCTCGTCCCGTCCGGTACGGCTTCGACCTCCGGATCGCTGCGCGTGGCGACCATCAGCGCGGTGGTCAGCGGGCGCAGCAGCACCCGCACGCCGGGCGCCAGATCGTGCCAGCGGGGTTCATTGATCAGATCGAGTGTAAGCATGGGTTCAATAGTCCTCGCGGTTGTTGATCAGGGTGGCGGTGCACATGCGGCCCACGGCGCTGTCGCGCGCGGCCTGCCAGTCGAATGTGGCCTGTACGCCCTGCGGCCCGGAAATTTCGATCCGGGGGCGCGGCAGATAGACGGCATGGACGGCGAAGGTGAAGCTCTCTCCCGAGGGCAGAGCATAGGAAAATTCCAGCGCGCAAGGATCGCCATCCATGGCCTGTGTCACCAAAGTGCTGTCCGAGAACCGGACCTCGATGGAGCCGGTCAGGGCGGTAATCGAGGGATCGGCGCCATCGATGCGGCCATCGGCGCGGATGGTCTCAATTCGGTCGAGATTGTTGGCATAGCTGATCTGGGCCGAGACCACATTGCCCAGCGCCGCGCCGTTGCGCGTGATCGCCCCGTTGAAATGGCCGAAGCGCTGCAGTTCCAGCGGCGCGGGCGCACCTGCACTGCTGACGGTGCCGACCGTTTCGCCCTGTGCCACCAGCCGCGCCGTGGCGGTCAGCAGCCCGGAGCGTTGCATCTGCCAGCTGATCTGATCTAGCACGCAGCCGGAATAGAGCGCATAACGCGGCACCTCGGGCATGCCGGTCTCGATGGAGAGGCTTGGCAGCGACCAGGCGCCGGATCGGAACTCATGCGTCCATGGTCCGGTGCCGGTGGTGACCGGATCGCCGAACGCCGCCTTCAGCCAGAAGCCAAAACCTTCCGCATCGATGGGTACTACGACATCGCCATCGGCCGTCACTGCATCCTTGATCGGCGCCAGCGGATCGCGGCCATAGCCCAAGAGTTCGGAGTTCAGGAGCGGCTGTTCCGCCCCGAGCGTGGTGCTGGCAAACGGCATCTTGGTGAAGCCGCCGGCCGGCGGCGTTCCATAGACGGTCTCGAACGCAAGCGCCATCTGCGCCCGCGCCCCCTGGGCTCGTGCCATCGTGTTCTCCTCGATTTTGCGTGGGTCAGCCGAGCGGATCGGCGGTGGTGTAGTGCAGGATGACCGGAATGATCGCCACCTTCAGGCTGGCCGCGCCCTCGACGGGCAGATCGACCGGGCGCGGCGCTTCCGCTTCGACCCAGTCGCAGAGACCGCCCAGCGTGCGGTCGGCGGCGAGCACTGCGCCGATGCTGGCGCAGAGATGGTCAAATACAGCGTCACGGTCGGGGCCGTGAACCACCGCCTCGATCTCGGTGCGGTGCTGGTAGTGGTAGGCCAGCGGTGACAGCGTGACTTCAGGTTCGCCCGGCTCGCCATCGCGCAGGATCAGGAGGCCGTCAGGTGGAATGCGTTCGGGCAGGACGTCGCTGCGCAGGGCCGTGGCGGGCAGGGCAGACAGGCGCGCGTGCAGCGCGGTCAGGATGGTTTCGCGGAGAGTGGGCATGCCGACGCCTGATATGTTGTGAGGGTGGCCATTTCGGCTAGGATATGCGGAAACTGGTAGGGGACAGAAGGTTCAGTGACTGGCGTATTTTACACATATGTATGGGGCAGCACCGGCAAGCGCGGCGGGCCTATCACCTTTACCAGCAAAGCTAACCGAACCCGCGCTATCAAAAATACTAAAGAAGGTGATTTGGTTTTCGGTGTTGTGAGCCGAAGCCCGAGCGATTCTACAGTTCAGATCCCGGAAGAAATCAAAGGTCGGGTCATAAGCGCGTGGCAGATTAGTCATAGCACGGCTGCCACGGCAGATTTCGGGATTGAGGCAACAAATACATGGGACCTGCTGGACGATGGTGGCTATCGCTGGCCATTTGCGCTTCAGCCTATTCGGGCATGGTCCATCGGGAACGCGCCAGAGTTCAAATATTTGGCCGGTTACACCTCCAAGACACATACTCAGCAGGCTATTACCACTCTGCAGGAGGTCGGAGGTGACCTGTCCCAAACGCTGAGGCAACTTCTTCAAGAGAGCGGGACCGAACTCGAAGTTATGACGCCGCTATATCAGTCTTTGGCAAGCCGTGTGCAGGCTTTGCGGCAAAAACACCCGTTTGCTCTAAATGGCTATGCCGTTGAACCAAATGCCGATGCGATCAATAGCATCTATATTGCCACCCTGGGCAAGGCCGGTCGGGTCCTCAAAATCGGGCATGCTCAGAACGCAAAACAGCGTGTGGACGACCTCAACAAGTATCGGCTGTCCTCTGAGCCACAGTGGACACTACATACTGATCAACCTATCGGCTCTGTATTGGATGCGATTGAAGCAGAGAAGTACCTTGGACAGGAGTTTGCTAAACATCGCTCAGAACCAAATAACAACGAAGTGTTTCATGACCTTGATCCCTTCCTCGTGCTGACGAAGCTTGCGACTTTTCGACAATAATCGTGCGGGCGCAGATATACTCAGGCATGAGGGCCACTATTTCATTTTCCCCTCCGCCCACTTCCCAACGATCCTCCCCGGCACCGCATCCGCGGCCCGTTCCGCATCCCGTGCCAGATCCAGCCGCTTGGGCAGCCTGACCTGCGGCACCAGCAGGAAGATGGGCACCGTGGTGCGTCCGCGCCCGGTTTGGGAGCGTGACGCCACCGCGCGGCCCTTGGTATTCAACCGTCCTTCGGCCACCAGCAGGCTCGGTCCGCGCCTGCGATAGACGAAGCGCAGCCGCAACCCGGTGCGTCTTTCCCATTCGCCCGGTGTGATGCGCCCGCCGTGCAGGGATTTTCCGGCGGCTTCGGTCGGGATCGCCAGCCAGAACCCGTCGCGGGAACGGATCAGCGGCCCGGCATTATGGGCGCCGATGATCACCGGCGCCTTCGACCAGACCAGCGCTGTGGCGTTCAGGCTGTCTCCCGCCTTCGGATAGGTGGCGTTGCGGATCGAATTCGCCAGCCTGCGCCCCAGTCCGGCCCCGGTGATCTGCCCGCGCCATGCGGCCTTCAGGCCCGCACCCGCCTCGCGCATGGCGCCGGTCACGGCCTTTTCGCCCGCCTCGATCTCGGCCTGCATCATCGCGACGAGATCCGGATCGATATCGAGTTTGAGCCTCATGCTGGCACCAGTTCCACCGTCCAGATCAGCCGGTCGCGGTCGCGGATCGGCTCGCCCTGAATGACATGGCTGTCGGCGCCGATGACGATCAGATCGCCCGGCCGGGGATCGGGGATTTCGCTGATGCGGATATCGGCGGTCAGGGTGTCCGACAGGATCCGCGCCGATCCGAACTCGGTGATCCGGTCCGGCGCGCGGCGGATCAGACGGATCGGGCGTTCCTCCGATGTGCCACCCGCGATCCAGACGGCGGAAATGCCCATGTCCGGATGGCCGAAGATGCGATCCATGGCGGCGGCAAACGCAGTCATCAGTTCGAGCTGTGCAGCCGGATTGCGAGGCGGGGCCGCTTGTTGACCGGCAGGATCGAGGCCTCGGTCATCAGGTCAATCCACCGGCCCTTGGGGTCGAGATGCTGGCGGGCATAGAGCGGCAACCCGATGGTATTGGCGGTTTCCAGAAGGTTCGCCGGACCGCCATAGGTGGTAAACGTGTCCATGGTGCCGGTCGGGAAGGCGATGCCTTCATTGGCCGGGACCAGCCGATCCGATGCCTTGGTCGACAGCGTCACCGCGCCCGCATATTCCTCGAAGAGGATGCCTGCGAAGGGGAAGTTGCGGCGGACATCCTGCCGGAGCGGCTGGGCGCCGGTCGCGGCATAGAATTTATAGGCTTCCTCGGTCTTCGGATGCGAGATCAGCTTGTCGAAGAATTCGCGGCTGACCAGGGCATGGACGCCCGACATGCTTTCGCCCAGCAGATTGTCCTCGACGGCGCGCAGCACCTCGCGGACCTTGCCCTGAATGTTGGTCCCGGCGGTGCCGAGGACAAAATCGACGCTGATCTGCGCGATGCCGAATTCGGTGAAGTAATTGTAGAGCGTGGTGCCCGCGCCGTCCTTCACGATGCCGCGCAGCGCGTTCATCTCCATATATTCGCGGGTCTGGGCATGCTTGCGGCGCATCAGCGTCAGTTTGCGGGTCATCACCGCGACCAGCGGATCGGCCTCGTCCCCGGCGCCGATGGCCGGAACCCCCTGAATATCGGCGGGCAGAATGACATCGTCATGCGGGATCCAGGGCAGGGCAAAACTGCGCATGGCGCGCCCCTCTCGCGACCCGACCGAGGCGGGACCGCCCAGCGGCACCGAGGGGAGCAGGTTCAGCACGCCCTCGATCTGTTCGATGATGACGCTGCGCTGGGAGACGCCCTCGAAGCGGAAGAGGCCCAACTCGCCGAGGCGGGTATAGAGGTTCGGCAGGATATTGATGGCCTGCGTCATCTCGGCCAGTGAATAGCCACCGGCATCGAAGGGATTGCGGATGATGGTCATGGGGAAACCTTGTCGGAAAGAAGGATAAGAAAGAGAGTGTCGCAGCTTCCGGTCAGGCGCTGTCGCGGATGACGATGCCCAGCGCGGTCAGCTCAGTGTGTTTCAGGGCGATCTTGGCCGCGTCATCGATGCTGCCATCGTAGAAGAGGGCGTCGCGCGACAGGATCGCCGGTCCACGGGCCAGCAGAATGCCGGTGGCCTCCGCCAGCCTTGTATCGACCGGATAGAGCAGGATGCCAGCGGCCAGTTCCGCGCCATCGCTGCCGCCGTGGCTGGCGAAGGTGTAGTGGCCGCTGACGGTGATGCGGCCGAGGACCGCACCTGCCGGGTATTCCATGCCCTCGGCCAGGGTGACTGTCTCGCGGGTATAATTGGGGTTCAGCTCATATTTGAGCGCATCGCCCATGCTGGGCGGTTGGGTCAGAACGGGCATCTGGATCTCCGGAAGCTGTCAGGCGATCAGCGCTGGGCGCTGTCGGCGGATTTGCGGGCGGCAGTGACAAGCGGGCTCGGCTTGTTTGTCGGCGCGGGCGCGCTGGCCAGAATGCCGCTGGCATCGCTTCTGGCCGCGAGGCTGTCGAGGATCTGGCCGCGCAGGGCATCGGGGCTCACGCCGCGCCTCACCGCATCGGCGGCGTCCAGGGCGACGCCCAGCTTTGCCGCCTGCGCGCAGATCGCGGCCACTTCGGCAGCTTCGGCGCGGATGGCATCGGCGGTGGCATCATGCGGGGCCGCAGCCGCTGCGGTGCCGGGCGCGGGCGGTTCCGCTGCCGCTTGCTCTGCCGTCGGCGCGACGGGTTGCGTCGGCGCGTGGGCCGCGCTTGGGGCGGCGGCTTGCGGGTTTTGCTGGTCCGGCGTCCGGGCATCGGTATCCGACTGATCACTCATGATCATCTCCTGTTTGGGGTGGGGTGGTGAAAGGGTCGGGGATTTCGTCGGTCGTCCGACCGGCAATGCCGGGCGGCCGAAACTGTCGGCAAAGGCGCGGAACGCGGCACGGGGATCGGCCACGGCATCGGCGAGACCGGCCTCAATGGCCGCAGCGCCGCGAAACACTGCCGCTTCGGTGGCGAGCGCCGCGTCTCTGGTCATTCTGGCACCGCGACCTGCCGCCACCGTTTCCGCGAAGAGGATGCGCAGATCCTCCAGTTCGGATTGCAGCCGGTCGCGGATGCCTTCGGGCAGCGCGGCATAGGGATTGCCATCGGCCTTTTGGGCCCCGGCATGGATCAGCGTAACCGCCACACCCTTCTGGGCCAGCATGCCGGACATGTCGGTGTGCATGGTGATGACCCCGATGCTGCCTGCCGCCCCGGTGCGGGGCAGGGTGATGCGGGTCGCCTGTGAGGCAAGCGCGTAACCGGCCGAGAGTGCATGTTCGGCCAGAAAGGCATGAACCGGTTTTTTGGCCCGCGCCGCGCGGATGCGGTCGGCGAGATCGAAGGCTCCGGCCACCTCGCCACCGAAACTGTCGATCTCCAGCGCGATGCCGCGAATGGCGGGATCGCTGGCGGCGGCGTCGATCTGGGCGGCGAGACCCTCATAGGAGGTCATGCCCGAACTCTGGCCGATCCAGGCGCCGCGATGGACCAGCGTTCCGGCGATGGCGATGACCGCCACCCCATCGATCACCGGGAAGGGCGCGTCGGCATCGTCACCACGCCGCTGGACCAGATCGCCGCCGATCAGCGAGGCGCGGGCCGTCTGACGCGCGGCCGACAGTTCAGGTTCGGCGATTCCCATGCCATCAAAGCTGATCTCCTGCCCTGTGATCCGGGGTCCGAGACCGGAGAGAAAGGCCAGTGCCTTGGCAGGCGCAATCATCAGCGGGGTGTCGAAGGCGCGCTGGGCGATCTGGGCGTGATGCATCAACGATCCTCCTTTGGTTTTGCATCGTCATCGTCATCGTCGGGGTCATCGGCATCCGGGTCGGCGGCAGGATCGTCATCATCGTCCTTGCCGTCGCTGGCGTCCGTGCCATCGCCAGCCGCCTCACCCTTCGGCCCTTGCGCGGGCGATCCCGGGCGGCGGAAGTCGAGGCCCAGCGCCGCCTCGCGTTTCCGTTCGGCGGCGATCTCGCGATCCACCTGTTCGGCGTCATAGCCGCGCTCGGAAATGGCCTGGCTGCGGGATTTGAGACCGGCCTCGATCTGCAGGATCTCGGCCGAGGCGTCCTTCATCGGATCGACCCAGTCCCAGCGCGTCGGCAGCCAGCTGACCGCCTGAAAGCTGCGCCGGTCGCGGTCATAGCCGGGCAGATCGATGGCGCCCGACAGCACCGCCAGATCCAGCCAGCGCTGCCAAACCGGGCGGCAGAGCTGATGCACGATCACGCTGTGCTGGATCGCCGAGACACGGCGCCTGAAATCCAGCAGCGCCACGCGGGTATTGGAAAAGTTGCCGCGCGCCGCATCGCCGGTCAGATACGGGTAGGGAATGCCCAGCGCCGCCGCGATCTGTAGAAGGGTGCGGTATTGGAATGGCTCATAGGTCGCGCCGGAATCCGGTGTGGCGGGCGTCGAGACATCTTCGCCGGGATCGAGACGGACGACCTGACCGGGTTCCACCTCCAGATCCTCTTCCACCGGTTCCAGCGGGGTCTCCGGGGCGGGCGAGGTGATGAACATGGCGAACATTGCCGCCGTCTTCTTCCGCTCCAGCTCGGCATCGTCATAGAGATCCAGCGTGAAGAGTTTGACGATGGCCGGTGCAAAACGCGACACGCCGCGCAGCTGACCGGCCTCGACCGGGTCGAGAACGTGAATGATATCGTTGGCCGACACGCGGACCGTTTCGCCCACCAGCCCCGGATCGGTCATGTCGCCTGGATGGCGGCGGAGCAGGTGATAGGCCACACGGCGCCCGATCCGGTCGAATTCGATGCCCTGACGGATGGTTCCACCGCCCGGCAATTCGCGGTTCAAATCCATCGGCAGCATCTCCGAGGGCAGCATCTGCAGCTGGAGCGGCACCGACAGCCCGTCCTCGGGGCGGCGCGGGCGCAGCCGCAGAAACACCTCGCCCGCCAGAAACAACTCGCGGGCCGCGCGGCGCTGGAGGCCATAAAAATCTGTCAGACCTTCGGCATCGGCCTCGTCGGTCCAGGCAAGCCAGAGTTTCTGCAGCGCCTCCTTCTGCGCCGCATTCGCAATCGACGAGGACGGTTTGATCCCATCACCGACGACATTGCTGGCGAAGGCCTCGACCGCGCCGCTGGCGTAGCCATTGTTGCGCGCAAGCCAGCGGGCCCGCGCGGTGATGGTCTCGCCCGCGCCCGCGATCAGCGTGTTCACATGCGCGCGGGAGGCCCGAAAGCCGCGCAGGCGTCGATGCGACTGTGCGGCGTCGAACCCGCCGATGATCGCGCCCAGCCGCTGACGGATGCCGTCGAATGCCATGGCTCAGAGCCCCTTGGTCGCGACAGTGCCCCAGCGGCGATGGCGCGCGGTGCCAGATACACGCGCAATCCGGGCTTCCAGATCGCTGATCGCAGCTGCCAGTTCGGCGTCCGAGCCATAGGTCAGGGTCTTGCCGTCATAGCTGACAGAACGAAGCCCGCTGAACCGGGCCTCCTGCAGCGCGCTCAGCAATGCCCGCATCCGGTCGATGTCCATTTCTCACCTCATGAAACGCGGTGTGTAGGTTTGCCGCTTGCGGCGCGGCGTGGTCGGTGGCGCACCGGCCTGACGGGCAGGCGGGTCAGGCGTCGGCACGGTCGGGTCATCGGCATTTTCAGCCGTGCCGCCGACATCCGTAACCGGCGTCACCACCCCGGCCTGATCTTCCAGCTGCCGCCACATCCGCTCGTCCCAGCGATCCGCGCCCATGATCCAGGCGGCGGCGCGGGCATAGACGCGGGTGTCCAGCGCCTCGTTGCGCTCGCGCAGCTTCTGCCATTCCTGACGGGCGTAGCCGCGCTTGTTGCGGACCGTGACCAGCTGTTCGGCCACCAGCTGCTTCAGCCATTCGCTGTCGGCCCAGTCCGGCAGATGGATCATCCCCGGCGGATCGGGCTGATCCTCCTCGGGCCATTCCAGCCGCAGAAACCGATAGGTCTCGATCTTGAAGGTGGCGGTGGCCACCGACCAGAGCCGGGCGCCGCGCCGCAGGCGTTTGCCGCCCACCGTCGCATCGACAAAGGTCGGCCCGGAAACCGGGGTGGCCCGGTTGAAGCCTTCCAGCCCTTTGACCGGCACGACCTGCTCGAACCCCTGCGCCCGCGCCCAGGCATAGACCGTCGCTGCCTCATAGCCGGTATCAATGGCGAGTTTTGCCACTGGCATCACCGCGCCATGCGCATGCTGCCATGTGCGTGACAGCAGCTTCGTCAGCTCCGCCCACGCGGGCGGGCTATCGGGACCGCCGGGGATGACGATGTGATCGACAAGCCAGCTTTGTAGGCCCCGTCCCCAGGCCCAGATATCGACCTCGATGCGGTCCTTCTGAATGTCGGCCCCGGCGGTCAGGAACAGTCCGCCTTCGGGGATCTGCGCCGCGAAGACCTCGCGCCGGTCGGCCAGCCGCTGCCATTCCGGTGCCTCGCCGCGTTCGACCCAGGTCTCGCCCAGAAGCGTGTTGCGCGCCGCGCGCAGCATCTCGTCATTGCCCTGAGCGGCCAGCCATTCCCGGGCGATCTGTTCCCAGCTCTTCCAGCCGATGGGCGAATAAAGCGCCGAGAGGTGATAGCCGACATGATACGGGTCAGTTGCGACCGCCGTCGCGCGCCATTCGCCCGCTTCCAGCATGGCCGTCTTGTGATGCTCGGCGATCAGGGTATCGCAGGCGTTGCAGACATAGGCAGCGGTCTCGGGCTTGCCCTTGTCCCAACGCAGGCGCTCGAATTCCAGCCATTGCATCGCACCGCAATGCGGGCAGGGCACGAAATAGCGTCGCTGGTCGGACGCCTCGAATTCCTGCTCGATCCGGCTCAGCCCCCGGATCGTCGGCGTCGAAACCAGAAAAACCTTTCGGCGATGGGCGAAGGTGGTGCTGCGGGCCTCCGCCAGTGTCACCGGATCGCCCTCCTCGTCGGCCGAGGGCGGATAGGCGTCGATCTCGTCCAGAAACAGATAGCGTGCAGGCATGGAACGCAGGCCGGTCGCGCTGTTGGCGCCGGTCAGCACCAGAATGCCGCCCGGAAACTCTTTTGAGAGCATCGAATTCCCGGCATCGCGCGACCGCGCCGGGCTGACCCGTTCGCGCAGGGCCGGCGAATCCGTAATCAGCGGGTCGAGCCGGCCGCGCGAGGCGCGTTTCGCCATCTCGACCGTCGGCAGTACCGCCAGCATCGGGCCCGGCGCGTGATGGATCACAAAGCCGATCCAGTTGTTGCCCGCTTCGGTCGCACCGACCTGCGCGGCCTTCATGAAGCTGATCCGCTGCGCCGGATGGCCCGGCGAGAGCGCATCCATGATCTCGCGCAGATAGGGCGTCCGCGCGGTGCGATAGCGCCCCGGCTCGGCGGCGGCGCGCGAGGACAGCCAGCGGTGTTTGTCCGCCCATTCGGAGACCGTCAGGTCCGGATCAGGCCGGATGCCGCGCGACCAGGCGCGCAGGATATCCTCGGCGCCGTCGAAACTCAGGTCGGGGCTGTAATCATTGATTCCGTCATCATCGGTCTCATCGTCATGGGTCAAGCGCGACTTTGAGGTCGGCGAGGGCGGTGAGCTGGTCTCGGACATGGGCTTCCAGCACCCTCTGCAGCACCCCGGTGCTGATCGTGACGGCCTCACCGGTCGCCTTCTCGGTTTCCGCTGACAGCTCCGCGGCCATGATCGCGGCGACGCGCGCGGGCCATGTCACCCAGGCATCGCGTTCCTGCCGCGCCAGCCGGAAGACGAGCGTCTCGGCCCGCGCCCGGTCGACCAGAACGCCCTTCTTCTTCTGGATGGCTATCTGGCGCTCCTGCGCCTGATAGACCGTCAGCGCCGTTCGGGCCTTCAGATAGGAGGACGAGTCGCCCGGGCCGGAGATCGACGGGGCGGCGAGGTTGTCGGCGGGGCGGATCGGCCTGTCCGGGATCGTCGTCTGACGGCTCGTGGCACCGTTGGACCGGTTCTGCTGGTCGGGATCGGTCATGGCCGCGCGGCGGGCGTCGGACGCGGCTGCATCGATGGAGCCGTCGGCGAACAAAACCAGCCGACCGCTCTTGCGCGCCTTCTGGATCGCCCCGCGCGACAGCCCGGCATGGGCCGCATAGGCCCGTTCGCTCATACCCTGCATCGGCGCTGCCTCGCGTGATTATAAAGCAATGAAATTGCTCGTGATTTACTTGATGTGGTTGCGGATCAGAGCGAATCTGATGGTGCGAATGCGATGCAACTCACCACCGGAAGCCTGATCATGATCAAACCGAACCAGCCCGCCACCAACGCCCTGCTGACCGACATTGCCCAGCGCTATTTTCACGGGCTGGAAACGCTGGAGACCCGGAACCGCGACGCGCTGGATTTCCACGACGTTGCCGTCTGGGCGATCCGGCACGCGCTGGAAGAGGCCTACGCCGCTGGCCTCGCCGCCGCCACGAAATGAACCGGAGCATCGACATGACCCGCAAGCCCGCCCGAACCAATGACGCCGCCCTTGCCGCCTTCATCGCGAAAAAAGCGGAAATCGACGCCATGCTGGCCCGGCTACAGGCCTTCAGCGATGACCATTTCGGGGCGGACCCGGATCAGGTGAACTGGAGCGACCTCGGCAGCCTCGAATATCAGGCCCATCTTCTGAAGCAGATCAGCGATTTTGCCTTTGGCGAGGGCGAGCACGCGGCCTGACGCCACTGCGGATACCGACCGCTGAGCCCCGCCCCACGCGGGGCCCGGCTCCGTAGAAGCCGACCGCAACCTGCGGCGGCGATGCACGGAGCCTACAATGACGAAGCTCACCGACACCCAATCCCTGATCCTGACCCGGGCCAGCGCCCGGCCCGGCAATCTCGCCCTGCCGCTGCCTGATGGCCTGCATGGCGCTGCGGCGAAGATGGCCATCGGCAAGATGATCAAGCTTGGCTGGCTTGAGGAGGTCGAAGCAAATCTCCGGCGCACTGAGCCTCTCTGGCGCGAGACCGGCGATGGCCACGGCACCACGCTGATTGCGTCGCCCGAGGGCCTTGCGGCTGTCGGGATCGACACGGTCGTGGTGAAAACCATGGCGGGCCTGCGGGATGCCAAGCCCGAGGCCATCGCCGCCGCCCGGCGCCCCGGCACCAAACAGGCGCGGCTGATTGCCATGCTGCAGGCGGAAGGTGGTGCCACCATCGCAGAGATCGCCGAGGCGACGTCGTGGCAACATCATTCGATTCGCGGTGCTATTTCCGGTTCGCTGAAGAAGAAACTAGGGCTGGGGGTGACCTCCGAAAAGGTTGAGGGACGTGGGCGGGTCTACAGGCTAGGTGAAACATAACACTCTTCTTATTTTGCAGCAGTAGTTGCGACTTGGCCATGTGCACGTGGGTACGAGGGATCAAGCGGCCAATTCCACGTCAATCGTCTGCCAAGATGGGTGGTACGCTCGGGCGATTTCTTCGCTAATGTCTCAGCATGAAATTCAAAGCTCGAACCTTATCCCAACTGGCTGACATGATCTGCGGGAACTTCCCCGAGTCCGAGAGCGTGTTTCCCTACCGAAGCAGCTATTACATTAGCCGCTTTTTCCAAGATGCAGACACGGAGTACGAACATGACGGTTCGACGCGGGCGGTGTGGGTGCAGTCTGTCCTCGAAGAAATCCTCGAGAAAGAGCCTCGCCCGGATGCCCGAACTCCTCCAGATGCGTTCCTTCGAGTGATTCGCACACTGATGGATCGGGGAGATGCACTGAACGAGGAACTCGACCGTCCGAAAGCGATGGATATGCTCAATGCGGCATTGGCGAGAGAAGGTTTTGAGGCGTTTTATGCTGAGGACCGCGAATGTTATCTGCGGCACACCGGCGGGAACAGGTCCGTTCTGCAGCAAGTGACGCCGCACCGGCCATTCTCGGCGGCGGAGCAACTGAAACGTGATCAACTTGAGGCATTCCTGGGTAACTGTAGTGAAGACCAACTGATCGAAGAAGTTCTGTTGCCGCTGCTACGACAGCTCGGATTTCAGAGGATCAGCGTAGCGGGGCACAAGGACAAGGCACTTGAATACGGCAAGGACCTATGGATGCGATACGTTCTGCCGACGCAGCATGTACTTTACTTTGGAATTCAGGCGAAAAAGGGCAAGCTCGATGCCGCTGGTCGCTCTTCCGAGAACGTTGCTGAGATTCTAAATCAAACCAACATGATGCTTGGTCACGAGATTTTTGATCCTGAGGTTGGTCGTCGCGTTCTTGTTGATCATGCATATATTGTCGCTGGCGGCGAGATCACCAAAGCAGCGCGCAACTGGCTCGGCGGGAGGCTCGATGCGATTAAGCGCAGTCAAATCATGTTCATAGACAGGGATGACATCCTTAACCTCTTCGTGGCGTCGAACTGCGCGCTTCCCAAGGGAGCGGAGGGGCCTATAAACGAAATACCTGACGAGATCCCATTTTGAGTTGCCAACGTAATGTGGCGCGAGATTGACGCCCTTAAGGCATCTCCGGGCGGCGGGTCGACTTTTGAAATCACGAACGACATGCTGGCAGCAACCAGCTTAGGTTTTTGTGAACTGTCGCGCTCACCTTGTGAAGGTCACTCCACATCACCCACCCTCCAGCAGCTGAAACGCCAGAGTTCGGAGCGCATGCGCCGCAACCAGGGGGACCACGCCGTTGCCACAGAGGCGGAGCCTGTCCACCCGCTGGGCCAGCCCATCAGCGCCTCGACGAATAGCGGGTTCAGCGTCCGGCGCTGATCTGAGGTATCGCTGCCAGCCATCGGCGTCGTCAGGACCTGGCGGCCAAGGAGGCCGTTCACCGGCGTATTCGCCAGCGTCGTCGCCCCATCCTTGTGATCCCGCGCCGTCGGGGTCATCCACATGCCCGCCGCATGGGTCAGATCGGCCGATTTGCGGTTGCCAGCGCTCGGTTTGTTGCCATCCGTCGCCAGCGGCGTCGGCCATTGCGCCGCCGTGGTGGCGAGGTTCATCCCATGCTTGCCAGCCGCCTGCGATGGCGTCGGTTTCGTCTGTCGGTTCTCGTTGGCGCTGGCCCTTGGCGTCGGCCAGAGGCGCAGGAGTTCCGTCCGGTTCCCGCCGCTCGAGCGAGTGCCAGAGCAGGCGCGCGGGGTTGGCCAGTTGGTCGCCTTCGCGGATGGCGAGGATGAACAGGCGTTCCCGCCGATGCGGGGCGCCGACTTCCGCCGCCGTAAACAATCCTGCCGCAAGCCTGTAGCCCAGCGCGACCAGTCCGCCTGCGACTTCGGGGAAACCGAGGCGGAGATGATGGGCGACATTTTCGAGGAAGACGAAGGGTGGCTCAACCTCGCCGATGATCCGGGCGACATGCGGCCAGAGGTGGCGGGGATCCTCGGCGCCCCTTCTCTTGCCCGCCACGCTGAACGGCTGGCACGGATAGCCCGCAGAGACGATATCCACCGCGCCGCACCAAGGCTTGCCGTCGAATGTGGCAATGTCGTCCCAGACAATAGCCTGATCCAGGGCCTTGTCCGCCATCCTCGCCACGAGAGTGGCCGCAGCGTATGTTTCCCGCTCGACATGGCCCACAGTTCGATATCCGGGCAGGGCAAGGGTGAGGCCGAGATCGATGCCGCCCGCGCCGGAGCAGAGGGAGAGGCCGAAGAGGCAGGTGTCATCGACCCCGGAATCGCGTCCGGGGGCAGGTAAAGCCAGGTCATTCATGGTCTCAGCGTCGAGTGGCGGTCAGGTCGTCGAAGGTCTTGTCGGTGCCGTCCAGCACCGCCGCCTGACCGGTCAGGTTCTGCCAGCGGGCGATGGCGACATCGACATAGGCGGGTTTCAATTCGATGCCGTAGCAGACCCGCCCGGTGGTCTCAGCCGCGATCAGGGTGGTGCCTGAGCCCATGAACGGCTCATACACGGCCTGCCCGGGGCTCGAGTTGTTCAGGATCGGGCGGCGCATGCATTCGACCGGCTTCTGGGTGCCGTGCACGGTTTCCGCATCCTGATCTCGGTTCGCGATCTGCCAGAGCGTTGTCTGTTTCCGGTCCCCGGCCCAGTGACCCTTGCCGCGCTTCCTGACCGCATACCAGCAGGGTTCGTGCTGCCAGTGGTAGTCGCCGCGACTGAGGACCAGCCGGTCCTTGGCCCAGATGATCTGCGAGCGGATATCGAAGCCCGCCGCGATCAGGCTGTCGGCAACGGTGGTGGCATGCAGCGCGCCATGCCAGACATAGGCGACATCGCCGGGAAACAGCGCCCAGGCTTCGCGCCAGTCGGCCCGGTCGTCGTTCAGCACCTTGCCGGTCCGCTTGGTGACCGATGCGGCAGTCTGGTTCCGCCATGACGGATCATATTCGACGCCATAGGGCGGGTCGGTGACCATCAGCAGCGGCCGGACATCGCCGAGCAGTTTTCCGACCATATCGGCCGATGTGCTGTCGCCGCAGATCAGCCGGTGCGGCCCGAGCTGCCACAGATCGCCCGGCACTGAGACCGGATCGGCGGGCGGTTCCGGGATGTCGTCCTCGCCCTCGGCCGCGCCACCCTCGTCCAGATCCGGATCCTGCAGAAGCGCCTCCAACTCGTCCTCGGCGAAGCCCAGCAGTGACAGGTCGAAATCCTCGGCCAGCAGGCCCGCCACCTCGTCGCGCAGCAGGCCCTCGTCCCAGTCACCGAGCTCCGTCAGCTTGTTGTCGGCGATCCGGTAGGCCCGGCGCTCGGCCTCGTCGAGATGGCCGAGGCGGATCACCGGCACCTCCGCAAGCCCCAGTTCGGTCGCCGCCAGCACCCTTCCGTGACCGGCGATCAGCTCGCCATCGTCACCGACCATGCAGGGCACGGTCCAGCCGAAGCGGGCCATGCTGGCGGCGATGCGCGCCACCTGATCGGGCCCGTGCATCTTGGCGTTCCGGGTATAGGGGCGCAGGCGCTCGATCGGCCAGAACTCGATCTGGCGCGGCGCAAAGGCAAGGTCCATGGGGCAGGGTAGTCCTGTGGTTTTGGGTGGCTCTGGGGCGGGTGGATTCCGCTGGCTTCCGGTGGCCTGGCTTCCGCGCGGTGGATCCCGCAGGTGGCTTCTGGAATCCACCTAGGTATCCAGAAGGAATCCACCCTGCGGCGGCGCTTAAGGCCTTGTTTTACTGTTTGAAACGACGCCCGGTTGGCTCAGGTGGATTCCGCCTGGATTCCCCGGTGAAATCGCCTGACGCTGGCAAACTTCCGCGCTGCGCCCCCCCGAATACGAAGGACGCCGGGGAGGAACCGAGGCAGGGGGGTAGGACCGTGGCGAGGTCCGGAACAGAAGAGCGCCCGAGAGGGTCTGTTCTCCGGGCGCTCGTCTTCGATGTTTGATGTATCGGTCAAGAGGGGCAGCTCTGTCAACAGGCCTCGATGCCAAATTGTTCGCGGACTGACCGTTGCTGCCACGGCGTCCGTTTCGGCATGGCATCGGTCACTTCGATGCTTCGCAGCATGCCGCCCGCCAGCAGCCCGCCCCGCACCCAATCCATTGCCAGCCACCATTGCGCGTAGTGGCGATGTGCCGCGGCGATTTGGTCCGGATGCGGCGAGAAGGTGACCGGGCAGGCGCGCAGTTCCACCGTGCGCCATTTGCCGCGCGACAGCACGCGGGTCGTGCCGACGGCGATGGTGATCGAGCGTTCGCCATGCTGGTTGCGCTTGGTCTCGACGGGCACGCAGCGCGGCATGGCGCCGGGCATCCAGTCCGGTGTCAGCCCGGCCCGGGCCAGTTCGGCGATGCGGATCGCCATGCGCAGCCCGCCCAGCGACGTCGGCAGGCCGGCGACACAGGCGGCGATCACCTCGGCATCCGCGTGCGTCGAACTGTCCGGTTTGTACCGCCCGCCATCGATGCGGCAGCCCAGCGCGGCGCGCTGCATCAGCACATATTCGAGGCCGAAGCCGGGACGGTCTCCGCGTTCGGGGTCGGGCGGCTCGGGCAGTTCCAGACGGGCCTTCTCGGTGCGAAAGGCCCACTCCAGCACCTGCTGGACACCCAGTGCGCATTTGGCGCGGGTGCGGGTGGAACTGCGGTTCGGGAAGCGGGAATGGATGCTCATGCCACACCCCGCGCTCTCAGCCGCTCGGCCGTCACCAGCTTCCTCTCGAGCATGGCATTGCGCACAGTGTTCGAGATGGCGTTGGAGGGCAGGTAGCCGTCCCCGTTCACCAGCCCGGCGTAAAAACCCGCGATCTCGTCCATGCTGGCGCGGGGCGTGTCGGCCGGCTTGCCGCCGCGCTTGCGGCGCTTGTCGTCGGTACTGAGCTTCGGATTGCTGGTGGCATTTGCCGCCCGTTCCATCGCCCTGTCCAGCGCCCTCGGTCCGTCCGGCGGATTGGGATGGGTGCTGCGGCTGTCCCGCGCCACGGCGACGATCCTGTCTTCTGTCAGGCCGAGATCGGTGATCCAGCGGCGAACGTGTTCTCTGGGCGGCCAGCCCTGCCACCAGCCTGGAAGCCCCGCATCGGTGTCGAAACCGAGGGCGTCGAGCAGCGTGCCGAAAAACTCTTCAAATCGATCATCGCGCGCTCGCGCGCCCTCCTCCTCCTTTACTGGTTCCCTTAATGGTTCTCTTACAGGGTTAGTCTCCGAATTTCGGAGATGGAAACCGGCCAAATTCGGAGATGGCTTTGGCGATTTTTCGGAGATGGCTCCATCTCCGGAATCCGGACATGGATCGTCGCTGTCATCGCCATCGTCGGGCTCGGAAGCGCAATCGTCTTCTTCGTCCGACGGATCTGGAAACCGATCTTCGAAGCCGAGGATGTAGCGCGTCGCCTGGCGTCGATGCGTCTGCGGATCGTGACAGCGAACCCGGTGGATCAGCCGCGCTTCTTCCAGCGCCCGGAGATGGTCGTTCAGGGATGACACCGACATCTCGCAATCGGCCGCCAATCGCACTTGCGTCGGGAAACAGCCGAAGTCGGGGTTGTGGCGGTCGCAGAGATGCCAGAGCACGATCTTGGTGGCGGGCTTCAGCCCACGCTGGAGGATGGCCCAGTTGGTCGCGTAGTGGCTCATGCGCAGGCCCTCCGTCGCGGGTTTAGCGCTTGGGCGCGCGTCGTGATGCCGTGATCGGCGAGCGCGCCCAGCGCGTCCTCGACGGAGCGGACCAGCGCCCAGCCGAACCCTTGGGCCTTCACCATGTCGCGGAACGCTCTCTGGGCCGGACTGAGGCGGCCGGACGGGCTTTTGACCTCCAGAAACAACACCTGCCCGCCAGTCAGGACGACCAGATCGGCAAAGCCCGGAAACACGCCCATGCCAGTCAGGATCGCCTGGCGCTGCCGTGCGGCCTTGCCACCCGACCCGACCTCATTGGCGGAATGGTGGATGATGGCATCGCGGGGCAGGACGATCCGCAATGTGTGGACAATGGCGCGCTGGATATCGGCCTCGGGTGTTCGACGGGTCATGCGTCACCATCTTTCGCTTTGCGGTTCGATACGGCGATCAGCAGACCGGCAAGGGCCAAGGCCTCGCGGCGTTCCTGATCTTCAGGGCTGTGCGCGGCGATGGCGCGGCAGGCCAGGATGATCAGGCTGTCCGGGTGATGGACGAAATCGGCGACAATGCCCCGGGCCTCAGAGAGGCGCTGGGCGGGCCAGTCCGGCGGGCAGGCAGTATCGGTCGTAGAGCTATGATCGATAGCGGCATCGGGAATCTGGGACATAGCGTTCATTTCCGCCCCCGCGCCTTGCCGGGTTTCGCGTCGGTGACCCGCGGCATTTCCTGCGACTGCAACCAGTCCTGCACCACGCTCATCCGATAGAAAATCTTGCGACCGGCGCGGACACAGGCCGGACCCTTCCGCCGCCGCTCCCAGCGCCCCAGCGTATCGACCGTGAGGCCAAGCTCCTGCGCCAGATCGTAGCGGCTGATCCAGCCGCGCAGCAGGCGCGGTTCAACCGTCGGTTCCGCACTCATGGGTTGTGTCATGCTCTTGCCTCCATCTTGCATCGCCCGGACCGGGCCGCTGACGGGGAGAAGAACAATCACATAAAAAGGCCCGGCAGGGAGGCGGAAGGTGGCGTAACCTCCCGGAGGTTATGCCACCCCATGTTTTGCTGGGTTTGGCGACGCGCATGCACTGCGAAACAGGCTGTCAAGAGGCAAAATCCGGCGACCGGCAGAACCGGTTCTGCCGGTCGCCGGTGTCAGATTCAGCCTTTGTTGGGGCTGGAACATGTCAAGAACAAAGAGTCGGTTGTCCCCAGTGAAATCGTCTGGACAAGTCTCGTTCTGGTGGTGAAGAAGTCGGCCAATCACGCCGGATGCGGTCGAGCGACGCGAGCCTTTGCAAGGCCCGTGATCGGGAAAGCTGTGTCTGCGCGCGAGAGGATTGAGGCAAGGTGCTTTGGGGCCGAAAGAAGGGCAGCCCAGCGCCTACGAGCAGGGAGAAGAAACAAAATGGGATTGCCGCAACGCACGTTTTTCACGGTTCAGGAAGTTGCGATCAGATGGGATTGCAGCCTCGACGATCTGGCGGGTTGGGCCATCAACGGAAAGCCCGAGGTCGTCATGGCGATCGAGCCGATCCAGCAGAACGGGACGATTCTGTCAGGGCTGGTCGTGGTGCCCGTGGTCGATATCCTCAGCATGTTCCGGCGCTGGGCCAGCGGGCCGCAACGCCGCGTGATCCGGCGGGTTCGACCAATTGGCCAGAAGGACTGGGTGATGATCGCGGATCCCGAAAATCACATCACCGTCGAACCCTCCGACCTGCTGATCCTCGCGAGTGAGGTTTACGAGTTCGAGATTGCCCACGGTCTCGCCAAGCGTGCGGCAGATCCGGGCGGTGCGCCATCCCGCTATGACTGGGAAGGTCTTTATATCTCGCAGATGGTCCGTCTGCACGAGGATGGCCTGCCTGCAACGCAGGGTGAATGGGTTGCGGAAGTTCAGGACTGGTTCGCAAAGACCTCTCCGGGTCGCGAGATACCTGATGAAAGCACGATCCGCAGGCGACTGACCCCGATCTGGCGGGCGCTGCGGGAAACCCCATAGCGCCCGTTGCGAGAGGCCGACGTTTGGTCAGGCGCTTTTGCGCGCCTGATCATCTTGCGCCCCGGGATCATGCACCAGCACCGGCTTCGGCCGGAAGGCGCTGGCCACGGCATCGACGCCAGCACGCAGGGGTGAATCCATCAAATGGGCATAGCGCGCCGTGGTCTGCGTCTGGCTGTGACCCAAGAGCTTTCCGATCATTTCCAGCGACGCGCCACCGCTGACCAGCAGCGAGGCAAAGGTGTGGCGCAAGTCGTGAATGCGGACATCGGGAATGTTCACCTGCTTCTGGATCTGATGCCAGAAGCGGCGGATTTCCTTCACAGGCTGGCCGGGCACATCGCCCGGAAACAGGTATGAGCAGCCGCGCGGGACCAGAAGCTGGCGCTGCCGCACGATGGCCGCTGCTTCGTCCGAAATCGGCAGCCGGTGAATCCTACGCTGCTTGGTCATGCTGGCGGGCTTTGACCAGCTCAGATGTTCAAGGTTGAAATGCTCGAACCGCGCCTGCCGGACCTCGCCGACCCGCGCGCCGGTCAGCATGCAGAGCCGGATGATATCCGCCGCGCGCCGATCCTCGGCCGCGTCCAGCGCGGTAGCAAGCTTCCGGATTTCGTCCTGCGACAGAAACCGCTCGCGCGGGTTCTCGATGCGGCGGCGGAAGCCCGAGGCCGGGTTGTCATCCCGCCAGCCCCATCCTTGCGCATAGGTGAACATTTTTCGGAGCACCTCGCCGACGCGGTTGGCGCGCACCGGCGTCGGTTTGGACCCCTGCAGCTTTCGGGCCCGATTGTTGGGCTTTGCCTTATGCGGGCGGGCGCGACCCTCTGCGATGCGGTTCAGCAGCTTTTCCACATCATAGGGCGTGATCTCGGTGACAAGCCGGTTGTTCCAGTCCGGCCCGACCAGCTTGGTCAGCATGGATCGCTGATCCGAGGCATTCGTCCTGGCGAGGTTGGGCAGATGCACCTCGGTATAACGCTCGACCAGATCCCTGAACCGGGGCGCGTCCCGCCCGTCTTCCTTGGCGCCCAGCGGATCGCCCCCGGCATCGATATCGCGGCGCAGCTCCTTCGCCCGTTCCCGCGCCGCTGCTGTCGACCATTCCGGCCAGCGCCCCAGCGTCATCCGCCGCTGCCGCCCGGCATGGCGGTAATCCAGCGTGAAGGCCCGGTTGCCCGAACGGTAAATGCAGATGGCAAACCCCCGCACCTCGCTGTCGAAAATCTGATAGTCCCGGCCCGGTTCCGGTGCCGCCTCCCGCACCGATTTTTCGTTTAACCTCAATCGCTTCACCATGCCCAGCGCCTCCTTCTTGCATCCCACATGAGGCTCAGCCTCGCGCGCTTGGCAAGTCATACATCACCAGACAGACCGGCAGGGAGGCGGAAGGTGGCAGAACCTAGGGGGAGGGCTGCCGGTCAATGGCTCAGAAGGGAAAAACCTACACCCTCTGTTGACTACTCCGTGAATTGCAACGAAAGCCTGTCCTGCTTATTGTCAAGCTAGTTTCATAGGTTCCAACTCAACCACATGATGTGCCGCGCGATATGTTTTCTGCTTGTTGTTCTGCTCGTGTTGGCGGGCGCGACGGAGCATGGGCAAAGTGCTGGCCCAGCCGGACTGCCGACCGATCACGTTGTCGCTTCGATCAGCCATCCCGGCGATACAACCGGGCATGAGCACGGTTATTCAGGAGAGCCTTCTCGGCACGATATGACCGATGCCTGTGCGATTGTATGTGTCGGCACACCTACGCCCTGGCTTGCTGCCGCACAACTTGCGCCTGTTGAGACCGAGCATTCGCTGAAATGGCGCTCTATAGCAGTGACACGTGAGGGCCGTCTGGTCGGCCCCGGATACCGCCCTCCGAAATCCATCTGAACACTTGCTTGCCGCACCTTTCAAGGTGCCGAACATGGTTCGCCCTACGGGATCTGATGGATTATTCATATGACTTGCACACTGAATCGCCGCGGCTTTCTGACCGCATCCGCTGCCATGGCCGCAGCTTTTGTCATCCCGCGCGCGGGCTTTGCGCAGCCAGCCGCGCTGGCATTGCAGGCAACGACGCGCACGCTTGACATCGATGGCCGCGCCGCCACTGTTTTCGGGCTGATCAACGGCAACGGAACGCCCGGGCTGATTCTGGACCCCGGCCAGCGTTTCCTGCTGGACCTGACCAACGATCTGACCGAGCCGACGATCATTCATTGGCATGGACAGATCCCGCCGAACGCGCAGGACGGCGTTCCCGATATGCCGATGCCGCTGCTGCAGCCAGGAGAGACGCGTGCCTATGATTTTGAGGCAGCAGCAGGCACGCACTGGATGCACAGCCATGTGCCCATTCAGGAGATGCAGTTACTGGCCGCACCCCTGATCGTCCGCCGCCCCGGGGATCGGCGAGCTGATCGGCAAGAGGTCACCATGTTCCTGCATGACTTTTCATTCCGCTCGCCGGAAGAGGTGCTGGACGAAATTCGCTCGGGAAAGGGGCATGACGAGGCCGCCGAAGCCGAAATGTCGCAACCAGCCGATCCTCATGCCGGTCATGACATGGGCGATGGTATGGCCATGAACGGGATGTCGGAAATGGGCGGCATGTCCATGTCCGGTATGGCCGGGATGCAGATGGACCTCAACGATTTCGATTTCGACGCTTATCTGGCGAATGACCGCACCCTGGGCGACCCCGAGGTCGTGCAGGTGGAAAAGGGTGGCCGCATCCTTTTGCGGGTCATCAATGGGGCTGCTGCCACGGTGTTCTGGATCGACAGCGGCGAGGTTCCAGGCCGGCTTGTCGCGGTGGATGGCCAGCCGGTGCAGCCCTTGCCGGGAACACGCTTCGGTCTGGCCATGGGTCAGCGCCTGGATATCGAACTTGACCTGCCCGCCGGAGGCGGCGCCTGGCCGATCCTTGCTCTGCGTGAAGGCGCGCATGAGCGCACCGGCCTTATCCTTGCCACTTCTGGCGCCAACGTGCCGGTCATTCTCGGAATGGCCGACGATGCGGCACCTGCATTCGATATCGACCTTGCGCAGGAAGCCGCCTTGCGGGCCGTTGCTCCGCTGACGGAACGTGCTGCGGATGCCTCACCCATGGTGATGCTGGGCGGGCAGATGCAGCCCTATCGCTGGACCATCAATGACCGTGTGTTCGAGGACCGAATTCCGGTTGCGGCCAAATCGGGTCAGCGGGTCGAGATCATGTTTCACAACATGTCGATGATGGGCCATCCGATGCATCTGCACGGCCATCATTTTCAGGTCGTCGCCCTCAATGGCAAGCGGTTCGCCGGTGCTTTGCGCGACACGGTCTATGTGCCGCCCATGTCAATGGTCATGGTCACGGTGGCGCTGGATGCGGGCGAGGCGGCGGAATGGATGCTGCATTGTCACCATATGCCGCATCTTGCCAGCGGCATGATGACGACGTTCGCGGTCTCGGGGTGAGAGGGGAGCACCATGTTTCAGCGACGCATGATCCTGACCTTGGCCCTTACCGTCCCGGCGATGGCCATCGCACCGCGCCTTTCGTGGGCCGGGCATTCGCTGCCACCCGAATTCCGCAGGCAGCTTGAACATGACGCGAATGCGCCGATCTTTGGCAATCCTGAGGGCAATGCGACACTGATCGAGTTCTTCGATTACAACTGCCAATTCTGCCGCGCGATGATGCCGGTGGTGGATGCTGTGTTAGGAGCCGATTCCGGCTTGCGAATGGTGATGCGGGAATGGCCGGTTTTTGGCGAGGGTTCGGTTTTCGCGGCCCGCGCGGCGCTGGCGTCACGCAAGCAGGGCCGCTACGCCGACTTTCATCGCGCCCTGTTGAGTCAGAAACCCCGGGCCGAAAGGGCCAGCGTCCTGCGTGTTGCGCGATTCATCGGGTTGGACACCCAGCAGTTGCAGCGCGATATGGACGGCCCGGAGATTGCCCAACATATCCAGCAGTCCAATGCGCTGGCCGAAGCGATGGCGCTTGTCGGCACGCCCACCTTCATCGCCGGATCGGATTCGCGCTTTGGCGCCATTTCATCAACGGAACTGGCCGAACTGATCGCGGCCTCGCGCCGCAACTGACAGATTTCACGAAAGGAGAATGTCATGGATCATTCTGATCACCACGATAGCCACGGAAACATGCGTGGCGGAAGCTATGTCCGATTTGCCGCGATGATCGTCACCTCGACGTTCATCATGTTCGGGTTGATGTATCTGAACACCTGGGCGATCGATCACGTCTTTTTCAGCCAGACCCGGATGTGGATGGCTCTGTATATGGGCGGCGCCATGGCGCTGATCATGTTGGCCTTCATGCTGGGGATGTATCGCAGTCCGCGTGCCAATTTGATCGTCGCGGGCGTTTCGATTCTGGCATTTGCACTTGGCCTGTTTCTGGTCCGCAGTCAGGCAACAGTCGATGATACCGCCTGGATGAAGGCGATGATTCCGCATCATTCCATTGCGATCCTGACATCCACCCGTGCGGATATCTCGGATCCTCGCGTCCGGGCGCTGGCGGACAGCATCATCGAGGCGCAGACTCTGGAAATCGCGGAGATGAAGGCGCTGATCGCCGATCTGGAAGGCGGGCCAGCGGCGACGCCAGAGGTCGATGGGCGCTGAAGATACGGCACGGCAATCGCAGAAGTCGCTGCGCTTGCCGCTTCCATCTGAAGATACAAGGAAAAGACAAGGAGCAATCACATGCTGACACGCAGACATTTCATCCGCACGACGACGGCGCTGTTTTCGGCGGCCGCCGCCACGCCGGTCATGGCCTCAACCTGGCCCGACACGGCGCAAAAGGCCGCTTGGGATGCCGAGGTCGAGGCCGGTGGTCCCAATCCCTGGGGACTGCACGCGCGTTACCTGCCGCAGCGAGTCACTGCGAACGCAGGGCTGGTGCCGGGCGACATTCATGTCGATGCGGTGGCCCGATACCTTTATCACATCGAAGAGGGCGGCACGGCGATGCGTTACGGCGTGGCCATCGGCAGGGGCGATCTTTACGAGCCGGGCACCTATACGATCAAGCGCAAGGCCGAATGGCCGCATTGGACCCCGACGCGCAACATGATCGAGCGCGAACCCGAGATCTATGCGCAATATGAGGACGGCATGGAACCCGGCCCTCGGAACGCTCTGGGTTCGCGTGCGCTGTATCTCTATCTCGGCGACCGCGATACCTATCTGCGCATTCACGGCACGCCGTTTCCAACCTCGATCGGCAGCCGCGCCAGTTCCGGCTGCGTCCGCATGGTCATGGCCCACATCAACGAACTGTATCCGCGGGTCCAGATCGGCGCGACCGCCTATCTCTATTCGCCGGAAGGCAGCGTGACGGCCATCAGCTAGAAGGCTGCCCTCCGGCGATCCTGATGGGTCAGACCGGTTTTGCGTTGCAGATTTGGTTGCCATTTGCGGCGCGCAGCGGCACCAGCGTCGTTTCGACCGGCCCTGCGTAGTAGTACCAATAGCAGTCATCCGCCGGATCGAGGCGCGCTGTTGTCAGGTCCTGATTAGGGCCAGCAATGGCGACGACCTCGTTTGGGATCGGATAGGGCGAGGCCTCCTCGGCGGCGATATCGGGCGTCTGGGCTGCGCATCCGGCGAGGATGAGAAGCGTCAGGACGATGGCGGCGGTTCTTTTCTGCATGGGAAACTCCTTGGCTATGGTGGTGATGCGCCGGGGTGTCACGGCGCGCTGTCCTTGGTAATGCGGCTCTGGATTGCGCCCTCGCGTTCCGGCCAGGTAGATTTGATATAGGCCAGAACGGCGGAAATTTCGGCGTCACTCATGACATCGCCGAAACCGGGCATGTCGCTTTCATACCCATCGCCGACCACGGCGGCCGTGCCGTCGCGAATGATCCGTTCCAGCAGCGGGTCGGCGTGATGCCATGTGTGGCCGGTCTCGTCATGCGGGGGCGCCGGATAGCGGCCATTTTCCAGCGGGGTCTGCCAGTCCGGCTGGCCTTCCAGATCGGCGCCGTGGCAACTGGCGCAGTTTTCGGCGTAGAGCCGCTGGCCAAGCGCGATTACGGCCTGATCCTGCGCGGCTGTCTCAGTCGCCGCGCTGCCGCGCCAGAGAATAAGGATCGCAGCGGCCAGCCCGACCGCTGCGATGAGGATGAGTGCGTTGCGCGCCATCTGCTACCCGTCCAGCGGAAAGGCGCGCCCATCGCCGGCAATGCCGCCCCAGGCGATGACCTCAGCGGTGGCCTCGACCCCGCCGCCCATTCCCGGCGATCCGGCGGGCATCCCCGGCACGGCGATCCCGGTGATGTCGGGGCGCTGTTCCAGAAGCTGCCTTATGGCCGCGAAGGGCACATGGCCCTCGACGATATAGCCGCTGATCCGGGTCGTGTGGCAGGACCACAGGTTTTCGGGCACAGCGGCGTCGCGCTTCATGCCGACATAGTCGCTGGCCTCAGTGATCTCGACCTCGAACCCCGCCTCGATGGCCAGATCGGCCCAGGCGCCGCAGCAGCCGCAGCCGGGGTCCTTGGTGATGCTCAGCAGGTTCGGCTTTTCGTCCGAACCGATGGTGGCAAAGGCAAGCGTAGAGGTTGTCGACAGCATCGCTGCGACCGCAAGGATCGCCCCGCGACGCGAGAAATTGGGGTTGCTCATTTCTGATGTCCTTCAGGATATTACGCGCCGTAGGGTCATTCGCCCCTCTCGTGGCGCAGTTGATCGGCTTGTGCCCCTCGGGCCATGTGGCGTCAGAGAGCAGCGGATCGCGGAGGGGGCAGCGGAAAACGCGGCCTGGCGGATTTCATATCCACCAGTGGAGGAATGTGCCGGATTCGGCGTGGCGACCGGGCCGCATCCGGCGTGACCTCGGTATGGCCGAGCGCGGCACAGGCTGCACAGTCGCCATGCGGAGAATCGGGCTGCGTGGTGCAGCATTCATGCGCGGTTGGCGACGGGGATGTTGCGGCCATCGAGGCCATCGGCGATGCCTCCGCCGATGCGCCCATCACGACCAGCGGCATCGTCACCGCCAGCATGACAGAAAGCAGGGCCGACAGCAGCAACCGCATCAGTCGCGCACCTTTTCCATCAGTTCGACGACCTCGCGGAACATCACCCGCTGACGGTCCTGATCGCCGGATTGGATCGCGTCTTCCATGCAGCTTCGCGCGTGATCCTCGATCAGCAAGCGTTCGACGCCGCGCAGGGCAGACCGGATGGCGGCGGTCTGGTTCAGGATGTCGACGCAATAGCGCCCATCCTCGACCATGCGCGAGACGCCCTGCACCTGACCGTTCAGGCGGGAAAGCCGCTTCAGGATCGCGTCTCGGTTCTGCTTGTCATGCGCCAAGGAGGGCTCCGATCTTCAACATCCGCAGCTTGTGCTATACCCTAAAGGGGTATAGAGCAAGTCTGATATACCCCCTATAGGTATCTGCCGGGAGAGAGTCATGGACCACAAGCACGATCATTCGCATGGGCATCACGATCACGGGACACACGGTGGCTCACCGGTACAGGCTGATCCCGGCAAGGCCATCGATCCGGTTTGCGGGATGCAGGTGAAGATAAAGCCCGAGGCCCGGCACCGCGACTATGAGGGACAGACCTTCTATTTCTGCTCGGACGGGTGCCAGTCGAAATTCGACGGCGATCCGTGGTTCTACGCCTCGGGCGCGGCGGCCAAGGTCGAAAAAACCGCCCCGGTGGGCACGCAATGGACCTGCCCGATGCATCCCGAGATCGTCCGCGACGAACCCGGCGCCTGCCCGATCTGCGGCATGGCCTTGGAGCCGATGATTCCCTCGGATGAACCCAGCCATGAACTGACCGATTTCACCCGGCGGCTCTGGGTCAGCGTGGCCGCTGCCGTGCCGCTGTTGATCCTGACCATGGGCGAGATGGTGGGCATTCCGGTCCGCGACTGGATCGGGCACCGCACCGCCGTCTGGCTGGAGTTTCTGCTGGCCACGCCCATCGTGCTCTGGGCGGCGCGGCCCTTCTTTCAGCGCGGGCTGGATTCCTTCAGGAACCGCTCGCCGAACATGTGGACGCTGATCTCTCTGGGTGTCGGGGCGGCCTATATCTATTCGCTGTTCGCGACCTTCCTGCCGGGCATCTTTCCCGAGGAATACCGGATGGGCGAAACCGTCGGCACCTATTACGAGGCGGCCGTGGTCATTGTGGCGCTGGTCTTCGTCGGGCAGGTCTTGGAACTGCGGGCTCGGGAACGCACCGGCGATGCGATCCGGGCGCTGCTGGATCTGGCGCCCAAGACTGCCCGACGTATCCTGCCCGATGGTACGGAATACGATGCACCGCTGGAAAACATCATGGCGGGCGACATGCTGCGCGTGCGGCCTGGCGACAGCGTGCCGGTCGATGGCGAGGTGGTCGAGGGCCGCTCTTCCGTCGATGAAAGCATGATTACCGGCGAGCCGGTGCCGGTCGAGAAGACCGAGGGCGACCGCGTGACCGGCGGCACGATTAATAAGAACGGCACGCTGGCGATCCGCGCCACCGATGTCCGCGCCGACACGGTCCTGTCGCAGATCGTCCAGATGGTCGCCGGCGCGCGACGTTCCAAAGCGCCGATTCAGGGGCTGGCCGACCGGGTTTCGGCGATTTTTGTGCCGGCGGTGGTGGTGATCGCCATTCTGGCCTTTGTCGTCTGGCTGATCTTTGGCCCCAGCCCGTCCTATGTCTTCGCAATTGCCTCGGCGGTTTCGGTGCTGATCATCGCTTGTCCCTGTGCGCTTGGACTGGCGACGCCGATTTCCATCACCACGGCGGCGGGGCGCGGCGCGCAGGCCGGCGTGCTCGTCAAGAATGCCGAGGCGCTGGAACTGATGGCAGATGTGGACACGCTGATCGTCGACAAGACCGGCACGCTGACCGAAGGCAAGCCGGCCCTGACCGATGTGACCAGCTTCGGCGACGTGCCCGAGGATGAGTTGCTGGCTGCCGCCGCTGCGCTGGAACGCGCCTCCGAACACCCGCTGGCTGAGGCGATTGTCGAAGGCGCGAAATCGCGTGGGTTGAGCCTTGGCAATGGCGAGGAGTTCGAGGCCATCACCGGCAAGGGGGTGATCGGCAAGGTCGATGGCCGGGATGTGGCGCTTGGCAATAATGCGCTGATGACATCGCTCGGCATCGACTGCGACACGGGCGAGAAGACCGCCGATCGCCTGCGCGGCGAGGGCAAGACCGCCATGTTCGTGGCGCTGGATGGCGGGCTGGCCGGTCTGGTCGCCGTGGCCGACCCGATCAAATCCACCGCCGAGGCGGCAATACGTGACCTGCACGATCTGGGCATCAAGGTGATCATGGCAACCGGCGACAATGAACGCACGGCGAAGGCCGTTGCGTCAAAGCTGGGCATCGACGAGGTCCGCGCCGGGATGCTGCCCGAGGGCAAGAGGGACCTGATCGACGGGCTGCGCGGCAAGGGGACCAGGGTCGCCATGGCCGGCGATGGTGTGAACGACGCCCCGGCGCTGGCTGCGGCGGATGTCGGTATCGCCATGGGCACCGGCGCCGATGTGGCGGTCGAAAGCGCCGGGCTGACCCTGCTGGGCGGCGACCTGACCGGCATCGTCCGTGCCCGCAAGCTGGCGGTGGCCACCATGCGCAATATCCGGCAGAACCTGTTCTTCGCCTTCATCTACAATGCCGCCGGCATCCCGGTTGCGGCGGGGCTGCTCTATCCGATCTTTGGCCTGCTGCTGTCGCCGATGATCGCTGCAGCGGCCATGTCGCTGTCCTCGGTTTCTGTCATCGCCAATGCGCTGCGGCTGAAACGGGTCGAGCTGTGATCCGTCCGGACATTCGCAAGTGGCATAATTGATCGTGTGATTCAGGTAATTGGTCGAGAAGAGATTATGGTAGCCCGATCCAGCGCGGAACAGATGCCGCGTATGCGTCATACTCTGCCCCCAGGGCTTGCCGAAGGACGACCTCCTCGGACCGGACCTGCGCCGTGGCCGACCACAGAAACAGCATCGGCGCGAGAAGTGTCGGCAGTGAAGGGATGGCAAGGGCTGTGCCAAGAAGCAGGATGAACTGCCCGAAAAAGGCCGGGTTGCGGCTGAACCGATAGAGCCCGCCCGAGACAAGCGCACCCGTTGCACCTTCAGCGACACCCACCCGCCATGAAGCGCCCATCGACATCTGCGCAGCAAAGGCAACCATCGCGCCGATGCCGGCCAGAAACACACCGACCCCGCCAAGCGCCAGCGCCTGTCCTTCGATCCAGAAGGGGTCGAGGTTATGCAGCGTGGGAAAGGCACCCCACAGCAGTGGCCCCAGAAGCGCCAAAGCGAAGGCCGCCCGAAAGCCCAGCGCCGCCCACCAGTCGCGCCGTTTCGCCCGCGAGAACAGCCAGACCGGCCGCCCGGCGGCTCGCGCCGCCATGGCATTGCCGAAAAAGAAAAGCATGAGGTAAGCGGCAAGCAGGGCAAGCACCGCCCAACCGAAAGCGGAAATCACGGCGTCATGCCTCGCGTTCAGGATCGAAGCGCAACAGCCGTAGCGCGTTCAGCGTAACCAGAACCGTCGCCCCGGTATCGGCCATGATCGCGATCCACAGCCCGGTGATCCCCAGAACCGAGGTCACAAGAAACACCGCCTTAAGCCCCAGCGCGATGGTGATGTTCTGGCGGATATTTCCCATGGCCGTGCGGGCAAGCCGGATCTGCGCGGGGATGTCCGTGACCCGGTCGCGAAGGATCGCGGCATCTGCGGTTTCCAGCGCCACATCCGTGCCTGATCCCATGGCCACGCCGATGCTTGCCTGTTTCAGGGCCGGCGCGTCGTTGATGCCGTCCCCGATCATCATCACGCCGCCTTGCTCGCCCATTTCACGGATCGCGGTTAGCTTGTCTTCAGGCATCATGTCGGCCCGAAACTCCATGCCCAGCCCGCCGGCGATCGCGGCCGCCGTGCGCGGATTGTCCCCCGTCAGGATGACGGAGGTCACGCCCATCTCTGTCAGTTGACGAATCGCTTCGGCTGCGTCCTGTCTTGGCTCATCGCGCATGGCGATCAGGCCGAACGGGGTCTTTTCGCGGAAGACGGCGACAGCGGTCTTGCCATCTTCCTCAAATGCCGTGGCAAGCTGCAGGTCAGACTGGTCGATCCCGCCATTTTCCAGCGCATACCGCGGCGAGGTGACCCAAGCGGAGGCGTCGCCGACCGTGGCGATCACCCCTTTGCCCAACAGTGCTTTCGCATCGCGTGACGGCAGCGCTTCGATGCCCGCCTCATCGGCCTTGGTCAGGATGGCGACGGCCAGCGGGTGGCTGGAGCCGGTTTCGACCCCCGCCGCCACTGCCAGCAACTCGGCCTCGGTCGTCGCGCCGAAAGCGACAACATCCGTCACCACCGGACGCCCATGAGTCAGGGTGCCGGTCTTGTCGAAGGCGACACGGGATACATCGGCCGCCGCCTCGATCACCGCACCGCCCTTCATCAGCATCCCGCGCCGTGCGCCTGTGGACAGCGCCGAGGCGATTGAGGCCGGAACCGAGATGACCAGCGCGCAGGGGCAGCCGATCAGCAGCAGCGCCAGACCGCGATAGATCCAGGTGTCCCAAGGTTGGCCAAATGCCAGCGGCGGCACCAGAACAACCAGCGCCGCGACAGTAACGATAGCGGGCATGTACCAGCGGCTGAAGCGGTCGATGAAGCGTTCAGTCGGCGCGCGCGCGACCTCAGCCTCTTCCACCAGCCGGATGATGCGGGCGATTGTGTTATCCTCTGCAGCTTTGGTGACGGTCACGCGTAGCGCGGCCTCGGTATTGATCGAGCCGGCGAAGACCGGGTCGCCCGGCCCCTTGGTGACAGGAACACTTTCGCCGGTAACGGGGCTGTCATCTACGCCCGAGGTGCCCTCGGCAATCTCGCCATCTGCGGGGATGCGGTCGCCCGGACGGACAAGCACCATTTGCCCGACAGCAAGGCTTGATGCCGGGACTTCCTGCGTTGTCCCGTTTACCAACAGCAGCGCTGTCTTGGGAACCAGATCGGCAAGCGCGCGGATGCCATCGCGCGCCTTGCCGGCTGCCACACCCTCCAGCACTTCGCCAACCGCGAACAGGAACACTACCAATGCCGCCTCTTCCGCAGCATCGATGAACAAGGCGCCAATGGCCGCGACCGTCATCAGGCTTTCGATTGTAAAGGGCTGACCCAGACGCAGAGCTGCAAAGGCGCGTTTCGCAACCGGCGCCACGCCGATCAGACAGGCCGCGACGAAAGCCCACTTGCCGACCTGCGGCGCCAGCAATTCGATGATCCAGGCGACACCCAGAAGGATCGCGGTAAAGATTACCAGCTTACCCTTGCGGGTCTGATACCATCGCTTGCCGCGGTCGGCAGGGTCGTCATCCACATGGCCAGGGCTGCCATGACCGCTGTCGTCACGCGCCGCTGCGGCGGCATCATTCCGATCATGGTCATGGTCATGGTCATGGCCATCTGCCGGCGCATCGCTCATGGCGGGCATGACAAAGTCCTTCTTCGCCCCTGCCGCGCGCGGCGCGATTCCATAACCAAGCGATTTCACCACCTTTTCGACCTTGTTGCGATCGGTCTGTGTTTCGTCCAGCGTCAGGCGAAGCCGTTCCGTCATGATGCCAATTTCAACGCCGCTGACGCCCGGCAGGCGTGTCACGGCATCTTTGATCTTGGTCGCACAGGATCCACAATCCATGCCCGAGACTGTCCAGTCGCAGGCTGTTCCGCTGTTGGGATCTGTAGTTGTCATGTCGTTATCCTCGCCCCGGATCGGGAAGTTGCCTTCATCGATTCGAGAACCTAATGTCTCTAGTAACTAGAGCTTCAAGGGGAATCTCATGTTGACGATTGGAAAGTTGGGTGCGTCTGCCGGTGTGAAGGTGCCGACGATCCGTTATTACGAGCAGATCGGTCTTTTGCCCGAGGCTGAACGCAGTGCGGGAAACCAGCGGCTTTACAGTCAAAAGGCGCTGGAACGGCTGGCCTTCATCCGCCACGCGCGCGATCTGGGTTTCACGCTGGAGGCGATCCGTGACCTGCTCAGCCTGTCGGACCAGCCTGACCAGCCCTGCGCGGCGGCCGACGCCATCGTCATCGCGCAACTGGCCGAGGTTGAAAGTCGTCTTGCGCGGCTGGGCGCGCTCAAGGTCGAACTGCAACGTATTCTGACGCAATGCGCGGGAGGCAAAATAGCGAACTGCCGCGTCATCGAAGCATTGGGCGACCATTCGCTTTGCGCGACCGATCATCGTTACCCTGACCTCGGGGCGACAATCTGATCTTAGCCAAATCGATGGAGAGCCGGACGAAATTCTGTCAAGTCAAACTTGCACTTTCGTCGCTGCTTTCGTGCGGGATCACGTTCTGCGTGATCATATAGCGAAATGGATGGTACTGAAAATTGCTCACCTCAACGCCACATCAACCTTTGGCTGCAGTTTTCGTGCAGGTTGTGCTGTCAAAAGCCGCTCAATGCGGTCGAACGCCGGAATGGAAATCGCAAGAAATCAAACGGTTATTGCGTAAGCTGCTGAAATATATAGATTTCCTATTTTTCCTCCTGATCGGCTCATAACCTGAAGGTCGTAGGTTCAAATCCTACCCCCGCAACCAAAATCGATAAATAAATCAAATGCATAGGTCGATGGTATACACATGCCACCGGCCAATCGCGCACGCACATCAACGCCACATCAACACCGAACACCAAAAACTGCACCGACGCGCATCAGCGTGCAGCAGCTGACCTGCCACGGGATTTTTGCTCCACCGTTGATTAGAGTCCGGCCCAACTTGAGGACGGACAATGAAGCGAACGAGATTCACGGACGAACAGATCATCGGCATCCTGACGGAGCACGAGGCGGGTGCGAAGTGCGCGGACCTGTGCCGCAAGCACGGCATGTCCGAAGGCACCTTCTATAACTGGAAGGCCAAGTTCGGCGGCATGACGGTGTCGGAGGCCAAGCGGCTTAAGGCGCTCGAGGATGAGAACGCGAAGCTGAAGAAGCTGCTGGCCGAGCAAATGCTCGATCTTTCCGCGATGAAGGAACTGGTTTCAAAAAAGTGGTGACGCCCGCCTTGAAGCGCGAGGCGGTCGCGCACCTGAAGGCCCGGTTCGGGCTTTCGGAACGGCGGGCGTGCCGGGTTGCTGGGGCGGATCGCAAGATGATCCGATACCAAGCGCAACGCGCGCCGGATACGGCACTGCGCGCGCGGTTGCGCGAACTGGCCAACGAGCGCCGTCGGTTCGGCTACCGGCGGCTCTTCGTGCTGCTGCGCCGTGAGGGCGAACCTTCCGGCATCAACCGGATCTATCGGCTCTACCGCGAGGAAGGGCTGACGGTGCGCAAGCGGAAGACTCGCCGCAAGGCCGTCGGGACACGGGCGCCAATCCTGGTCGAGGCTCGCCCAAATGCGCGATGGTCGCTGGATTTTGTCCATGACCAGTTCGCCAATGGCCAGCGCTTCCGGGTTCTCAACGTGGTCGACGACGTCACTCGTGAATGTCTCGCAGCAATACCGGACACCTCGATATCGGGGCACCGCGTGGCACGTGAACTGACGGCCCTGATCGAACGTCGTGGCAAACCCGGAATGATTGTCAGCGACAACGGCACGGAACTGACCTCCAAAGCCATCCTGCGGTGGTGTTCCGAGCATCGGATCGAATGGCACTACATCGCGCCAGGCAAGCCGATTGGACCTGTCGCGGTTTGGTGCCGCTCCTTTGACCACGTAATGTGCAGCAAAGGAGATGAACCATGGGCACAGTCAGGACGGATGAATTTCGCAAGGATGCAGTGCGGATTGCGCTGACCAGCGGGCTTTCGCGGCGTCAAGTTGCGGATGATCTTGGGGTCGGCTTGTCGACCCTCAATAAGTGGGTGAACGCACACCGGGACACGGACGTAGTCTCAGCCGAGGATCGCGAGTTGGCGCGTGAGAACGAACGGCTTCGGCGCGAGAACCGTATCCTCAAGGAGGAGAGGGACATCCTAAAAAAAGCCACCCAGTTCTTCGCGGGCCAAAAGCCGTGAGGTTCAGGTTCATCGAAGAACAGCGCGGGGCCTTCCCGATCGACCGGCTTTGCCAGGTGATGAATGTCAGCCCGCGTGGATTACGGGCCTTCCGCAGCCTCCCAGCCAGCCACAGGCAGCGCATGGACATGGTCGTTCTGGCGCATATCAAGGAACAGTCGCGTCTGAGCTTGGGCAGCTATGGTCGGCCGAGGATGACAGAGGAGCTGAAAGAGGTTGGTGTCGATGTCGGGCATCGACGCGTCGGTCGCCTGATGCGCGAAAACAGGATCATCGTTGAAAGAACGCGTAAGTTCAAAGCCACGACCGACAGCGCCCATACGTTCAACATCGCCCCGAACCTGCTGGATCGCGACTTTAGTGCAGCCGGGCCCAACCAGAAATGGGCGGGCGACATCAGCTACATCTGGACCCGCGAGGGCTGGCTATATCTGGCAGTCATCCTGGACCTGCACTCCCGCCGCGTGATCGGCTGGGCTGTCAGCAACCGGATGAAGCGCGATCTGGCGATCCGGGCCTTGAAGATGGCGATTGCCTTCAGGTCGCCACCCAAAGGCTGCATCTTCCACAGCGACAGGGGCAGCCAATACTGTTCGCATGACTACCAGAAGATCCTGCGCCAGCATGGCTTCAAAGTCTCGATGAGCGGCAAAGGTAATTGTTATGACAATGCGGCCGTCGAGACATTCTTCAAAACCATCAAGGCCGAGCTGATCTGGCGGCGGTCATGGGTAACCCGGCGGCACGCTGAGATGGCGATCTTCGAATACATCAATGGGTTCTACAATCCGCGTCGACGGCACTCAGCACTGGGCTGGAAAAGCCCGGTCGCTTTTGAACGGAAGGTGGCTTAAACGAGCACTCGGAGCGGCACAAATACGTGACAGGTCCAGTTTGCATGACGATGCTGAGATGCCGGTTCCGGTCCAACTTGTGAATGCAAACCGGCGGATGCTCAGTCGGATTTCAGCGTCGGCACACCCATCGCGATCCTGCCGCCATGCGCGGTCTTGTCGCCGATGCGCATGATGCCGCGGCCGTTGATCTTCACCGTGCCGGAGCCTTTCACCATCGGATCGGGCAGCGGCGGCAAGCCGGGACAGCCGCATTGCCCGCCTTCGACGGCCAGCGAAATGCCGTTGAACCTGACAAAAGCCTGCCCGGGGTTCATCACCGGCCCACCGCCGTGGATCGGACAGGTGTGCGGATGGCCGACAAGTGCGACAGGTTTACCCATTTGACAATCCTCCCACGTTCACGACGGCAATTGCCACGGATCGTCGATCATCTGCTGCCTGCCGGACCGAGCCGCCTGAGGCCGATCCTGAGCCTCTCGATACCGGAACCCGCTATCGAAATCACCGCCGTTCTTCCAGGTGTAGAGGCAGGGATCGGTGCGCTGGATGAAGGGGTTCAACTCGATCAGCGTGGTCTTGAAACCGCCATTATTGTGGCGCTCGACAAAGACATCCGCGACCACCGTGTCCATATGCAGCGCATCAAGCAGATCGCGCGAGAAATCGGACAGCGACGTCTTGATCGCGCGCTCGTTGGTAGCAATCTCTGGGAAATTCGACTGATGGTGGTATTGCGAAATACCGATAATCCGGCGGTCGCGGATGAAAATGCGGAACTCGGACCAAGGGGCAATGTCGCGCCAGGGGAAGGCGAACAAATTCAGATCGTAGAAGTTCACGAGGCTGTCAGCCAGAAAAGCGGCAGCGCGCCTGTTGGGCAGAGAAAGAATATCCATCGCCCTTTTTACCGTCCTGGCCGGTGTTACCGGCAGGAGCGATGACTTGAAACTTGTGGCTCCCGTGCGAAGGAAGACCCCATCCGGGAACCGATCCAGCGCCGCCTCGATCTGTTGGGACAATCCGGTCGATATCGGCACCGGAGCATCCAACCGTAGCGCTTCCGAAAAACCCGGCGTGCCCGCCCCCACAGCAAGCCGATCCTGCTCACTCATATGGATTTCAAGTGCAGGCAGCATAAGCTTCCGTAGCTGATCAGAGTACTTTTCAACGAATGTTTCTCTCCATTTCGCAGCCAGATCTACGCCGCAGAATGAAGGGACCAAAGTGGTGACCTCAGCGTTGCCGATCATAAGTTCTCATAGGGCTGCAAATTATTGAGAAAATCCGCCAGGTTTTCCGAAATTTTCACAGGCTGATGCAACTCATCGGGTTCATTAGGGCCAGACAGTCCTGACCAGATATATACTGCATCATCATTTTCTTCACCGAGCAATATATAGCGATACCCACCATCGGCAGATCCAAAGAAGAACATGCGATATTTCAGGGCATGCGACCCTCGCCCACGGAAAATCCTTTCATTCGCAATCAACTGATCAGGACTACCTCCAAGCACCTGAACTTCGTGAACTTGCTGCGGTTCGCCAGGAATCTTGGCTAGAAAGTGGCAGTTTTCTTCGATTGCTACACAACCAAAATCAGTCAGAAACTCCCTGCCTTCGCGACCGATTTTCAAGCCCGCTTCGCTCTCAAAAGTAGCCACATCATCGATTGTCCATCGATCAGCAAAATTGGGATCTACGTCTAGCTCCCCACTTTCGGCGACTTTTTGCATTACCTCTGCTAAGTTCACATTAATCTCCTAAAACTCCGCCGCATTCGTTGACATCATGCTCCCGCCGCCTCGATGCGTCGCCCCGCCCGCGGCAGCATTATGAATGGTGCTATCGACAAGCTGCATGGTTGTGCCATCTTCCATATGGTGCCAAGTATAGCCGCTCTCTTGGCGTTTTGACCAACTACCGTACTTCTCCGAAAGGCGAGATCTAGCCTGCCCAAAATCTCCGCTGCCACCCAGCCGATCCCCTTTCATGTCTGGTATCTCGACTTCCATCGGCCGGCCCCGAGAATCACGCATCACAAACGGAGAAAAATCGGGGTGGCCACCGGAGTACTTAACACCCTCGAAATTTGTTCCATATTTTGCATTGTAGGCATCCAATGAGCGTGCCAAATCGGTGTCAGGATGAGGTTTGAAAATCCCATGCCCAGGATAGGCCCCGTCGCCCACCCATTCGCCACGGCCTGCTGGCGGTGGACCCGATTTGGGCAAATTCATATGCTTGTAGCGTTCTTGCTGATACGCCTCACGTGCCTTAGCTCTACACGCAGCATCGGGGCATTCGTCGATTTGCTTGCGATAACGTTTGTATGCGTCGCTGTTGCGGACCTGCTTGCTCCAATAGTCGCGCGCGGCTGCCTTCCGGATCCCAAGGAAATCACCCGAAGTTCGCGCTGCCGCACGGATCGCATCGGTTCCCTGAGACAGGACACGCCGCGATTTGTTGACGACCGCTTGCGCGACGCTGAGTGCGCCGGTCAGGTCGTCCATCGTCTTCAGGATCTTCGTGCCGCGCACTGAGCCCTTGGCAATGTCCCCGAGCACCGGCACAAAACCCACAAGATCCAGGGCAGCACCAAGCCAATCCCCTTTGGAAACTGATTTCCCAAGACTCGCGAAGTCACAGGCGATGCCGTAGCCAGGTACAGAGCTACAAGCCGTCAACGCGGCATCGACGCCAACCTCGGCAATCTGTGCGTTCAACTGGTCGAGTTCCTTCTGCGCATTGCTGACGCTCTGCTGGCCCCATTCATCGACTCTCGCGTGTTCGATGCTGCCCATTATCGGACCTCCATCTCAGGAAGGTCACAGTAGATCCAGCAGGTCATATCGCTGTTGACGATGGCATCGGCTGCGCGATCTGCATCCATATCGAAGAAGCGCCTGATCTTTTCCTCTGGCGGCATGTCAGGGTCGGTCGCGATCTGGCGAAAGCCGTCGAATTTGAAAAAGTCGGGCCCGACCTCCCACATCATGGTGACGAACATGGCCTGATCACTTGGGTCATCAATACGGAAATGCCGGGCATAGCCACGTCCATTCAGAACCCATTTCTTGAGGACGGCGTCTTCGATCCCGAATTTCAGATCCTTGAAATTTACCTCCATGAATTCGTCCACATACCAATCAGCAAAGCTGTCGTCTTCCTTGAGGTAGCCATCGACTTTCTGCTTTTTCGTAAACTTGATGACCATGCTATCCTCGTGCCGGGCTGGTAGGGTTATCGCCGAGGTCCGCCGTTCTGATCAGCAGCGGCCTTCCGGCTTCCGCCACATCAAGCGGCCTGCTCTCATGCCGGCCCCCTTTATTCAGCCGATGACGCATTAGCACCGTCGCGTTACCTTTGCTTTCGGCATGGACCGCCTCGATCCCGCGCCAGAATGATGCGCGCTGGACACCATCAAAGCCCGGCGCATATCTGTTGAAATGCTCCGGGCGGTAATATTTGAAGAAATAGCGCTCGCCGTCTTCGTCCTCGATCTTCAGGAACTTCTTGAGGTGGGTCTTCAGGCGCGGCAGTTCGAGGCGGGAGTGGATCAGGATGCCCCAGTTCCGGCCATAACCCTCCTCGACGAACCAGTCCCAGGCATCGGAATGGCGCGTCAACTCGATCAGCCAGGGCGCGACCTCGGCCATGTCCTCATAGGCCGCACCGTCGAACAGGCATCGGGCGGGGCCCGAGAACCCTTCGAGGCAGATCGGAATATCCGGGCTTTGCGACGCGTCCAGCAAGGCAAAGGCGCGCAGCGGCAGTGACGTCGTATCTGATGCCTGCCGCTGCTGTTCGTCCTCGTCCAGCGGAGCAAAGACGATCTCTTCGAGGCCAAGCGCCAGCGCCTCCTGATCCGGCGAGCCGGTCAGCGCCTCGGGAAGATTGAGCGTCATGTCTGGCCCTCGCCCTTCCCGGCCTTGCACTCCTGGACGAAGGCCTTGTCGGAGTTCAGCGCATCGACCTGATCGGGATTGCCGGATGAAAAATCGACATTGGGGGATTTGATCTTCAGATGCCGCGCCTTGATGGTCACGCCGGAACTGTCGATGATGATCGTGCCGCCAGGCCCACCGATGATGAACTTTTCCTTGGCATGCAGCGTGTGCTTCACGGTCCGGCTGAAGATCGATTTCTTGGTTTCGAGATCGTAATCCTCGCCGACCTTCACCTTCATCGTCTTGCCGACCGAGGTGGTCATGATATTGCCGACGACCGTATTCTTGGCCAGACCGATCTGCTCGGTCCGGGCCAGCCCGATCGTATCCGTCCGGAACCGCTCGACCACGGAATTCAGCACGCCCGATCCACCCAGCAGCGAACCGATCTGGCCAGCCAGCGAAGCCGCCTTGCCACTTTGTGAAACGCCCTGCCCGCTGCGGTGATCCCCGCTTTGCGAAAACCCGGCATTGCCGAGAAGCGTCATCACCTCGACCGGCAATTCCTTGCCGCCCGCGACATACCCACCCATGCCGGTCACAGGCCCAAGTCCGGCTTTCTGACCGGATTTGCGGAACAGCTTGCCGCCAGCTTGCAAGAGAGGCATCAGCATCCCAAGCAGCCCCGCGCCGCCGCCGCCAATAGTCACATTCTTGTTCCGGCCAACGCGCTCGACGGCGTTATCGCCGATCACGAGGCTCGCATTATTCGCGATATTGTCGACCCTGTTGGCCCCGATATTGGCGCTGGAATTGTTCAGAACCTTGGTGGTCAGGTCCTTCTGGGCGTGAAAGAACATGTCCTCGATGCCGGACTGGTCTTCGAAGCTGATCTCGTTGAAGCCTTGGCCCTGATGGGTGTTCGAACGCCAGACCGCGCGGGTCTTGTTGGCCGGAAGCTGGTACGGCGCGTCGTTCTTACCATTGAACACATTGCCGGTGACCAAGGGCTTGTCCGGATCGCCTTCGAGGAACTCGACGACGACCTCCATGCCGATCCTCGGGATAACCATACCGCCCCAGCCGGCGCCGGCCCAGTTCTGGCTGACCCGGCAGCGCATCGAATAGGCGTTCGCCAAGTCCCAGTGGAAGCGAACCAGAATGCGGCCATATTCGTCGCAGTCGATCTCGCCTTCGCCCACAACCTCGGCGGTTTGCGGGCCCTGCACCACGGCCAGCGGCGTGCGCTTGGGCGGGGCCATCGGGGCTGTGTCGGGCATCAGCACATAGCTGCCGGTGAAGCTGTAGCCGTCGCTGCCCTGGCCGCCCGTGCCGTAAGCCTCGCTGACGAAGTGATGCGAGGCGCTCAGACACAGATAGGTCTCGCCCGTGCCGGGCACCTTGTCGCCCGAGAGCGTCATCCGCATGCCCGCGCCAAGCGATACGCAATCGCCCGCCGCCCGGTTACGACGATCCGCGCCGCGTTCCTGCTCGGTTCTGAGCCCCGCCACCAGCTTGCCCACGCCCTGCGCGAGATAGTCGCCGGGATAGTCGAAGCTCTCGATCTGGCCCTGAGCATGCTGCGCGTCGCCCAGACGATCCACCTCCATCGCCTGCGTCGGTTTCTTGAAGTTGTAATCCGCCAACCGCACTGCGCCGGTGGTGATGTTGCGTTCCGGAGCCCAGTCCCAGAAATGCTCCTGCTCGTACTGGTGATGGCCATCATAGCGCTTGAACGGGCGAGCGCCGATCTCCTCATGGGCCAGCACGTCGTCGGTCAGCACCAGCGTGTGGCTGCCCATCGCGTGTTTGAAATGGAAGCTGATCCCGTGCCGCTCCATCTGGCGGCGGGCGAAATCCAGGTCGGATTCGCGGTACTGCACGGTATATTCGAGGATCGGATAGTCCTTGGACAGGCTGATTTCCAAGGCCGGATCGCCAAGTCCGGCATAATCCGAAAGCAGCTCCTGCAGGATCTGGATGACGGTCTTGTTGTGGAAGATCCGCTGATTGCGCCGCCGCCCGGCCAGCCAGAACCACGGGCGCAGCGTAAGATCATAGCGATGACCGTTCTCGCCGACGCCGGCCCAACGGGCCGATGTGACGATGCCGTCAAAGGGCCGCATCACCTCATGGGCCTCTATCTCGACGGTCGCATGCGTGCCAACCAACGCGTCGAAATCCAGATCGTCGCGGATGGCGAGGGCTTCAACGCGATATTCGAACAGGTCGTTGAGATGATCGCTGCCATCGAAACGCAGCAGCACCAGAACGTCCGGCCCAAGCTCCGTGGTCAACCGACCCAGCCGCTCGGCCTGCTTGAAAGGAGCGTTCATAAAACCCCCGAATCGAAATCGCAAAACTACAATCGGCTGCGTTTATAGCCGAGCCGTGTGACGATGAACAGAAGAGACGCCGACCGTTGCCTGCGCATCGGTGGTTGCTGCCGCCCTTGCCCGCCGACGCCCGTTTTTGCCAGCATATGCATGTTGGCGGGGCGAATCGCTGAGGGGCGTGTTATCGTGGTTCGATCGGATGTACGACGGTGCTTCGAGGCGTGATGCGGCGGACCGATCACGTTGAACTGGTGCAGGTCAGCCTCCATCGAACCGGAGCCGTCGGCCAACGCCTGTGGCTGCGTGCTTATGCGCGTCGTTGCAGTTTTTGGTGTCCGGTGTTGATGTGGCGTTGATGTAAACCGCGCAAGCAAAATCCTGACAGTTTTTGTCGACATTCAAGCGTTTGATATCTTTTGTTTTTTTTGGTTGCGGGGGTAGGATTTGAACCTACGACCTTCAGGTTATGAGCCGATCGTAGGCGAAAATTGGAAACAGAGAGATTTCAAAGACCTACAAGACAAGTCTTTGATTTCTTGAGATTTCCACTCCGGCTTTCGGCGGCATCAAACGGGTTTGGACAGCACAGCCTGCGCGAAAACGGCATCCAAGGGTTGAGGTGGCGTTGAGGTAACCGATGATGCAGTCAATCATCAGCGCAAAACTTAGGACCGCGATTCACGATGTCGAAAAGCGGCAGGAAGTCGCGACAGACGACCGATTATGGCATTGATGCCGCCACCTGTCGCGCCCGGAAATGGGCACATGGCGATGATGTGCGCCCTACTTCGGAAAGCTCAATCGCATTCATGATCATCATGCCATCGGCCGTGTCAGATCAACATGCTCAGATAAAAATTTCAGGTCGGACTCGTTTCCGTCGGCGAATATCCCGCTTCCCTCAAGCATATAAGCTCGAAGCAGAAGTTGAACTGCAGCTTCATCGTCCCTCCCCTGCAAAAGCGAGCCAAGGTTGAGCAGCACGAACGGATTCAGATGACCGTCCTCGGAGCGATATGCATTGTCGAAAGCTTGAAACGCGTTTTCGCGATCATCGCCTTCGAGCCAAGCAGAACCAATTGACGCATATAGCCATACAGCCTGAGACCATTGGGTGCTGGGTGCGGGAAGCATCCCGAGAGCCTTTTCCCAAACCTCAATGGCGCCACGCCAGTCGCTCTGACCATCCAGTAATGAGTTGCCTTCCTCGGCGAGAAGATCGATGCGTTCCGCGACGGTTTCATCGAGTTCCAAAGGTATTATCCTTTTTCCGCCAGATCCAAATAGGGCCGGTACTCTCCTGAGAAATGACCCGGCCCGCCATACTTCAATACACGCTTAAAAGCTGCAACCGCATCTTCGCGACGACCACATCGGAACAACGCGTGCCCCGCGACCATGTTCGTATATGGGTCAATATGCTCCGGATCAAAATGGGTCTGATACATGCGATCGAGCCAAAGGTCGAGCACATCACAAGCTTCGCGTTCTTTTACAGTTTCGACCACACCGCGAGAAATAGTCTGAGGGTAGAAATTCCATTCGGTCTTGGGGTCAGGAATAAGTGACCAAGCCTCTTCCGAAAATTCAAGCGACGCTCTTCCCCGACCCGCACGCCGCGCTTCCCCTGATTTCTTCATCAACGCTTCAACTTCAGAAACCAGTGAAGCCGGCATCTCTGGCTTACGATTAGCAATCATAGCATTTCCTGTTTCATTGGATTGGATCAAGATAACGCGAAGTGGTGGCTCCCCCTCTCCCCGAGTTGAGAGGGCCGTATTCGAACCGATAGTTATCCGAGTTGAGCATCCAGGAGCGCACTTCAGGAGATTTCGCACCGTAGTATCTGCCTGTGCTGTTCCACCAGTCAACGGCATCAACAGGATGATGACCCATATGAACATTCGGGCGGTTGACCGGATACCACCGCCCATTTTCCGCCAAGAACACGTCTTCCCCAAGGTCAGCGTCATATTTAAGCGTTCCTTCCGACCGCATCCGCTCACGGACTGCTTTGCCTGTCTTGCGATATTTGTCGGGCGTATTCCCGAGATATTGCAAGCGCTTTGAGACCGTCCGCGTCACCCGCCCCGTCTGCTCTGCCGTAGCTTCTGCGACTTCGTCAATCTCGCGCGAAGCCGTCTCGGCGGATTCCCGCAGACCCGTTTCGACAGTTTCGCGTGTTCCCGCGCGCACGCCGGCGGCGATGCCGCCGCCGATGCTCAGCGCGCCGCTGGCCAGATCCGTGCCGTCGCGGATGGATTCCGCTGTCGCTTGATCCGCGCCGAGCGCCTCTGCCGCAGCGCCAGCGGTCTCGGCCATCATGGTATGCTGGAACTCACCCGTCCAAGCCGTCTGCAGCCCCGTCCACGCGTTGTCCCAGCCATTGACCCATAAGGCGCCGCCCAAGGCCATCGCTCCGATCCCCGGTGCGGTTCCCAGGCCAGTGGGTGTTGCAGCAGCACCTCCCGTGGCCAACGCACCCCCGCCAAAGGCCTCCGCCGCTCCGCCGACCGTCTGAACGACGCCGACGCCTCTTGTCAGAACACGCCCATGCTCGCGATCAAAATCGGCGATGGCCTGGGCGGCAGAACTGGCGGTATCTTTGGTTGCCTGCCAGGCATCCTTCGCGCCGTCCCACAACCCGTCGAAGAAACCTTCTTCATCATCTCCGTCGACAGGGGCTTCCGGGCTGTTCGCTGGCGCGACCAGGGACTTGTCGCCGTCCATCTGAATCACGCCCAGATTATTTAAATCATTCATCCAGACTGCGTCCTGGTCCCGAATGATATAGGATCTTTCCGCCCGGACTGTCGTCGAATGCTGAAGCGGATCGACCGGCCCATTTATCGTCCCTGAAGCGACGCCGAGCGCGACGCCTTGTTCGGCGCCATGCGTAATCAACTCGCGCGAGCGCAGTACCATGATACGTTGGTTCGTTGCACGAACGGTGTTGGCAAAGTTCTGCGGGCTCGCTGGACGCGCGCAGGTTGCGTAGGGAATCGGACAAACAGCGGAGCCGCGCGGCGTATAGGCCACATCAGGAGTTGTCGACAGGACGAGAGGGGACGGCCCTTCCCGAATGATCTCGCGGGGTGTCGTGGTCCAGCGGGCGCGTTGTTTCCCGAGCTTCTCGTCTTCGATGCGCTGAATCTCAGCGTCGATCTCGGCGTCATTGACCAACTGGCCGGTATAGTCATCCATGTCGGCATAGTAACGAGGAGGACGATTGACGATATGCCCAGTCGGATCAAAGCCATAGCGCTCAAATATTCCGAGACTGCGCGCCGCTTGGTCAATATCAGTTCCAGTCAGGCCGGACTCGTCGACGGTAAGATGCAGCGGGCTATCCTGCATAGGCAGCGTCCGGGGTCGGATGATGCAGGCTATCGAAGTCCAGCGCACCTACATCCATCGCGGTAATGCCGGAATACCATAGGAAGCTTGTTCGCCATGTCAGCCGCACTTGTGGCTTCGGGCCGAGAAGCTCGAAATGGACACCGTCGAGCGCCAGCGGCATTCGTAACCGATTCCCATCGCGGTAACTTGCAACCGCCCCGAATGCGAGACTTGGCAATGACACGCTCAACCGAGGATATTTTGCGTGCAAATTGACCATTTCGAATTTCTCATCGCCACAGAGATGGTTGGCGGATCGTAGGAGCGGCGGCGCGCACTGATAAAAGCGCGGATCAAAGTCGCGCGGCAGAAAAGGGTGAACGGTTTTCTGCCATTTTTCATCATAGGTTCCGGCGAAATTTGCACGCCATGAAGAAATCGGCGCGACCGGTGCCACGCCTGCCGGTTCGGATGCATGAAAAACAGAGACGATAGGTTCATCCGCCGCCTCAACCTGAGGCACCAACACCCCTATCATAGCACGTTCAGCACCGCGCGCTGCGTAGCCTGCACCAATTGGATTGCGGGAATCCACTTCACCAGTCAGCTTTCCATCCGCTCCGACCTCGGCACCACCCCAAGCTGATCGCCAGCTCAGACGCACCGTCGATACAGGTTCTGCCGGACCGGGTTGAACCAAGCGCCCGATTTCCTGCCATCTGCGCGGACCATGCACACGCAGCCTGGCCTCCAACCCCGCTCCGCGAATACCGCAATACCAGCTTTGTTCAGGCCGGCCAGAAGGAGCGACCGCTTCAGCCAGAACGGTAACATCGGTGCCCGGTTTGAATGGCAGGAAATCGGCCTGCCGTTTCAATTCCAGCGGCGGATCTTCTGGGCCAATCAATTCATCAGTCAGACGAATCTCTGGCTGCACCCCGATTGACTGGCAAATTCCCTGCGAATTGACTTCAAACAGAGCGGCAACCGTAACGCAGCCGGTCAGTTCAGCCTGGTTATTATACTGCCGAAACGCAAAGGCAGGATACAGGATATGCGTGCCGAGTTTCATGTCAGTTGAAATCGACGGTTGAACCATTGATCTGGACAGGACCCGACATAGTTATATTCAGGTCTTTTCCGATCATGCGGATGGTACCATCCTTTTTCATAATCAGTTTACTGGCCCCGACCTGGATGACCAGCTCCTCGCCGACATCCACAATCTTCTTGGTGCCGACATAAGTGGTTTGAACCATGCCGACCACCGTGTTCTGGAAAAGCCCGACCTGCTGCGTCGAAACCAAGCCGACCGTCTCGGATTTTCCTTTCTCAACCACAGAGTTGACCATGCCCGATACCGGCATGACCGAGTCGAGCAACGAACCCACGACGGCCCCCGCCGACATCTGACCTGCACCTGCTATCGCCCGGAATCCGTCTACGCCTGAAAAAGCCGCATTTGCGCCCAATGAGGCCGCCTCGGCAGCAACGCCCGCTTCCGCCATGCCAGCCACCATCTGAGACACGATCGGGTTCCCAATAAGTCCCGCCCCCTCCATTGCTTTGGCACCAGCCTGCCCGATCAGTCCCACCAGCGCTGCAATCAACGCCCCGCTCTTGTCAGATCCGACTGACATATTCATCGAACCTGGACCTGTCGCGGTTTGGTGCCGCTCCTTTGACCACGTAATGTGCAGCAAAGGAGATGAACCATGGGCACAGTCAGGACGGATGAATTTCGCAAGGATGCAGTGCGGATTGCGCTGACCAGCGGGCTTTCGCGGCGTCAAGTTGCGGATGATCTTGGGGTCGGCTTGTCGACCCTCAATAAGTGGGTGAACGCACACCGGGACACGGACGTAGTCTCAGCCGAGGATCGCGAGTTGGCGCGTGAGAACGAACGGCTTCGGCGCGAGAACCGTATCCTCAAGGAGGAGAGGGACATCCTAAAAAAGGGGGCTATATACTTAACTAGCCAAATTTCCCTTGCGTGGAGCGGCTAGTTAGGTTATTCAGGTTCTACAAGGAGCCCGATCATGTCGAACCCCGAGACGCTTTCCACCTTCCAGTTCTTCCAGAAGTTCCCGAATGAGGAAGCCGCGCGCAAGCATTTTGAACAGCGTCGCTGGGGTAACGAGCCGGTATGCGGGCATTGTGGGTCGGTCACCGTTGTCGAGTGCAAGGACCACAAGCCGATGCCCTACCGCTGCAAGGACTGCCGCAAGCATTTCAGCGTTCGCACCGGCACCGTTCTGGCCGAAAGCCGCCTGCCGCTGATTAAGTGGCTTCTGGCTATCTACATGCTCACCAGCGCGCGCAAGGGCATCCCCAGCACCCAGATGGCGCGGGAGCTTGGCGTCACCCAGAAAACCGCATGGTTCCTCGCCCAGCGCATCCGCGAAACCTGGATGAAGGACCGCGATGACCACATGGATGGTCAGGTGCAGGTCGATGAAACCTATGTTGGTGGGCGCGAGAAGAACAAGCATGCGTCCAAGAAGCTGCATGCCGGTCGCGGCACGGTTGGCAAGACCGCCGTTGTCGGCGTTCGTTCGGAAACCGGCGAAGTTCGCGCGATTGTGGTGGAGAACACCAAAGCAGCCACGCTAGAGCGTTTCGTTCGTCAGCATGCTAAGCATGGCGCTACGGTCGTCACCGACACGCACGGCGGCTACATCGGTCTGACCGGCGCAGGCTTCAACCATATCCGCATCAATCATTCGGCTGGCGAATATATCCGCGACATGGCGCATACCAACGGCATCGAAAACTTCTGGTCGCTGCTCAAGCGCGGCTACATCGGCATCTACCACTACATGAGCGCGAAGCACTTGCACCGCTATGTCAAAGAGTTCTCCTTCCGTCACAACACCGTAAAAATCGGCACTATGGATTTCATCGACCTGACCATTTCCCGCATGGCCGACAAGCGCCTTACCTACAAAGGACTGATCAATGCCTGACGACAAGAAGGACCTTATCGAGCCGATTGACGCTGGTTTTGATGAAGTGGTGCAGGCCGTCGCACCAAAGGCCAAGCGGGCAAGAGAGGCCGTCCCCACGGCAGACGACGAAAGTATGGGCCCGGCGAATGAAGCAACTCACAGGGGGACGCTCCGCATTGGATCAGTCAGTATTCCATGCGCAGTTCTTCGTGATGGGACCAGAATTCTATCTGAAAACGGAATAGCAAATGCCCTTGGAGGGCGAAGTGGTGCTGCCAAAAGGATGAAAACGGCTGCCGCAGAAGCCGGGGCCCATATCCCTGTTTTTCTGGCGGCAAAAAGCCTTTCTAGCTATGTTACCAGTGAGTTAGCCTCCGGGCCCCTACAGCCGATTTCCTATATATCTGGCGATGCAGAAGTGATTGGGTATCAGGCAGAGGCGCTTCCGGAGATCTGCAATATATGGCTGCAAGCGCGGCAAGACGGCGTTCTGAATGATCAGCAGGCAGACCGAGCCCAAGCGGCAGAGATCGTCATGCGCGGATTGGCTAACCTCGGCGTTATTGCTCTGATTGATGAAGCTACCGGTTACCAAGACACGCGCGATAGAGACGCACTGCAAGCCATCCTGGACAAATACCTTCAGAAGGAATTTGCAGCGTGGGCTAAGCGGTTCCCAGATGCCTTTTATCGGGAAATATTCCGCCTGCGAGGGTGGAGTTGGAATGCAATGTCGGTGGCAAGGCCGGGTGTTGTCGGTCGCTACACTAATGACATCGTATATGAGCGACTTGCTCCAGGCATCCTTGAGGAACTGCAACACCTGAACCCGACTCATGAGGACGGCGGGCGGGCCCGCAAACATCATCAGTATTTAACTGATGACATCGGCCACCCTGCGCTTGCCCAGCACCTACACGCCGTCATTGGCCTGATGCGAGCATCCGCCACTTGGGATCAGTTCAAGTCGCTCTTGGATCGAGCCTTCCCCAAGAAAGGGACGCAGTTGGAACTGCTCCTGACGGACGATTAGACGTTCAAGACTGAATGGTGAACATTTGCAAGTAAATGACTCGACTCGCGATCTGCTGATTCGATATATATGACCTGACGGCTACTGTCGCCTCTACGCACCACTTGCTCTCTGAAACAGGGCGGAGGCGCGTGGTGCGCCTTCGGAGAGCCAGCCTCAAGCTGGTGATCCATCATGGAGGTGCTGCGATGGCAGTTACTTGCACATGGCCGAAACCGGTGAGTGTTTGCTCATATATCCGGTTTCGGTTTGGACGCTGGGAGCACGTTGTAGCTCACTGTCGTTCATTTCCGTCCCACTAAGGTTGGCGCCTAGGGACATGTGAGAAGGCAGTAGCCGTCACCTTCCGTTTTACACTACTAATACAGGAATCCGGTGTCTACCGTAACCGTCCTAGCCGGTTGTTGGCTAGTTAAGTATATAGCCCCCCTAAAAAAAGCCACCCAGTTCTTCGCGGGCCAAAAGCCGTGAGGTTCAGGTTCATCGAAGAACAGCGCGGGGCCTTCCCGATCGACCGGCTTTGCCAGGTGATGAATGTCAGCCCGCGTGGATTACGGGCCTTCCGCAGCCTCCCAGCCAGCCACAGGCAGCGCATGGACATGGTCGTTCTGGCGCATATCAAGGAACAGTCGCGTCTGAGCTTGGGCAGCTATGGTCGGCCGAGGATGACAGAGGAGCTGAAAGAGGTTGGTGTCGATGTCGGGCATCGACGCGTCGGTCGCCTGATGCGCGAAAACAGGATCATCGTTGAAAGAACGCGTAAGTTCAAAGCCACGACCGACAGCGCCCATACGTTCAACATCGCCCCGAACCTGCTGGATCGCGACTTTAGTGCAGCCGGGCCCAACCAGAAATGGGCGGGCGACATCAGCTACATCTGGACCCGCGAGGGCTGGCTATATCTGGCAGTCATCCTGGACCTGCACTCCCGCCGCGTGATCGGCTGGGCTGTCAGCAACCGGATGAAGCGCGATCTGGCGATCCGGGCCTTGAAGATGGCGATTGCCTTCAGGTCGCCACCCAAAGGCTGCATCTTCCACAGCGACAGGGGCAGCCAATACTGTTCGCATGACTACCAGAAGATCCTGCGCCAGCATGGCTTCAAAGTCTCGATGAGCGGCAAAGGTAATTGTTATGACAATGCGGCCGTCGAGACATTCTTCAAAACCATCAAGGCCGAGCTGATCTGGCGGCGGTCATGGGTAACCCGGCGGCACGCTGAGATGGCGATCTTCGAATACATCAATGGGTTCTACAATCCGCGTCGACGGCACTCAGCACTGGGCTGGAAAAGCCCGGTCGCTTTTGAACGGAAGGTGGCTTAAACGAGCACTCGGAGCGGCACAAATACGTGACAGGTCCAAAAAGTCGTTCGCAGTGCCAACAAAGTATCGTCTTTCGAAAAGATAATATCATGCATATCGAGCGTGAGCAGCGAGCTACTGTGGATCCATTCCGAGGCCGCCGCTACTCCCAGACGACCGACGATATTCGGTGCATCCCCGAAGAGCCTGAAAGTCGTCGGCAATGAGAGAAACAGAGAAGCTGCGCATCATATCTGCCATTCGACCCTTCGAAGTGAAGTTGCGTTCAAAGCTGTTGCCGTGCAGTGCCAACAGCGGGAGCAATGCGCGTGTTAGGCCGCCGGTTAGGTAAACACCGCCATGTGCCAAGAACATCAGGGCGAGATCACCTGTGGTCCTTCCCAGAATTCTCAGAAATTCATCGCAGGTTCTTACGGAAGCCCGGCAATTGCCGCGGAGCGCTGACTGTACGATGGCTGTACTGTCTATTGCCCGAGGAGTGATTGCCATTTCCAGGCAAATAATATTGTACAGCGTTTGGATACCGCTGCCTGACAGGACCCGATCAAGTGAACAGCGTCCGTATTGCTGCGAAAAGTATCTGCTGATTATAACATCTATCTCATTCGAGATCGGAAATGTGGTGTGCCCGGCTTCACAGGTGGAAACCGCGCCTTTGGCGTGCCGGGCTGCGCAGTTGAAACCTGTTCCCGCGCCCAAAACAAGCTTTGTACCCTGTGGTGCAGTGCTGTCGGCCTGAATTATCAGTTCCTGCTTCAGAAGATCTGTTTGCGCTAGAGAGTATCCCAGTGCCTCAAAATCATTGATGAAATTCACCTCACGGGCCTGAGTATCGTGACAAATTCTGTCTGAACTGATTTCCCAATTCAGATTTGTCAGTGTTACCACGTTGCCCGAGACGGGGGCGGCCATAGCGATGACGACCGCATCGAACGCATCGACCGAAGACGCGTTCATGTATTGTTTGATGATTTCGTTCAAACTGTTGAAGTCGCTATTCTGGAATTTTCGGTTCTTGGTGACGTCCAGCGCGCCGTTGACGGATGTGCCAAGTCGGCAATGCGTGCCGCCCAAATCGCAAACCAGATCGCTCATACTGTCACCGTGATTTTGTTCAGGTTCGGCGGGCTGTCAGGATCAAGTCCAAGCGTGCCGGCCAGTTGCTCGGCGAAGACGTAGAAGGCGCAAATCGCGGCAATTGGATCGAGGAAGTCGTTTCCAGTCGAAGGAACAGGCAAGTGATACGGGCTGTGTCCGTCTTGGCCGACCGTATAGACAGAACTGCCTGACGCCCGCATGCGTTGAACGGCATATTCCGCGCTTGCCCTTCCATGCGGATCGGGCTGGAACACCAATGCAGCCAGGTCGCCTTTGGCAAGCGCCAGCGGGCCGTGGATGACCTCGGCAGAGCTGAACGCCTCGGCGTGAATTCCACAGGTTTCCTTAAGCTTCAGGGCCGCCTCGCTGGCAATTGCGAGGCTAGGGCCACGGGAAATGGTTAGCACGCTTTTTGCCTTCGCCAGTGGTGCCAGCGCGTGCGACCAGTCACATTGCAACGATCTTGTAGACATGGGTGGCGATCAGCTTGCTAAAACACTGGCCTTGTCGAATGAGGGCTGGATCATCGCGTCGATCACCGGCTTCATGGCGGGGGCCACGATCATTTTCACGATTCCAGTTGGTCGTGCCATCTGGCGAAAGTGGAGCGGATACCACCGCCGAAGCCGCGTCGAGACGAAGATGCATTGCGTGAAGCTGCTGGATCAGAATCTCATGGCACGCGACTTCGACCGTCAGGGCGCTGAACTCCAGGCTCGCACTGCCGTGCTGAACGGCTACACCCCGCGCGGCATCCGTGTCACAGTGGCCGTGGGATAAGTCTATCCTAGGAAGGGGAGCTCGGTCTTCAGCCCCGTTGCGCAACAAAGGCCGGGCAAAGCGTCGTTTGTTTGAGTTCCTGCGGTCAACCTAGTTATCATCATACTGCTTTACCAACACAAAGTCGGAACATCGGTGTAACGTGACAATACAAGCACTAATCATCAACGTAGAAATCGCCAGAGCACGGATGGCTTTTCAACAAGAGCAATTGACGGGCAAGGGGATCACGTGGAAAAGACTGCCCGCAGTCACTATCGACGACATCGAAATGGATACTGACGATGTCTATTGGGATGGCTGGCAACGCCCGATAGCGCCTGCGGAACGGGCCTGTTTGCGCAGCCATATGACTGGCTGGCAGATGGTGTATGATAAGGGCGCACCTTGCTTGATACTTGAGGACGATGCTTTGTTAGCGGATGATTTGTCCGCAGTCCTCACGGCAGCCATCCGCATAGATGATCTCGACCTATTACAATTGGAAACACGTAATCGGGCCAAATTTTTAGGAGCAAACGTATTCGATGTAGGGCCCGCACAGGCTCGTACATTGCTAATCGACCGTGCGGGAGCAGCGGGCTACATCCTGTGGCCCACGGGGGCCAGAAAGCTACTGGATTACGTGGCGAAAACCCCGGGGCTTGCGGATGCTGTGATTGCGAAACCTGGTTTATTGCGTGCAGCCCAAGTTGTACCCGCTCAGGTTATTCAGAACGACATGGCCCAGTTCTACAACGTGCCCCAAGAATGGCCCCCTGAAACCTCAAGCGTGTCCAGCGCACTTCATCGCAAGGCGCCCAAGTCGCCAGCGCAAACCCTGCGACGGATCATGGCGCAATTATCTTTGGGGTTTCGCCAATTAGGACGTGGGGAAAAGACAATGGTTCCTTTTGGCAAAAGGACACGTATTCCAACCATCACCACCAAGACGTCTTCTTACGATGATGTCTCGCCCTGAAACGTGCGTAAACGGTGTCGTTCACTTGCAGCCTGTCGAACACTTCCATCAAGATATCACCGCTAAAATGAGCACCTTTTCCGGCCTCCATCCGCCAGCGCATATTACGCAGCGTATCGTCTGTGCCGACAGTAAAAACTGACAAACCCTCAAACAACGGAACAAGTGCCTCATTTACATGCGTCACGCGGTCTGGCTGCATATCCTGAGAAATCTGGTCATTCAAATAACGCTCAGACTCAATCAATTTGACCGTGTTGACCAACAATGAGACCGACAGCGCCGTCGCCCGTGCCGCGGGATCAGGATCCCAATCTGCAATGCTATCGCACGCGGAAACCATCCAACGCACATTCAGGTGCTCTAGCAAATAGGGGGCTTCTGATCGGTAAAGTTCGGCCAATCGTGCATAGTTTTCTTTTGGAGATATTTGACGCCGGAGCAGTACGTTCAGACGTGCATGTTCGAGTATCAAGGCGGATTGGCCAGAAAATTCTGAGCGCAAAGCTTCAAAATGGCGGTCCAGACTATCGTGAGAGCCGCGTGTTTGATTTGGCTTTCCAGCATCTACAATTTGTTCTTTCAGAACTGAGAATTCGGCCTTGGGTGCATTAACTGCACTGCGGCTTAGACGACGGCGGTGACGCTTGAGAGAAAAGAAGTTCTCAAAAGAAGTTTTTTTACGTGGAGGCATTGGATACTTGTGGTGCAGACAAGATTCCGCGCAGAAAATGCACTTGTTTGGTTCGTTTACGTCGCGAAAGCCATGTGGTGGGGGACAACAATTGCAGCGTGGCTCGCCCAAGGCTGCGCAGCAATGGCATTGGGCGATTATGTTTGCGCATGGCATAGACACGAGACTGACCCATGTGAAATGCCTTTATGCTGGCCGATGCGATGCGATCACCAGACCCATGTCCTCCTTCATGTATGACTTGTGCCGCCCCGACGATACGCAACGGACCCAGTGCTTTCAATCGGATGCTTAGATCATCGTCTTCATGATAAAGAAAGATTGCCGAATCAAATTTACCTGCTTGGAAAAATGCATCCGCGCGCACCAGCAAGGCTGCGCCCGTGAGCACCGGCACGACTCCATCACATTGAACCGCTTGAGCCGACAGGCGATGACCACGAGGCAGGAGAATGCTGCGCCGCTTGTTATGGAGCTTGCCATCGCTGTCCGCGAGAACAGGGTTAAATGCCGATGCCTCAGGGTGGTCTTTAGCACTTTGCATAAGGGCATCGATTGCGCCAGATTGCAGCCGTGTATCTGGGTTCAAAAACAAAATATATTGGGTCCCGACGTTGCTCGCGCCAAGGTTACACGCGACCCCAAAGCCCACGTTTCTACCTGGCGTAATGATCTGAACCCAGTCAGATGCTAAGTGGTCCAAGCGGTCATTTGGGGTGTTGTTTACAAGGGTGACTGCGACATTATTTGGGAGAGAAGCCAGAAGGTTTGGCAGAATGGAACTGCTATTATAGCAAACAATTATGACTGTTAGATCCTTCATTGCGGGCCTCATAGCTGCCTGGTAGATTCTATTTGCTTGTGGCGCAGCAGCAAAAAATCGCCAAAATCACGCGAAAAATTTTTTAAGCATATGGAGGGTATGCAAGAACTGCCTTCCCCTGCAAGCGTTTTTTTGATGCCATTTTGACCCTGCTTCTATGTATTCGGTCTTTCGATGCGGCCGCCTATGTGCTCAGTCCCGGCATCTGGTGGATCGGGTTCAAGATGGATCTGTCCGGCTCTGATGTCCAGGTCTTGCAGATGTATTCGTAGGGTGTGAGCCCGTTGAGGGGCTTTTGCCGACGCGCGAAGTTGTATGCTGCCATGAAGTCCGTGAGGTGCGTTCGCAGCTGATCATGGCTGTCGTAGGGGAAGCGCTTTACAGTGGCTTCCTTGATCGTGCGGTCCATCCGTTCGACCTGTCCGTTGGTCCAGGGATGGTTGGGTTTGGTCAGTCGGCGCTCAATCCCGTTTGCCTCACAGATCATGTCAAAGCGCATCGGCCGTGAATACGCGGTGTTCCGGTTCCGAGGCTGCTCGGCGAACTGAATGCCGTTATCGGTTAGAATGGTGTGGACCTGATACGGCACGGCTTCGAGCATGTATTGCAGAAACGCTCAAGCCGTCTTTCTGTCCGCCTTCTCGACAAGCCGGGTCACAGCAAACTTGCTCGTGCGGTCGATACCGACGAACAGGAACAGCTTTCCTTCAGCAGTCTGCACCTCGGCGATGTCGATGTGGAAGAAGCCGATAGGGTAGCGTTTGAACTTCGACCGCTTTGGCTTGTCGCCCTCGACGTCAGGCAGGCGCGAGATGCCATGTCGCTGCAGACAGCGGTGCAGTGCTGAGCGTGTCAGATGCGGGATGGACGACTGGAGGGCATAAAGGCAATCATCAAGCGGCAGCATCGTGTGGCGCCGAAACGCGACGATAGCCGCCTCCTCAGCCTCCGTGAGGACCGTCGAACGTGGCTCCTTTGGGCCGGTCTTGAGATCATCAACCGTCTGTCGTTTGCGCCACTTCGCAACCGTTTGGGGATTGATCCCGAACTCCCGGCTCAACGTCGCGAGCGAAGCTTGCGATCGCTGTGTTGCTGCTCTGACGGCGTACGTGGTCGTGGCGCTTCCGTGACGAACTTGTCCCATAGGGCATCCTTCCCTTCCTTCGAAAGGATCACACCATCAAACCCTGGGATCAAACACCTAAGCAGACAGATCCTGCCGGTCCGCTGTGCGAATTTCAACAATGTTTGATCATGCATCCCTTGTCGGATCAAAGCGCAGCAGCCGCAGCGCGTTCAGCGTGACCAGCACCGTTGCGCCGGTATCGGCCAGGATCGCAATCCACAGGCCGGTGATGCCAAACACCGAAGTTACCAGGAAAACCGCCTTCAACCCCAGGGCCAGCGTCACGTTCTGGCGGATATTGCCCATCGTCGCGCGGGCAAGGCGGATCAGCGCGGGGGCGTCGGTCACGCGGTCGCGCAGGATCGCCGCGTCCGCCGTTTCCAGCGCCACGTCTGTGCCCGAGCCCATGGCGACACCCACGCCCGCCTGTTTCAGCGCCGGGGCGTCGTTGATGCCGTCGCCGATCATCATCACCTGCGGGCCGAGGTCGCGGATGGCCGTCAGTTTGTCCTCGGGCATCATCTGGGCGCGGTGATCAAGCCCAAGGGTCCCGGCAATCGCGGCAGCCGTTCGGGCGTTGTCACCAGTCATCATGACCGACGCGATGCCCATACCCGTCAACTGGCGGACGGCTTCGGAGGCGTCGTCGCGGGGCTCATCGCGCAGTGCGATCAGGCCGATGGGCGTGTTGTCACGGAAAACCGCGACGACGGTCTTTCCCTGTTCTTCCAGCGCCGAGGCCCGATCAGGATCCGCTATCCCGCCCAGTTCAGCGGCATGAAGCGGCGAGGCAACCCATGTCTTCGCCCCCTCAACGATCGCCTGCACCCCTTTGCCGGGCAGGGCGCGGGCAGCCTGCGACGGCTTGGCAGTGTCGCCTGCACGGGCCAGAATCGCCACGGCCAGCGGGTGGCTGGACCCCGTCTCGACCCCGGCGGCGATGGCCAGAAGATCGGCCTCGGACACGCCCGGTGCCGGGACGATATCGGTCACCACAGGCTTGCCGCGCGTCAGTGTGCCGGTCTTGTCAAAGGCCACATGGGTGGTCTTGGCCGCCGCCTCGATCACCGCGCCGCCCTTCATCAGCAGGCCCCGCCGCGCCCCCGACGACAATGCCGAGGCAATGGCCGCAGGCACCGAGATGACCAGAGCGCAGGGGCACCCGATCAGCAGCAGCGCCAGCCCGCGATAGGTCCATGTGCCCCAATCCGCCCCCGGAGCCAGCGGCGGCACGAGCATCACCAGCAAGGCCACGCCGACCACCGCCGGCATATACCAGCGGCTGAACCTGTCGATAAAGCGTTCGGTCGGGGCGCGCGCATCCTCGGCCTCTTCGACCAGTCGGATGATCCGGGAAATGGTGTTGTCAGCGGCGGCACGCGTCACGCGAACGCGCAAAGCGGCCTCGGTATTGATTGACCCCGCAAAAACAGCATCGCCCGTTGTTCTGTTGACCGGGATGCTTTCGCCGGTCACCGGGCTTTCGTCGATGCCGCTGGTGCCGTCGGCGATCTCGCCATCCGCCGGAACGCGGTCGCCGGGGCGCACAAGAACGATCTGCCCGATCTCCAGCGTTTCTGCGGGAACGGTACGGGTCCGGCCACCAATTTCGATGATTGCGGTTTTCGGGACCAACTGCGCCAGACCCCGGATTCCGTCGCGCGCCTTGCCGGCGGCCACGCCTTCCAGCACCTCGCCCACAGCAAACAGAAACACGACCAACGCGGCCTCTTCGGCAGCGCCGATGAACAGCGCACCGATGGCGGCGACGGTCATCAGCGATTCAATGGTAAACGGCTGACCCATGCGCAGCGCCGCAAAGGCGCGTTTGGCCACCGGTGCCACGCCAATCACGCAGGCCAGCACAAACGCCCGATACCCGATCGTGGCCGATGTCAGCAGTTCAATCCCCCACGCCACCACCAACAGCGCGCCGGTCAGGATCACCAGCCGTCCCTTGGCGGTGTGATACCACGCCTTGCCGCGATCGGCCGGATCGGCATGGGTGTGCGAACTGGGATCATGGTCGTGCGAGCTGTGATCGTCGTTTTGTGGCGTGTCGTCGTCAGGCAGCACGAACGCCTTTTTGCGCGGGACATCCTGTCCCTTCGGCGCGATGCCGTAACCCAGCTTGCGCACCGTGCCTTCGACCGCCGCCGGGTCCGCGCCATCGTCGAGAACCAGCGACAGCCGCTCGGCCATCAGCGCGACCTTGACGGCGCTGACGCCGGGCAACCGTTCAACCGCGCGCGTCACTTTGGTCGTGCAGGCGGCACAATCCATCCCCGTTACCGACCATTCCCGCTGCTCTGCCATATCGATTATCCCATATCGCTTGCATTCAACGAATCAGGATATATTTGCTCTAGCAACTAGAGCTTCAAGAGGTCTTTCATGTTGAGCATCGGAAAACTGAGCAAGGCGACAGACGTCAAGGTGCCGACCATCCGCTATTATGAACAGATCGGGATGCTGCCGCAGGCGGATCGGACCGCAGGAAACCAGCGCGCCTACAGCCAGGCGACCGTCGAGCGGCTGACATTCATCCGCCATGCGCGCGACCTGGGTTTTTCACTGCAATCGATCCGCGATCTTCTGGAACTGTCGGACAAACCCGACCAGTCATGCGCCGAGGTGGACCGGATCGCAGCGCAGCAGCTTGCCGAAGTCAGCAGGCGCATCATGCGTCTGACAGCCTTGAAGGACGAACTGGATCGGATGCTGCATCATTGCGCCTGCGGGACCATCGCTGAATGCCGCGTCATCGAAGTGCTGGGCAATCATGATCTGTGCGAAGGCCGGCATGAGGGTGATTTATAGCCAGCAATCGCGATACCTAGAACCATCGTTTGCTAACCGTATATTCAGGGTTGGTCGGCTGTCAGTCTCGACCAAGCGGGCGTCAGCGTCTCCGAGGCCAACGCTCGGTTTCTCCTTCCAAGAGTAAGTTTACGCCCAGCACAGCGAAGGGCAACTCTGCCGAATTCGCGAAAACAATATGACCACGGTCTTCGCTGCGGTATCGACACGGTCACTTCAATCTCGCGCAGTGTGTCGCCTAGCAGCGATCGAGACGACTCACGTGATCCGTAAGGGCCAGATCGCCGACGAGAACCGGTCGCCGTTCCGGATATTCGCCGATCTCGCAGCTTGGCTCTGTCCACAAAGGCTGGAACCCGGCGTGAGGCAAACTTTGCAACACAACCGATTTTGTCACGGTCAGACCGAACGATCACGATAGACATACCGTGATGACAGCACGAAAGAGACAATCGCTACGATCCCTGTGGTAATCAACTGCGACAGATAGAGCTTTTGCCCAGCGATATCGACCAATAGATACATCGCCGATGAATTGATCGTCATACACAGGATATGCATGAGCATGTACTTCACGACCTTTGCCGAGTGCACGGCCCCTCCCCGGAAAGTGAAGAAATTTTGGAGGATAAAATTGAAAACGGCGCTGATCACATAGGCCGCTGCGGTCAGTGCGATGGTGCTGTCAAGCAGCGGGCGCAACAGGTACAGAGCGATGAAATAAACGCCGACCGACCCCAGCCCGACAAGGCCGAACCGGAAGGCGAGCCAGAACAGAGCCGCCGCTTTCTCCATTTTCAGCTGAGGCATCACGGGTCCTGAAACACGCCGATATCCTCGTTGAGGATCCGCAGTTTGTAGTCCGCCAGATGCTCGACCAACAGGCTTTCGGCCGGACTGGCCCCTTCGCGCGGCGCAAAACCTTCGCCGACGGGGTTCGACAGGACTTCCTTCGTCACGATGATAAAGGCCGGGCGCTTGTCCACAAGGTCGCGCGTGACCTCGTCGAGCCATGCGTCATAGCCGGAAAAGCTGGGCGTCATCACGTCCAGTGCAGGCGTCGAGACGAAACGGATCGAAGAACGGCGCTCTGCCAGAAAGGGGATCGAGAAATCGCGGCCCCATTGCAGGATATGGTCGTCTTGGGTGGTTTCGGATTTTATCATTGCCACCACCTGCGAGATCTCGTCCCAGTCCGGTCCGTCGGAAAGCTCATCATTCGGGGCCAGCACATAGGCCTGATCGCCGCTCATGTCCGGGGCTGTTCCGAGGATCTTTTTTCCCGTCCCCGCGGCTGCCAAAAGCGCCATCCCCAGCAACAAGCCGCCATTCAGCAGCCGCGCGGATGAGGTTCTTGCCTGCATAGCTGCCTCGCCCACGCGGTCAAAGCTGACCCCGACCAGCAGGCAAAAAAGGGTCAGCAGTCCGCCAAGATGGTAGCCAAAGCCCTTATTCTGAACAAAATAAGAGATCAGGATGGTCGCAAAGAGGCCCAGAATTAGGATCAGCGCCCGCGACAGCCCCTTGGTCCATAGCCACAACGCCACGCCCACGGCCGCCAGAAGCGTGATCCAGTGCCAAGATTTCGTCAGCAGCACGAACATCGGTTCAAAGAGCCGCATCCGCGACTGGGGCACCTGATAGCCTTCGATATTGAACAGGATCGTCTGCTGGTAGAAATCATCCAGCGCGCCGATCCTCTGCCCCTGCAAGATCAGCAACCCAAGCGGCAGCGCAAAGCCCGTGAACATCATCAGCGCTCGCAAGGACGCCCGTTTGAACCGCTGCTGTCCGGTCAGAAACAAACCCAGTTCCAGCAACATGAGGAGGGCAAGAAAAGTCAGGTAAGTCGGGCGGGTGATGACGGCGAGAAAGATGACCGCGCCGCTCAGGAAACAGGCTGCGAACCCGTCGCTGTCGCGCGACACCGCGGGCAGGGTCAGGGCTGCGGCGGCCACCAGCAAGCCCATTGCCACGATATCGCGCTGTCCGGCCATCCACCAACCGGCGGTTACATAGACCGCGGGGTAAAGCAGCAGAAACACCCAGGGCGCTATTCGAAACCGGGCCCGATAGAGCAGCAGCATGCCCGCGCCCGTCAGAATCTGCAGCAGGACAAAATCGAAGGCGTGAAAGGTCCAGAAAGCGACACCGAAAATGCGGATGCCGATCTCATGGATGAACATCATGCCGGGCCAGTTCTGCTCTGCGACCCCGACATAGTAATAGTCACCCTGCAGGCGCGACCACGCGATATAGTCAAACAGCGATTGGTCAGGCGACGGCGGAACGGTCAGGTAAAGGGCGCATAGCAGCGGCGTCAGGACGAGCCACGCGACAATGCTTATTCGCGGCAGGGTCATCCCGGTGCAACGGCGCTTCGGAACGTATCATAGTCTCGGATATAGTCATCCGGGTCATAGGCATGCGAGGCCAGCACCAACAGAACGGCCTCTTCGGTGTATTTATACTGCGTTCCCCAGATCATCGGGGGCAGATGCAGCGCCTTTTCCGGCGTGTCCAGAACGATCTCGTGCCGCTCGGAGCCGTTATCGACCACGCAATTGACCGAGCCTTTCAGACAGACCAGCAATTGGTGACACTCTTTATGGGCATGCTCGCCCCGGACTTCCTTGGTGGGCACGTCGAGCACAACGAAATAGCGTTCCGGCGTGAATGGCAGACCACGGCCGATCTCGCGGGCGGACAGATTGCCGCGCATGTCCCGAACCAGCGGAATCGCCTCCAGCGTCGCGCCGCCCAGTAGCTGCGCGGCGGGCAATTCGGTCGTCGCCCTTGGTGCTGGAGAGTCCTGCTGTTCCATGGTGTAGCGCACGATGCGGCCCGGATTTCCCACGACAACCGCATAGGGCGGGACCGAACGCGTGACGACGCTGCCCGCACCGACCATGGCGCCACGGCCGATGGTTATACCGGGCAGTATGGTGGCATTTGCACCGATCGATGCGCCATTCTCGATGGTGATGCGGGGCGGTGTCTCTTGCCATTCACGGCTGCGCGGCCAGCGATCATTGGTAAAGGTGGCGTTGGGGCCGATAAAGACGTCATCGCCGATCCGCGTTCCGTCCCAAAGCTGCACGCCGCATTTGACGGTGACGCGATCGCCGACGACGACATCGTTCTCGACGAAGACATTGTCGCAGATATTGCAGTCCGACCCGATGCGAGCCTGGGGCAGGATATGCGCAAAGGCCCAGACACGAGTGCCCTTCCCGATCTGTGTGCTCTCGACCAGAGCCTTTTCATGCTGAAAGAAATCGCTCATTTGTCCTGACCGTCAAAGCTGTGGGCTGACATGACCACATGCAGCGGTCGCCCCTTGGTGTTTTCGAAAACACGCCAGAGATAGATCCCCAGCACGCCCATCGACAGAATTTGCAGCATCCCGAGAAACAGGATCACCATCATCGTCGCCGCATAGCCGGGAACGTCCAACTGTCCAAAGACGGCGGTGACCAGAACGACGATAGAAAGGATGGTTGTAAAGATCAGCCCAAAAGCTCCGACGCCAATCAACAGGGAAATTGGCAGATCAGAAAAGCTGAAAACGCTATCCTGCATGTATTTCCACTTTTTTACAAAGGTCCAAGCGCTGCTGCCAATTTCTCGCTTGGATCGATTGTAGGGGATGCCCTTGCGCCTGAAACCTACCCAGAACAGCAGGCCGATCAGTGAGCTATTTCGTTCTCCAAGCCGCATGATCTGGTCGCGGACCTTTCGGGTGCAGCCAAATATATCGACTCCACCTTGAGGAATCTCGGGGATCGCGACGCGTTGGTACATCCGCCAAAATGTCCGTGACATCAGCCGGCTTGACCAGGGATCCTCCCGACTAAGCCGTTCGCCATAAACCACGTCGCATTCGTCATTCTTAAGCGCTTTATACATCTGTACGACCAGGTCCGGCGGCTCTTGCAAGTCGGCAGCCATCACTGTCAGAAAATCGCCATTTGCAGCTTCGAGCCCAGCACGGATCGCCGCAAATGAGCCAAAATTCCGTGACAGTAGGATCAACTGTGTTTTGAAACACATATCTGGCAGCGCATTTTCAAGCACCAGATGGGATCTATCAGGGCTTCCGTCGACGACAAAAACAGCCTCGAAATCGTCTTTTATCTGGGTCCTCAGCAGCGATATTGCTTCAAGCAGCGATGGAATATTTGCTTCGTTCTTGTAGACGGGGATGATCAGAGACAGCATCAACCTGCCCATTTATTGACACTGGAAATCACATGTCCGATCTCATCGTCAGTCAGATAGGGATGAATCGGCAAGGATGCTTCTTGCGTCGCAAACTGACGCGCTTGCTCAAGCGAGCCCGAAACGAGTGGGCTGCCGCGATCGGTCATTGCCCTTTGATCGGAGATAAGAATTGGATAGTGCAGGCCAACTTGGATCCCATCAGCCTGCAAATGCGCCAGAAAATTGTCACGCCTGTCGGCCTTTACCAAGACTGGGAACAGGTGCCAGACGGATCCGTCGTGATCAGGGCCTGGCAGCAAGCTGACATTCGGGTTGGTGATTCCGTCCAGATATGCCCGCGCGATGCGGCGTCGCGCTGTCAGCCAGCCGTCCAGTTTTGGCAGAAAGACATGGTTTAAGGTCGCGGCATGCAACTCATCCAGCCGGCTGTTCAGGCCGATGGTGTCGTGGACGTATTTTTCTGTCTGACCGTAATTGCGCAGCGCGCGCGCAGCGGTGGCCTGCTGTTCATCAGACACGATCAGCGCCCCGCCGTCACCGACGACGCCAAGGTTCTTTGTTGGATAAAAACTGAAACAAGCGATGCGCCCCTGAGCGCCAACCCTGACGCCATTTCGGGACGCACCAATCGCCTGCGCGGCATCTTCGATGATCGGTACGTTATATTGGTCAGCAACGGCACTTAGGGCAGCGATATCGGCCATATGCCCATAAAGATGAACAGGGATGATCGCGCGGATTCCGTTCATCGAGTCCAGCGCCTTCGCCGCTGCATCTGGATCAAGCGCCCCGTGCTCGTCGACATCACAATAAACCGGTTCGGCGCCAGCCCGAAGAATCGCCAGCCCGGTTGCAAACGCACTCAACGGTGTCGTCAGAACCTTGTCCCCCGGCCCGATGCCCAGGACCCGCAAGGCTATTTCCAAGGCATCCATGCCATTGGCGCAACCAACCGAGAAGGGGCTGACGCAATAGGCCGATAGCGCGTCCTCAAAACCAGAGACTTCTCGCCCGAGTATGTACCAGCCGCTTGCGCCGACTGCCGCTACCGCAGCGATGTAATCATCTTGACAGTCCTGCCAAAGCTTAGTGAAATCGTTGGCTAAAATCTGCAAATTTGCCCATCCCGATAAACGCAATCTGTGCCTTGGCCAGAAGCAAATATTCTCGCAACCAGATCAACGATACACGAGACCATTTCGATTTATAAGGGTAATCATCCCGATGGTTAAGGGGGTGCAGAGATAGAATTTTCTCGTCGCGTGAGCACGGAGATTTGAATCAGAAAGACCCGATTTACGGAACCGCGGATCATGGTGCTGCTGCGTCAGGCGGGCGGGTGGCGGAGGCCTGGCCTTGTTTCAGACTGCCACACCGAAAAGTTCTTGGGCGAAGGCGATCTCGTTGATGCCAAGCCGATCTTGTATAGCTGACTCTTGATCGCCTTCTATTGCCTAGCACATCCGAGCGGCTTTCGGTCCCGAGAACGCCTTTCAGTCGGCGCAACGTCTCCACTTCCTCGGGCATCAGACGAACGCCACTGCGCTTCCTTAAGTCACGGTCGCCTCGGATCGCCGCGGCCGTCTGCGCTTTGGTCAGCGATTTACGCGCCATCTTCCATATGTGCCAAAGGAACCCGAGATCGCAGACAAAACAAACAAATATTCGCAACCAAAGGCTGTGCCCACTCTGACGATCGTTGGGAATGCTCCGTTCGATACAAATTCTCCATTTCAAACCATTCCAGCCGCTCGGGCAGGGCGGTACGAAATTCAAGCGATGGAAAGCCAGTCAGCATCGCGCGCCCTCAAAGCCATATTTTGCAGGTCAGACCGGCAGGGAGGCGGAAGTGGCGGAAGAACTGCCGTTGATTGCAACTCATCGGCTGAATTTTGGTTAAGTCAACAGAAGCGCGTCGGAAATTGAGGGAAAACCCTCATTGCGCGTCGGTCTGAGTTGTAAATGCTGTGTGATGAACAGCCATCAAAAGGAGTTGAAAATGAGCGAGAAATCCGCCGATGACAAAAGGCCGAAGCCCGACCCGGCCGAGGACAATGCCTTTTTCCCGTCACCCTATTCACTAAGCCAGTTCACGGCGCCGAAATCCGACCTCAGCGGGGCGGATTATCCCAACCCTTATGCCGAAGGGCGCTGGAAGGTCTTGGTGATCGCGGCCGACGAACGCTACCTGCTCACCGATAATGGCACGATGTTCTCGACCGGAAACCATCCGGTAGAAACCCTGCTGCCCATGTACCACATGGATAAGGCGGGCTTTGATTTCGACATCGCTACGCTGTCTGGAAATCCGGTCAAGTTTGAGCTGTGGGCCATGCCCTCCGAGGATGAGGAGGTGAAAGGCCTGTTCGGAAAATTCCGGGACAAGTTCAAGCAGCCGAAGAAGCTGGCCGATGTGGTCGAACAGGCTTTGGGGCCGGATTCGGACTATATCGCCGTCTTCATCCCGGGCGGTCACGGCGCGCTGATCGGATTGCCGGAAAGCGAGGATGTGAAGGCTGTGCTGGAATGGGCCGATGCGAATGACAAATTCGTCGTGACTCTGTGCCACGGACCGGCGGCACTGCTGGCGGTCGGGGACAGTGACATCTACAAGGGCCGCAAGATCGTGGCCTTCCCGGATGCTCTGGACGCCCAGACGCCTGATATCGGCTATATGCCCGGCCATCTGACCTGGAAATTCGGCGAAAAGCTGAAGGATCTGGGCTTTGATGTCGTCAATTACGATGACGAAATTTCTGGCGCGACACTGAAGGATGGCAAGCTGCTGACAGGCGACAGCCCGCTGGCGGGGAATGCGTTGGGTCAGCTTGCGGCCGCTGAACTGCTGAAAGCGGTCGGCTGACAATGGCCTCGGCTCCGCTCGATGAGGTCTTCCGCTTAGTGCTGGAAATCGAGCGGAGCGATGAGCTTGGCCAGGTCGAGCAATCTGTCCGCGCCTTCGCTGGTCCGCTGGGTTACGACAGGTTCATTCTGTTCTCGGCATCGGCTAAACGCGAGGATTTGATCGACCGGATCTATTGGGTAGAGGGCGACTGGTTTGGTGACAATGAACCGGTCAGCGCAGACCTGTACGTCAGGCGCTGCCCGGTCACACGCCACATCCTTGAGACGCGCGAGGCATTCTTCTGGACCAAGCTCAAGACCGCCGATGGCGACCGCTATCGCGTCGTGAGCCGTCCCAGCGGCGCGGGGCTGCACGGGCTGCAAATCCCGGTATTCGGTCCGTCGGGGTTGGAAGCCGCGTTGAGCCTTGGCGGGGAAAAAATTGACGCGTCTGCCCATACGCGACTTGCGCTGACTCTGCTCGCCACAGCCGCGGCCGTGGCGGCGCAGAGGCTGAATGAGGACATGGGCGCCGTCGGAAGGCTGTCGTCCAGAGAGCGTGAAGTCCTTGGCTGGACAGCTGCGGGCCGGCGTCAATCGGAAATCGCCGCGGTCCTCGACCTGTCGGCCCGGACAGTTGAAAACCATCTGCGCCGGATCAGGCACAAGCTGGGCGTGGCAACGACCGCCCAGGCCATCAAACTTGCCATTCGCAACGGCGATATCGACGCCTGACCATCCTGAAAGGAAGATCGCCATGGGCAACACAGTTCTTATCACCGGCGCCGCCACGGGTTTTGGCCGCGGTGTCGCCTGGGGTTTGGCCCAACGCGGGCATCAGGTCATAGCGGGCTGCCAGATCTGGCCGCAGGTCTGGGAAATGCGCAACGCCGCCAAGGCCGAGGGGCTGAATATTCAGGTCATCAAGCTGGACGTGCTGAACGAAATCGACCGCAACCACGCATTGACGCTTGAGATTGATACGCTGTTCAACAATGCGGGGATCATGGAATCCGGCCCCATGGTTGAAATTCCGATGCCGGTTTTCCGTTCTGTATTTGAAACCAATGTCTTTGCCGCGCTGGAACTGGCGCAGGGCTTTGCCAAGGCTATGGTCACGCGCGGATCGGGGCGGATCGTCTGGACTTCGTCCGTTGCGGGATTGGTAAAGGTGCCCTTCGATGGCGCCTATGCCGCCTCGAAACACGCGGTCGAGGCGATCTGCTCGGCCATGCATGACGAATTGCAGCCCTATGGCGTTCAGGTGGTGACGGTCAACCCGGGCGCGTTCCGAACGGGATTCAACGACACCGGTATGGAAAGCATGGATCAGTGGTGGGGGCAGGGCGACCGCAAGGTGGCCCACTGGCCGGTGCGGGAACTGAACAACCAACACGACCCCGATCAGATGATCGAGGCCATGATCGAAGTAATAGAGGCCGAAAACCCTCCATATCGAACCGTTCGTCCGGCCAGTGCCGAGGCGATGGTGAAAAAGGAGCAGCAAGAGGTCTGGGATCGCCGCGCGTCGCCCGATCAGGTCACCTGAGGCAACAGACCAAGAGGATCATGCGCAGCAGCGTCGCGACAGCAAGGCCGTCAAGGGAATGGAAGGTGTCCCATACCGATGCGAAGGGATCGGATGATTACAACATGGCGCTGTCGGACAGGCTTGCGGTTTCGGTCGGGACCTGGCTTGCCGCGCGCGGTATCAAGCTCGACCGGATGACGACCAGGCCCCGTGGCGAAAGTGAGCCGGTCGCACCCAACACCCTTTCAGATGGCGATGACAACCCCGAGGGGCGCCAGCTGAACCGAAGGGTCGAATTTACAATCTTGCAGCCGAAGTTTTGATATGGCCCTGCTTTCATGCCCCGAATGTGAAACCAACGTTTCCGACAAGGCTTTTGCCTGCCCCTCATGCGACTATCCGCTGCGCGCGCCGCAAAACAAGTCGGCCAGCAGCTGGCCCGACGTCACCGGTCAGGTCGCTATAACCTGTATCTCTGCCAGAGCAATTGCGCAGGTTATTGTAGGAATCGTCTTGTTCGCAGGATTTTTTGCTTTGATGGCTGCCATCGTTATCTACTCTTGAGGCGGCCATCTGAGGTGGTCATCCGCGACTTCCCGCAGGTGAACGCCGAGCAGGACGAGTCCGGGCCATAACATATATGCCTCGATCTCCAGGTTTTCACCAAAGGAAAGCAGGACAATTGTCATTAGAATGCCCAAGGGCAGCCGACCCCTTTGGTGGCGCGCGGCATCAATGAGGCTGAACAATACGTGCCAGACCATCGGCACAAGCAGCGCGCCAAACCCCACAACGCCCTTTACGAAAAGCAGCCCCCACCATGTGTGATGGCTGCCGATGGGCATGAACTCGACCGCGTGGGACCCGGGGTGCACCGTGCCGTGGCCGAACCAGACGGCTTCGTTCCTCCACCGCTCGCCGGCGATGCGCTGCAGTGTCTCGCGGACCCGGGTGCTGTCGGCGCGGGCGCCCTTGAAGGTTGCAACGGCGTCTTTTGCCATGCTCACCAGCGCCGTGCCGAAGACGGCCAGTGATGCGGTCAGCGCGGCCACGCTTTGCCACGCCCATCCGCGCAAGATCAGCGGCATCATCCTTGGCGCGACAGTGCAGGCGACCAGACCGACAAGGCCCATCCGGGATTTGGAGGCGAGGATCATCAGAATGCCCGCGCCCAGCCCGGCCAGCATCCATTTTCGGTTCTTTTCCTCAAGCGCGAACACGACCATCACGACCCCAAGCAGCGCCGCGAATGGCGACCATGGTGCATAGAACTGCCATCTGGGGGTCCAGCTCGCGGGATCGAAGGTAAAGAAATATACGCTGAAATATTCCGGCCCCGGTCCGCCAACCGCCTTCAGCGGCGAGGTGAATATTTTCTCGGGCAAGCCGATATACGGTGCCGCCAGCATCAGCGGGGCCAGGACCAGCGTTCCCGCGCCGATGACGCATTGCCCCCGGATCAGAACTTCCCGCCTGATCGGCAGGACGGCACCGATCAAAGGAAACAGCGCCAGCAGCGCCCAGCCTTTCGCCCATCCGATGGATGACTTGATCGTCTGCTTGAGGCCCAGACCCCAATCAAGATGCCCGATCCAAAGGGCAATCAGCATGATGAACATGCCTAGAAACCAGACCCAGACCAGCGGCGGTACGGGGCCCGTGGCGCGAAGATCGCGGCGCATGGCAGGGCCCAGGTAAAGTGAGATCAGGGCAAGCGCACCAAGTGACCATGCAAGCACGGGGCCGACCAGATAAAGCGCACCGATGCCATAAAGCGGCCATGTGTAGACCATCGCCTTATAGACGATGCGCTCTGCCGGGTTTTCGGGGGTCATGCTTGTTCGTCTGGGGTTTTCAGCAGCCGGCCGATCAGCGCCGAGCGCATCCAGATCAGCACAAGGCCCATCAGCATCATGAAGGTCGCAGCAATGCCGGCGGCAATCGCCAACTTGCGGTTGGGCGACGTCGGCGCGTCTGGCAAGGACGGGTTTTCCAGCACCTGCACCAGAGGATAAGAGGCGTAAACGTCTGATCTGGTCGACTGGGTGCGCGCGATGGCCGAGGCAAATACAGCCTCTGCAACCGAAAAATCGCGTTGCAGATCTTGCAGTTGGGCGGCGGCGGCTGACAGGTCTTGCTGACGGCCCAACTCACCCTGCAACCGGTTGGTCAGGGTCTCCAGTTGCTGAGCGATGCCGACGCGTTCCGCATCCATCCGGACCAATTGCGCCAACAGGTCAGCCCGCGCGCCAGCCGGGGCAATGTCCAGTTTTTCAAGCTGCGGTATGGTCAGGTCGGTAACCTGCGCCGCCCGCGCCAGTGCCGCCGCCGACGCGGCCAGATGCGCCGCGCGTGCGCTTTCAACCTTGGGATGGCCTTCGCCAAAGGACGAGCGCGCTTCGGCCAATGAGGCGGCCTGAGCGCCACGTTCATTGTTCAGCGCGGCAAATTCTGCGTCGGCATAAAGCTTCAGCGTCGTTGCGGCGGCATCGGCAGGAATCCCCAGTGTCGTCTCCAGCGCGACCACGTTCTTGTCCCGTTCGCTGAGGGTGGCAGCAACGTCCTGAACCCGGCCTTCCAGCACGCGCGTTGCTTCGACCATTGCATTGTACTGGTCGCTGGAAACCAGCCCGGTTTCCTGCTGCAATTGCGCGATGTCGCGGCGGGTTGCAGCGACGGAATTCCGGTATCCCTCGATGGCACCCACGCCGCTGTCTTCGCGGGTGTCCTTTTCGTCGGTACGCAGGGTGTCCAGCTCGCTGAAGAACGCGGCCAGCAGCGCATCGCCGCGCGCCTTCGCCAGTTCGGGCGATCCACCAGTCATTTCCAGATTGATCAGGCTGGTCTGGTCCACCAGACTGATGCGCGGTTTCCCGAACTCCCCACGGCTTATATCCATTGATCTGGCCGCCGCCTCCAGAATTCTGTCGGCACCGATCAGGCGCTTATAGGTTTCTGTTGGGCTGACCGAATTGCTGGCAAAGGCCGAATTCGCATAAGAGGTGGCCTGCCCGATCCCGTTGAGGTTCATCGAGGCCGACGCGCCTGATCCCGGCAGGATCAATGAGGTATGCGAGGTGAAAACCAGCGGCGCGGTCCGCAGGTAGCCCGAGATCGGCGCCCAGATCAGCGCGCCGCCCAGCAACGAAAAGGCAAGGTATCGGGGAAAGCGGCCCAGATCGCTGATGCGACCACCAACCAGCATTCGGCGGAATGGAATTCGTCTGCCGAGGCGTTGACGCGCTTTGATCTTATTCTCGGCGTCTTGCAGACTCATTCGGTGGCTCCTTTGCCCTGTATGTATCGTTTCTTTTAATTGCCCGCGCCTGCGCACAGGGGTTGTCTTATGGAACTTTTGCGCATGGGCCTATCCTTTCGAATAGTTCAGAAAAGACCCGCTTCGCGCGCAATCAAGGCCGCCTGGGTGCGGTTTGATGCGTCAAGCTTGCGATAAAGCGTCTTCATGTGCAGCTTGATTGTCGGCTCGGTGATATCAAGATCACGGGCGATCTCTTTATTGGCCTTGCCTTCTGTCAGCCCTTTCAGAACCTGCAATTCGCGCGACGTCAGTTTCTCGGCCAAGGGATGGACGGGAACATCATCGACGGCGGTCATGAAATCGATGGGGGCATATTGTTCGCCCATTGCCATGAACTTGACCGCGTTGATCATGGATTTTGCTGCAAGTGTCTTGGGCACAAAACCTGCCGCGCCTGCCTCTAACGCGCGTTCGGCAATTTCCCGGGTCGCTTCGCCCGACAAAAGGGCGACCCGTTGGCCGCCCTTCATCTCTAGCGTTGTTTTCAGCCCGTCCAAGCCATTCATGCCCGACATATTTAGGTCTAGCAGGATCAAATCGAATGGGTCTTCAAGTTCGATAAGTCTATGTGCCCCTGCCAGGTCGGCAGCCGCACTGGTCTGGATATCGCCATTGGCCTCCAGAAAAAGAACGAGCGTGTCACGCAGCAAATCATGGTCATCTGCAATCAATACGCGCATCGCATACTCCCTTTTCAATCAGACTATAACGCAAAACATATATGCATGCACTGCGACATGGCACCACAACTGTCATTTCGTTTTCGGGGCGTTCGGATAGGTCACACTCCGATCGGATAGCGGCATTAACCACATTCTCAGTGCGGCGAACCAAAGTGCCGTTTTCCTGTCCGTCCGCTCCGTTGAGCGGACCGCGAACCTTCGTCAGCTTTAGGGAAATGCAACCCAAGCCAGCGAGGCCGCCCCATGAAACATACCGACTTCAACAAAGATTTCGCCACGCTTTTGCCGGCCGAAGTTCCTACGCATTCAAACACATACGTTCCAGCGCTTGATCTATACCTTGTCGATGGAACAAAGCAGCAGGCAATTGACGCGCTGCTTGCACCCGGACGCCGCCGCGCATTTTTCATGAACGCGCATTGCTGCAACATCCGCCGCCAGGATCCGCAGTATGCACGCGCCGTTGCCGATGCGGACATGCTGCTGCCTGACGGGATCGGCGTTGAACTGGCCGCCCGGATGACTGGCCTGCGCTTGACCGAGAACCTGAACGGCACCGATCTTGTTCCTGATTTGATGGCCGAGGCCGCTCGGCGCGGCAAGTCAGTCTATCTGTTCGGCGGCCGGCCAGGCGTGGCAGATGCGGCAGCCGCTGCCCTGATCCGCAAAACACCGCATTTGCGGATCGCCGGAACGCGCGACGGCTATGATGGGGCCTCCGATACCGAAGCGGTCATCGCGGATATCAACGAAAGCGGCGCTGACATCGTGCTGGTCGCCCTTGGCGTGCCGCTGCAAGAGATGTGGCTGCACCAGAATGCACACCGGTTGAATGCAAGGGTGACACTGGCCGTGGGTGCCTTGCTAGATTTCCTTGCCGGGGTGGTGGTGCGTGCGCCCAAGATCCTGCGCAAGATAAAAATGGAATGGACATGGCGTCTGGCGCAAGAGCCGCGCCGCCTGGCCAAACGCTATATTGCGGGCAATCCGACCTTCCTCGCCCATGCCGGGGCAAAAGCCGCCAGGCGCATACCGGTGTCCAACATGGTGCGGCGCGGGCTGGATGTGGGCATTGCGGCCACTGCGCTGGTCCTGCTGATGCCAGTCTTCGCGCTGACCGCTCTGGCCATCAAGGCAGACAGCCGCGGTCCGGTATTCTACCGGCAACGCCGCGTCGGACAAGCTGGCAAGTCCTTCAGCATGCTCAAGTTCCGATCGATGGGCGCGGATGCCGAGGCGCAGCTTGCCTCCATCGCCGGTGCGTCTGACCGCGAAGGTGTTTGCTTCAAATCCTGCAACGACCCGCGGGTCACGCGCGTCGGCCGATTTATCCGTCGCTTTTCGATCGATGAGCTGCCGCAGATCCTGAACGTCTTGCGCGGCGAAATGGCGATTGTCGGCCCGCGCCCTGCTTTGCCGCGCGAGGTTGCCCTTTATCCGGAACGCGCCTTGGGACGTTTGGCGGTCAAGCCGGGCATCACGGGCGTCTGGCAGGTCTCGGGCCGCGCCAAGATCGGCTTCGACCAGATGGTCGAGATGGATCTCAGCTATGCCGCATCGCGCACCCTGCTGCTTGATCTGGCCCTGATCTGCATGACCTTCCGCGCCGTGGTTTCCAGCGATGGCGCCTACTGAACGCGACTTTTAACCTGAAAGGACACGACCAATGACACATATCCGCAAGGCCGTTTTCCCCGTCGCCGGCATGGGCACCCGCTTTCTTCCTGCGACCAAATCGATCCCGAAAGAGATGCTGCCGCTCGTTGATCGCCCGCTGATCCAATACGCCGTCGATGAGGCCCGCGAGGCCGGAATTGAAGAGTTCATCTTTGTCACCGCCGTCGGCAAGGGCGCGCTGGAGGATTACTTCGACACCGCCGCAGCCCTTGAACAGCGGCTGGCACGCGCCGGCAAAGCCGATGCATTGGCCGCGCTGGAACCGACCCGCATGCCCGAAGGGGCGCTGTCCTTTGTGCGCCAGAGCAATCCGCTGGGGTTGGGCCATGCCGTCCGACTTGCGCAGCGGCTTGTCGGGGATGAACCCTTTGCCGTGCTGCTGCCCGATGATGTGATCCGCTCAAAGCGCGGGGCATTGGCCCAGATGGTCGATGCACATGCCAGAAACCGCGGGCATATGGTCGCAACGATGGACGTGCCGCTGAAGAAGACCTCGTCCTATGGCGTGCTTGACGTGGCCAGTCAGGATGGTCGCTTGCTGCGCGCCAAGGGGATGGTTGAAAAGCCGCGCCCGGAACTGGCCCCGTCGACCGATGCGGTCATTGGCCGTTACATTCTGGAACCGTCGATCTTTGCCCGTCTTGCCAATCTGGGACCAGGCGCCGGGGGCGAGTTGCAATTGACCGATGCGATCAATGCCGATGTGCAGACGGCAGGCATTTCCGGCTTCCGGTTCGAAGGTGAACGGTTCGATTGCGGCTCGATCCAGGGGTTTGTGCAGGCAACCGCCGCCTTCGCGCTGGACCGGCCAGAGCTTGAGGGGGAATTGCGGTATTTCCTGAGGGAACGCGCCGCCCCGATGCGCCGGGTGGCTTGAAACATGGCGACCTATCCGAACGGGTAGGTCGCTATCCCTCTGCCCAGTTGAGCGGTTCGCGGCGTTCATGCGATAGCTTGGGTGACTTGAAAAGGATATCACCATGTCGCGTAGACTTTTCGGAGCTTTGGCCGTGATTGCCATGACTGGCGCAACCGGCTTGCCCGCAATTGCGTCAGATCTTGCCGCGCCGACGGGTGAGGTCATGTTGACCGTCTCGGGCAATGTCGAGACGACGAATGTCGACGGCACGGCCCAGCTTGATCTGGACATGCTCGAAGCGATGGATACGACCACCATCGAGACATCGACGATCTGGACCGAAGGCATGCAAACCTTTGAAGGTGTGTCGCTTGCCGCATTGGTCGAGGCGCTTGGCATCACCGGAGAGACGCTGCGCGCGACGGCGATCAACGATTACGAGATCGAGATCCCCATGACCGACGCGGTCGAGGGCGGACCGATCGTGGCATACCGCCAGAACGGCGATACCATGTCACTGCGCGACAAGGGACCGTTGTGGATCATCTATCCCTATGATGCCGACGCCGATTATCGGACCGAAGTGATCTATTCTCGCAGCATTTGGCAGATGGATCGTATCGAAGCGGTTGACTGACGACCCGCCGCATCTCTACGCCTGTCCACAAGCCTCTGATGTCAGGAATACAGGTTTGGCCGATCAAACAGAAAGCGGCTTTCCCTCGCGGCTGATCCTTGGGATCCTCATGGCCGTCCTCAGCTTGGTGACCATCGCCTTTCTGTCTGGCAATGTGGCGCGCGACTTGCGGCTGCTGAACTCGGCCAGTTCGGACAATGTTCAATGGACCCTGTCGCAGACCGAGGTCGAATTTCTAGAGTTGGAAATCGCGATTGAAAACGCGACCCGCGCCGCCGTTCCGAACTTGGACGATTTGCGGCGCGATTTCGACATCTTCTACAGTCGGATGACAACCTTGCAACAGGCGTCGATTTACGCGCCGGTGCGGGCCATTCCTGAATTTTCGTATAATTTGAAAGCGCTTCGGGGGTTTCTGGATGGCTGCGTCGACAAGATCGACGCCGACGATCCGACGCTGCAAGCTGCCTTGCCCACCTTGGCGCAAGAGGCAGGCAAGGTGCGCAGCAATGTGCGAAGGCTGTCGACCTCGGGGCTAAGCTATTTTGCCACGGAATCGGATATGCGACGTGAAAACGTCTATATCACGCTGCTGCAGATGGCGATTGGCGTGACGCTGCTGATCGTCGCGCTGATCCTGTTCACCGTCTATCTGGGCTATCTGAACCGCCAGAACGTGCGGCGCCGTCAAGAGACGATACAGGCAAGCAAACGCATGAACGTCGTGACCAGCACCGCACTGGATGCCGTGATCGTTTGCGACATTGACGGGGTTATCCTGGATTTCAACGTCGCCGCCGAGCAGATGTTCGGCTACAGCGCACAGCACGCCATCGGCGGTCAACTGGGCGAACTGATCGTGCCTGACCATCACCGCGAGGCGCATGAGGCAGGCCTTGCGCGGATGCGGCAGGGCGGTGAGAAACGTGTGGTCGGCAAGGGGCGCATCAAGCTGGAGGCCAAGCGCGCCTCTGGCGAGGTGTTTCCGGTCGAATTTGCCGTCCAATCGGCCGATACCGCAGAGGGCGAGATTTTCGTTTCATTTCTGCGCGACATCTCGCACCGGGTCGCGGCGGAAAAGCAATTGGTCGAGGCCCGTGACAGGGCACTGGCAGGCGAAAAGGCCAAGACGGATTTTCTGGCCACGATGAGCCACGAAATCCGCACCCCTCTGAATGGTCTGCTGGGCAATCTTTCGCTGTTGCAGGACAGTCATCCAAGCGCCCGCCAAAGCCGCTACATCAAGAATATGGAGACATCCGGCAAGCTGCTGATGAGCCATATCTCGGACGTCCTGGACATCACCAAATATGATGCCGGCAAGCTGAAACTTCGGCCGGTTGTGATGAACCTCAGTTCGCTCTTGCAGGATATCGTTGATAACCAAAGCGGCGCGGTGGCGGCGCATAATACCACGCTGACATGGGGTTGGTCGGGGCCAGTCGTGGAATGGATCTATGCCGACAAGGAACGGATTCAGCATATCCTGATGAACGTGATCGGCAATGCGGTGAAATTTACCCGCGACGGCCAGATCTCGGTTCAGCTCGAAGTCGTCGGCGATCCCAACGACGCGCCTGATATTCAGATCACCATCAGCGATACCGGCATTGGCATGGACGAGTCGCTGCAAGCGCAGATCTTTGATGACTTCATGACCGGCGATTCATCCTATGACCGAAACGTCGGCGGGACCGGTCTGGGCCTTGGGATCGCGCAGCGTTTCGTGAAGGCGCTGGGCGGCAGCATCGAGGTTGCCAGCGAAGTCGGCAAGGGCAGCACGTTTGGTATTCGCTTTCCGATCAACCCGGTGAAGGCCGCCACCCGAAACAGGCGCAAGACGGATCGGCGGGCACCTGCGATCCGCGGCAGCATTCTGCTGGTGGAGGACAATGAGATTAACCGTGTCGTCGCCCGCGAGATGCTGACAGCGATGGGTCACACCGTCCGTGTGGCGCATAACGGCAAGATCGCGGTCGCGCTGGCGCAGGATCAGCGGTTCGATCTGATTTTCATGGACATCAGTATGCCTGTCATGGACGGCAGAACCGCGACACGCGCGATCAGGGCGTCGGGTGGGGCATCTGCCGGTGCACCGATCATTGCGCTGACGGCGAATGTGATGGCCGAGGAACGGCAGGCGTTCATATCCGACGGCATGAACGCGATTCTGACCAAGCCGCTGTCGCGCGATGCCATGTCCGATATTCTGGCCGATCACCTTTGCAGCACGACGCAGCACCCCTCGGTTAAACTTGCCCTGTCTGATGCAATTGATCCGCAGCACCTGCGCGAGTTGCGCGAAACGCTGTCGCCTGATGCGGTTCGCTCGGTACTGGACAAGTTCTGCGCCGAGGTGGATGAAGCCATCGACTTCATGCAACGCCTGCCGGACCATTCGCTGGACCAGATCGCCAACAAGGCCCATCGCGTCGCCGGTGCGGCTGCGACGATTGGCGCGGCAAAGTTGCGCGCCGGACTGATTGCCGTTGAAGTAGCCGCGAAGCGTTCGGATGCCGAAGCCGCGTCTGACGCTGCCGCGCGCCTGCCCGGGATCTGGGCAGAGACGCGGCCTCTGCTGATATCTGAATAGGCAATCCGCGTTGGATGATCTGCGATCGGCCGCAGGTCGATGATCAGATGCCCAGAACGCCGAGCAGGCCGGCAACTTCCCCGATATTCGTCACGGTGCTGTCGTAACAGGCAATCGAATCTCCGGGCAGCAGGTAGGGGTCGTAATCGTCGCGATCTGCGCGGCGCAGCAAATCTTCGATGCTTCGTTCGATGACGACCGAGACACCCGTTGCCGGGTTGCGTGAGAACAGAACCGACGATCGGTTGGCGCTGGTCCCGCGAGCGCCTCCGACGCAGTTTGTGTTTATCACCGCTTGCAAATATCGTGTGCCGTAGGGAATTTCGCGCACATCACGGCCAACGGCTGACACCGCGTTGCCCGAGGCAGGTTGCGTCAGGTTCGACAGGAACAGCGAAATGCCTGGCGGGCTGATCGGGCTGGGCCGCATCAGGTCTTCCTGGAAACAGCCGCGGGTGGGGACCGTCACTTCATCGCCGGTCAGCAGCATGATGTCGACGGCATTGACGCCCTCGAACACGCCGCGCATGTCCACGGTGTAAAACTGGCCAGCCCGCCGGACCTCGACTGCCGAGATATCCGCATCGGGCCGCACGCCGCCCGCCGCGCGAAGCGCCGCCGAAAGGTTCCGCCCCTCGGTCGAGGCGCCCAACGCGCCTTGCCGACGATCATCCACGCGATCGCCCTCGACCCCGCCAATCTCGACAGAGCGCGCTTCGAATACCGCCCCGGCGACGCCGACGCTGACCGAGGCAAAATCCGCCACACGCACTGAAATGCGCGGATTTGATTTATAGAAATCACCGGCGATCAGCTGCGATGCTATTTCATCTTCGATCTGGTCGGTCGACCTGCCCTCGGCGCGGATCGGGTCAAGGAAAGGCAGCTTGATGGTGCCGTCGCGCGACACGACGAAATCACCGCTGAACGTGTCATCATCGCTGACCCGCACATCGACCAGATCATTTCGGGTCAGGCGTTCGCCACGCAGCGAAACCGCGGCAAGGCCAGAGCCCTTGCCTGCATCCCCGCCGCGCGGCTCGCGACATTCCTGCGCATTAAGCACAGCCGAGGTCAACGAATCCGCCTTGCTGCGGGATACGGCGGGATTCCGGTATTGGGCTTGATAACCGCCGCCTTTTTCAACGGGCTCCAGATTATCGGGGGTGTCGAAGGATGCGCAGTTTGCAACCAGCAATGTGGCAAGAATGGTTGATCCATATCTTATACGGTCTGCCATTTAAAACGCTCGTTGTTTATTTGCGGTTGTGCGGACCATATTCGTTTCGCGCCACCCAGTCGAGTGAGCATCGGAAGATGCTGCCCTGTCCATTCGTATATAAGACAACCCGGTTGCCCCTTGCGCCTGTCCGGTGACGTCCACGACGCAGTGATCTGCCTTCGCTATGAATGGTCCAACCTGAAAAACTGGACCTTTCACCATGACCCTGCGCTTTGCACCCTCGAAGATCGCGCAAAATCTTTTCGCTTATGGCGCCTCAGAAATTGCTGCCAAGGCATCGCGTTTGCTGGTGGTGATATCGGTTGCCCGGTCGCTGGAGCTGTCGCAGATCGGCGTCGCCGCCGCAGCCCTTGCCGCAGCCGACATCCTGAAATCGCTGACCGAGAACGGGGTGGGCCAAAAGATCATCTCTGCGCCCGAGGCAGAGCTGCCGCAGACCTGCGCCACCGCGCATCGAATTTTCTGGATCTGGTGCCTGGGCCTGTTCATCGCGCAAACCGGGATCGGCCTTGCGCTCTATGCCACCGGCGCCAGCGTCGAGTTGTTGATCCTGATCGTGTTGCTGGCAGGCGAATACCTGTTCATGCCCGCCGGTCTGGTACAAACGGCGCTGGCGATGCGCGCCGGAAAACTGCGGCAGACGGCGGCGATCTCTGGTGCGCAGGTCGTCGGCGCCAACATGATGTCGGCCGTTCTGGCCCTTGTCTGGCCCTCGTCGCTGGCCCTGATCCTGCCGCGCCTGCTGACTGCGCCGTTCTGGCTTGTCGCCATGCGCAGGCTGCATCCCTGGCGGTTGGACCTCAGCAATGGTCGCGCCCCGCTGCGCCCGTTCATCGGGTTTGGCTGGGCCGTTCTTGGGGTCGAGCTGACAAAGGCCATGCGCCTGCAGGCTGACAAGCTGATCATCGGGTCGCTGATGGGTGCCGAAACCCTTGGCCTGTATTTCATGGCGTTCAATGCCGGTCTGGGTCTTGCCAATTCGTTCACGGTTGCCTTCTCGACCGTTCTGTTCCCGCATCTGTGCAGCAGTTCGGACAAGGTGCTGGCGCTGCGTCAGAGCATTGTCATGGCGCTGGGCCTGATTACGCCCATCGTGGTCATGCAGGCACTGATGGCGCCGTATTACGTCCCGATCCTGTTCGGCGACGGCTGGGACGGCATCGCCGAGATCGTCTCGCTGCTGTGTCTGGTGGCGATCCCCACGACGCTGTGGTCCGCAGCCGCGGGATGGCTGCGCGCATCCGGTCACGCCCATCAGGAATTCTGGACCACTCTGGCCATGACAGCGGCGCTGATGCTGAACACCGCCCTGATGGCACCCTATGGCCTGCATGCCGTCGCCACGGGCTACGCCATCGTCGCGACGGTCGTCATGGTCATCCCGTCGCTTCCCGCAGTCTTGATGGCCTTTGGCCCCACACTCAGAAAGGCCTGATCCATGCCCAGATTCTCGATCATCATGCCCTGCTACAATGCGCAGGTCACCATCGACAGCACCATCGCCAGTATCCAGGCGCAAACCGAATGCGATTGGGAACTGATCTGCGTCGATGACGGATCGACCGATCTGACCCGCGACGTCATTGCTGCGGCTGCGACGCAGGACGCGAGGATCGGGCTGATCCTGAACAAGGCAAAGGGCCCCAGTGCCGCCCGCAACTTTGGCGCGCTGACCCTGGCGCGGGGCGATCTGGTCGCGTTCTGCGATGCAGATGACCTCTGGACCCCGCAAAAGCTGGCCGAACTTGCCACGATCTTTGCGGATCAGCAGGTTGACGGCGCGTTTGGCCAGATCGGCTTTTTCGATAAATGCCCAAGCGATTGCACCGTGTATTCGACTGTTCCAGCCGGGGATCTGACCATTGACCGGCTGCTGGGCGAAAACCCGGTCTGCACCATGTCAAACATCACCTTGCGCCGCGATGCTTTTGTCGGATCTGGCGGCTTTGATGTGACGATGGTGCATAACGAAGACCTTGAACTGCTGATCCGTCTGATCGGTCGCGGCGCAAGGATCATCGGCGTGCCGTCCTTGCAAACCTGGTACCGCACCAGCGTCAGCGGCTTGTCGGCAAATCTGGCTGCGATGCTGTCGGGCCGCGAACGCGCGCTTGAAACAGCCGCGCGTTTCGGCGTCACGCCCAGCAGAAGCAGCCACGCCGTTCATCACCGCTATCTTGCCCGCCGCGCACTGCGCACAGGCGCGCCGCGAATTCAGGCATTGCGTCACGCGGTTTACGGCGTGGCCTACAGCCCGCGCGGCTTTTTCGCACCATTCAATCGCGGCGCCTTGACGCTGGCAGGGGCCGTCAGCGCGACGCTGCTGCCGCGTCGCCTGAACCGCATCCTCTTCTCGTGATCCAACCGAAGGAACCTGCCATGACACTCGCCTCTATCATCGTCCCCGCATTCAACGTCGAAGCCACCCTGACATGCACGCTGAACGCGCTGCTGGAGCAGACCTATCAGAAGTTCGAGATCATCATCGTGGATGACGGCTCGACCGATGCGACCAACCGGATCGCGACCGGTTTCAGCGGTGATCCGCGCGTGCGCGTGATCCGTCAGGCCAATCGCGGCCTTGCCGGTGCGCGCAACACAGGCATCGCGGCCGCACGCGGCGACATCATTGGCTTTTGCGATGCCGACGACCTGTGGGTTCCGGAAAAGCTTGCCCGGCATGTGGTGCATTTCGAGGCAAGGCCCGAGGTCGGGATCAGCTTTTCAGGCTCGGCCCTGATCGATGACGACGGCAACCTGACCGGACAGGCGCAGCGCCCGCAACTGACCGGCATCACCGAGGTCAACATCTTCAAGCGCAATCCCATCGGCAACGGCTCTGCCACGATGATCCGGCGCGAGGTGCTGGAAGAGATTGCCTATCACCACCGGCAAGAGCCCACGCGCCATTGGTATTTCGACGAAACCTTTCGCCAATCCGAAGACATCGAGTGCTGGATGCGCATCGCGCTGACGACCAATTGGGTCTTTGAAGGTATTCCCGGTCTGCTCACGCAATATCGCATCAGCACAGGCGGCCTGTCAGCCGCCACCGACCGGCAATTGGCTGCATGGGAAAGAATGGTCCAGAAGCAGACCCCGCTGAATCCGGCCTTCTTTGAGGTCAATGCACCTGCTGCGCGTGCCTATCAATTGCGTTATCTCAGCCGCCGCGCGATCAGCGATCTGGACGGCGGGCGCGCCATTGAACTGACCAAGGCATGGCTGGCAGAATCGCGTCTGCCGCTGTTTGAGGAGCCGATCAAATCGATTGTGACGCTTGGTGCCTCGGCCGCGCTGTTCGCCTTTGGCAAGCGGGCGCTGCAAACTGTCATGATGTTCGCCCAGCGCGCCCGGACCGCAGGAAGAACCTGATGGGCCTGCCAAGCGTCGTTCACCTTGTCGATGACACGACTGCCGGCGGCGTGATGCGGGTCGTGGACCACATCATCACGGCACCCGCTATGGCCGAGTTTGCCCAGCACAGCTTGCAATGCGTTGATCGCGGTCGCCTGTCGTTGGGGCGGATCAAGGCTGATGTGATTGTGTCCCATCTGGCGATCAGCTGGCGATCCTTGCCTGTGTTGGCGGCGCTGAAACTAATGAACCCACATGCGCGGCTGGTCCATGTCGAACACAGCTATACCGAAAACTTCGTGGCCCATAACGTGACGCATGAACGCCGGTTCGCCGTCTTGCTGCGCATCGCCTACCGCCTGTTCGACCGCGTGGTGGCGGTCAGCAGGGCGCAGGGGAACTGGCTTGTCAGCAGCGGTGCCGTCCCTGCGGCCAGGCTGTCCGTCATTCAGTCCTGCGTCGATCTGTCGGCGTTTCTGGACCTCGATCGCCCCATCGGGCCAATCCGCGTGATCGGCGCTGTTGGCCGGCTAGAGCGACAGAAGGGCTTTGACACCTTGATCACGGCATTCCGGCAGACAACCAACCCCGATATCGCGCTGCACATCTTTGGCGAAGGGGCGGAGGAACAGCGGCTAAGAAACCTCGCCTCGGGCGATCCGCGTATTGCCTTTTTCGGCCTCGTTGCTCCGATCGAGGCGATGGGCGCTGTCGATGCAGTTGCCATGCCGTCACGTTGGGAAGCCTATGGCCTGGTCGCGATAGAGGCGCTTGCGGCGGGCCGGGCATTGCTGACCAGCGATGTTGATGGCCTCAAAGACCATTTGTCGCTTGGCGCGATTGCGGTTCAGGACGCGTCGACCGAGATCTGGCGAACTGAAATTGAGCGGTTGACCGAGGGCGACGTTTCCCAGCCAGCGTCCACAATTACCACGATGGAGGGTCTCAGCACGAACTTCTCTCGCGATTGGCAGCGCATCCTGCATGAAGATTTGGCGCAACGTCCGAACACTGGCAAGCAGCCTTGTCCAATGGCACGGGTCTGTCTTCACGATTGACAGAATAGGCTTGGTGCCCTGTGACCCACAGGATCATGCGCCCGGAAAATTGATCCGTCGCGCCACGGGTGGCGTCGCCGCAATCCTTGACGGCAACTCTTACCTGCCGGTAAATAATGACAGTCATCTTCTGGCTGCGCGTGGTCAAGCCGCCAGGACTGCGACGCAGGGCAGGTTGGCCGATCTGATACTGCCAAGCATTGCTTGGGCGCGTGGCTGGGACCCTGCTGCAATGGCGATCATTTCCTTTCTGGTTCATCTTCTCAGCGGCGCGACTCTGCTGCTGTTTGCCGTGCGTTTCATGCGCATCGGGATCGAGCGATTGTGGAGCAACCAAATCCGGCAAAGCCTGGGCGAGGCCTCGGCGACCTTGCCACTGCTGGCAAAGGGTGCGGCATTGGGCTTTGCCATGCAGGGCGCGACGGTCGTCATGCTTATGGCCGCGGGCATGGTCGGCAGTAACGCAATCCCACTGGTTTCGGCAGCTTTGCTGGCGATAGGGGCCGATTTCGGCTCTGCCCTGGCCGTCCGCTTCCTGACATTGCCGGTTGCGGCGCTTGGGCCCTTCGCCATTCTGACCGGCGGCTGGCTCTATCTTAATTCGCGCGAGGCCCGGCGGAAAAATCTGGGCCGGGTGATCCTTGGTCTGGGCCTGATCTTCATGTCGCTCGGCGTGATCCGAGACGCGGTAGAGCCCCTGCAGGCGCTGTCGGAAGAAAGCCCGTTGATGTCGGTGCTGCAAGGCGACCCGATCACCGCTGCGATCATCGGGATAGCCCTGACATTGCTGATGCATTCCAGCCTTGCCGCGATCCTGACGGGCCTGTTTATCGCCGCACATGCAGGTCTGGGGCCGTTGACCGGCCTTGGCTTTGTGCTGGGCTGCAACATCGGCAGCGCCCTGTTGCCCCTATGGCTGCTGCGCAATGAAACGGCGGATGCGATGCATCTGGCGCGGATCATCGCTGTTCTGCGCTGCGGGCTGGCAGCGTTGCTTTTGGCCGGACTTGTCATATCGGACGAGCTTGTGGCGCAACACTTGCCTGATGCGGAAACCGCGATACTGCTGGGCCATATCGGGTTCAATTTCATCCTGCTGTGGCTTGCGCCGATTGCCCGGTACATGGCGCGCAGACCGCAGAATTCTGATCGTTCCGGCCAGGTTTCCGGCGTGGTCACGATCCCGGGCGGGGAAAGCGACCCGGAAATCATTGTGACGGCGCTGAAAGGTGGCCTCAACCAGATGCTGTCGATCCTGACAGGCATGTTCGAGCAGGTAACTGCAGCCAGCCCCGAGGTCGCCCTTGTCACGTCGTCAGAGCGGCAGATGAATCGCGCCTTGTCGGATATCAGGCTGGCATTCGCGGATCTGCCGCAACTTCCGGAGGATGCGTCGACAGAGGTCCGCAATATCGTCGATTTTGCCATCCGGATCGAGCGTTGTGCAGATATCCTCGCGGACAAATACTTGGAGATCCGTCAGGAACAGCTGAACGGCGAATTCGCCTTTTCGTCCGAAGGTGACGCAGAAATTGCGACACTCGCCGAAGAAGTCCGCAAGGCGCTGATCCTGGCCCAAAAGGTAACATGGACGGGCGATTACTCGGCCGCGCGCCGTTTGGTTCTGCACAAGCAGAGTGTGTCCAAACTGGAAGAGAAAAGCCGCCGCAAGCACTTGCAGCGGGTCAGCACCGGCAACTTGACCAGCCTCAGTTCAAGCAACCAGCATCTGGAACTGATTGCCGCGCTGAAAGAGGTGAACAGCAAGCTTTCAACCATCGCTTATGCCGTGCTTGAAAGCCATGGCGGGCTAAAAAAGACGCGCCTGAGAGACGAAGACCGCCGACGCCATGCTGTCCCGGATCCACAGGACGAATAGACAGCGTCCGCAGGCGGATGCGCGGCGGGCCATCAAGGATCGGCTGCCAGCGACAAGGCCCAAGGATATCGCGAGTTGCGCGCGTGGCAGGCCAGCAATGAACACAGAGAACAGGCCAGCGGGGCGGTTTCAAGTTGCTGCGCCGGACGCGGTTTGCGCGACCGATATTTCCTGGATCAGCCGCACGAGTTGATCATTGAGCGGACCGATCAAAGCAAAATCAAATGACCTATGAACAAAAAAATAGCCTATGAAATATAAATTATACGCCATTCTTTGCGTGATCTGTGCTAGACCTGATGAATAAAAATGACCATTCGACAGGGAGGAAGACGAATGTTCAATCGACGTAAGGTTCTGGGGCTGATGGCCTCGGGGGCTCTGGCTTTGTCCGTGGCGATGCCGGCCTTGGCGCAAGACAGCCAAAAATTGCGGTTTTCGGCGGTGTTTTCCGAGCAGGACATCCGCGCCGACATGATGAAACAGTTGGCCGAAGCGGTCGCAGATAATTTCGAGCTAGAGCTGTATTACGGCGGCACGCTGTTCAAGCAGACGACCGAGATCATCGCCATCCAGCGCGGCAATCTGGAAATGGGCAATGTCGCGCCGCAGGATATCGCATCGCAGATTCCGGCTTTTTCGATCCTGACCTCAGCCTATCTGTTCCGCGACGCCGATCATCTGCGCGCCTTCTTTGACAGCGACGCCGGTGCCGAGATGAAGGCCATGGCCGAGGATCAACTGGGCATCCACATCCTTGGCCCGACCTATTTCGGCACCCGTCAGGTAGGGCTGAACATCGACAAGGAAATCAGCACGCCCGAGGATATGTCAGGCGTCAAACTGCGCATGCCCGGCGGCGATGCGTGGCAGTTCCTGGGTCAGTCGCTGGGGGCCAACCCGACGCCGATGGCCTATGCCGAGGTTTATACCGGACTGCAGACAGGGGCCATCGACGGGCAGGACAACCCTTTGCCCAATGTCGAGAACATGAAGTTCTACGAGGTGATGTCGCAGATCGCGATGACCTCGCATCTGGTCGGCTATGACCTGCTGGTGATCTCGAAAGAGGTCTGGGACGGTATGGATGACGCGCAGCGCGAGGCCTTTCAGGCTGCCGCTGACGAGGCCATCAACTGGAGTCAGGCAGAACATCTGAAACGCGAAGAAGAACTTTCGGCCTTCTTCGAGGAACAGGGGCTGAAGATTTATACCCCGGATGTGGATGCCTTCCGCACCCACGCGCAGCAGATGTATCTGGATAATGAGATCTCGGCTGACTGGCCCGAGGGCATGCTGGACCGCATCAACGCGATGTAAGATCAGGTCGCGTCCGCCCGAGCGGCGGGCGCGACACCTCGCGGAGGGCAGGGCAGGTGGACAAGCTGAGCAGGATCGGGGCGTGGCTGCATCGTCGCGCAGAAAACATTGCCGTCGGGATGCTGGTGGTGATGTTCGGGGCATTCATCGTGCAGATCGCGTCGCGCTATCTGTTCAACCTGCCGGTCGGCGGGGCCAGCGAACTGACCATCACCATGTGGCTGTGGGTGGTGCTGTGGGGCGCGGCCTTCGTGCTGCGCGAGCGCGATGAGATCCGCTTTGACGTGATCTATGGATCGGTCGGACCCAAGGCGCGGCGGGTCATGACCCTGCTGGCCGCGGCCGCCCTGCTGTTTCTTTACGGTTATTCTCTGCCAGCGGTCTGGGATTACGTGACCTTCATGAAGATCCAGAAATCGTCCTATCTGGATATCCGCTACGACTGGCTCTACTCGATCTATATCATTTTCGCGGTTGCCGTGCTGATCCGCTATGCCTGGATTTTCGTCAGAACGCTGCGCGGGGCGGGCGCGAGCGACGACATTCAGCGCGGGGACGGGCAGACATGAGCCTGACCGACCCCTTTACGCTGTCGATCCTGTCCATCGTTCTGCTGTGCATCATCGGGCTGCCCATCGGGCACGCGATGATTGCCTCGTCGATCCTGTATCTGATGCTGGCCGGGCTGGATATGGGCACCGCGGCCGAGCAACTGCTGAACGGCATGTTCTCAAGCTATATCCTGCTTGCGGTGCCGCTATTCATCGTGGCGGCGGAACTGATGAATGCTGGCAGCATGACGCTGCGGCTGCTGACCTTTTGCAACGCCTTTGTCGGGCGTTTCCCCGGCGGACTGGCGCTGGTCAATGTGGTCCAAAGCATCGTTTTCGCCGGCATGTCGGGGTCGGCGATTGCCGATGCGGCAGGCGCGGGCAAGCTGATGCAGAAGATGATGACCGAGGGCGGCAAATACCCACCCGCCTTTGCCGCCGCGCTGACGGCCTCGACCTCGGTGATCGGACCGATCATCCCGCCTTCGATCCCGATGGTGATCTATGCGCTCGTGTCCGATGCCTCGATTGGTTACCTTTTTCTGGCGGGCGTCGTGCCGGGCCTGTTGATGGGGCTGGTGCAGGCGCTGATCGTCGTCGTCTCGGCACGCCGCCGGAATTTCCCGGTAGAGGCGCCCGTGCCGATGCGCGAATTGCCCCGGATCACCTTGGATGCCTTTCCCGCGCTGATGATGCCGGTCGTGCTGCTGGGCGGCATCTATGGCGGCGCCACCACACCGACCGAGGCCGCCGCCATCGCCGCGCTTTACGCCCTGCTGATCTCGGCCCTGCTCTACCGCAGCATCAGCCCGGCCTCGGCTTATGCGTCACTGCTGTCCAGCGCCAGAACGACCGCCTCGATCGGGATGCTGATCGCCGGTGCGATGGTGTTCAACTATGTCGTCACGGTCGAAAACATCCCCGCAACGCTCAGCGCCTGGCTGACCGGCTTTGACCTGTCGCCGCTGGCCTTTCTGCTGCTCGTGAACCTGCTTTTGCTGGTGCTGGGCTGCCTGCTCGAGGGTACCACGATCCTGCTGATCATCGTGCCGGTACTGATCCCGACCGCCAATGCCCTGGGCGTTGATCTGGTGCATTTCGGCGTCGTTTGCGTGGTCAACGTCATGCTGGGGCTGATCACCCCGCCCTATGGGTTGTTGCTGTTCGTGATGAGCAATATCTCGGGCAGCCCATTGCGCCGCATCGTGCGCGAGATCCTGCCTTTCCTGGCCGCGTTACTGGTGGCGCTGCTGCTGATCACCATGCTGCCCGACCTGTCTTTGTGGCTGCCCCGGCAGTTCGGCTATAACGGATGAGCGAAACCATGACCAAACCGATCCATGTCCTGAACGGCCCCAACCTCAACCGCCTTGGCCTGCGAGAGCCCGAGATCTATGGCCATACGACGCTGGCTCAGGTGGAACAGATCTGCCGCGAGGCCGCCGGCGATACAGCGCTGGTCTTTCGCCAGACCAATGCCGAGTTTCAGCTGATCGACTGGATTCACGAGGCAATTGATGACAGCTCGGCACTGTTGATCAACCCGGCCGGGCTGACCTTTACCTCGGTCCCGGTGATGGACGCGCTGAAGATGTATCCCCATCCGCTGATCGAGTTTCACATCAGCAATGTCCACAAGCGCGAACCGATCTATCACCGCTCGCTGGTATCGCCCGTTGCGACCGCGGTGATGGCGGGCACCGGCGCAAGGGGCTACGGCTATGCCGTGCAGTTGCTGCGTGACATGGTGGCGGATCGCGCCGCCGCTTAGGCCGGGATTTTGCCCGAGGCGATGATGTGATCCATTCCGGCGCGGATATGCGCCTTTAGCAGGGTGACGGCAGGATCAATTTGCCGCGATATGACCAGATCACGCAGCTTTTCGTGATCCCTGGCCACCGCCGCGCCGCGAAAATCCAACGCCAGCAGGTGATAGCGGATATAGCGCCCAAAGATGTTGGTATGCGTGGCGATCAGCGCCGGCATATCGCAGGCCGCAACGGTGGCGCTGTGGAAATTCCAGTCGTATTGCACCCATGTCTCGACCGCGCTTGTCTCGCCGCCGATCAACCCGTTTTCGACCGAGTGCAGCATGTGATGGGCTGAGACGACGCCAGCCTCCCATTCCAGTGAGCCAAGCGAGATCGACCTGTCCAGCGCATGGCATTCCAGCATGGTCCGCATTTCGGCCAACTCACGCAGCTCGGCCATGCTGATCGCGGCCACCTCGAAACCCCGCTGCCCTTCGGCCACGACAAAGCCTTCGGCGACCAGCCGGTTCAGCATTTCGCGCAGGGTGGTGACGCTGGCACCATAGGCTTCGCGCATCTTCTCCAGCCGCAGCCGTTGGTTTGGCAGCAATTGCCCGCGGATGATATCGAACCGCACGGTCTGCAGCAGCGCATCGCCAACGGTCGCAGTGCCGTCCTTGTGCAGGGGTGGGCTGACGATCATGAGGGTACCTGCCTAACTGTCCCTTTGCATCCTATACTCTGAACAATCGCGTATGAAGATACGGAATGGCCCATCTTTGTCAGGGCAGAAAACGAGCAGCGCCGTTTTGCCCGATAGCATCGCACCCCCGCCAGGTGCCTGCCGACGCGGATGGGTAAATTGCCGCAATCGGGCTGACGGGGGGCAGCAGGGCTGACAGGGACATCCAAAGCCCGGATCCGAAAACCATGACGGCCAGCAGCCTGGGCGATGGCGCGTGCAACTCGAAACGGCCGATTTTCAGCCGCCGCCGCGTGAACGAGGCCCAGATCAGCGGCCCGAGGATCATCAGGGCGGCGACGATTGCCAGCAGCCTGACGCCAGATGCCGGTAGGGGCAGCAGGGATGCCAGCGCCAGCGGATGCACGGCCAGCCCGATCAGCGTTGCGGCGACCCCAAACGCGATGGCGGTGAAGGTCGAGACAGCCGCGATGTCATACCCTAGGTCTGCTCGGTCTGCACTGGCTGACAAAGCCACAGTTAGGCTATGCGAGCTCGGGTTGCCGATTGCGAGCTACCCCCGGACGTTTCGATCCAGCGGGCAGCCGCAATACAGCACTTATCGCAATGTGCGGCATGACAGGCGCGGGCGTTTCCAAAGGCCCGTCACCCTGAAATACGGCGATATTTGCTCTCTGTGTGGCGAGATTGGTTAATATGTGACGGCGTTTCTGTGCATATATTTGAAACCACGCCCCGTACGGATTTCGCGGTCCTCTCGCGACCGCAACCAATCTAGACGCCCATGAACGCTGCAAAACCGCTTGGCTGGCCGGAACCTTTCGTGCGCCTTTCGCCCCTGCTTGCCAATTTTCCGGGACGCGCTACGGCCTGTTCCGGTGACCTTCGCCAGATTGTGCCGCGCTGTCCCGGATGACCTGCAACCCCGGGCCGTCGTCAAGTTCTGGGCGGCAGCTTCAAATGAAAGTGTGACGACGATGGATATTGCCGATTTTGAACGCCAGTTCGATCAGGGACTGACCGCCATGGCGGATCTGCCGCTGCCGAATGCGCGCCAGTATTACGACGCGCTATGCGCCAGTTTCGCGCCTGCGTTGCCCAACGGCATGACCCTGACCGACGATCGCATTGGCAATGTGCCGGTGCGGCGCCACATCCCCCGGCACCACAACCCCGGCGTGGTCGTCTACATCCATGGCGGCGGCTTCAATCTGGGCTCGCTGGACAGCCATCAGGGTGTCGCGGCGGGACTGGCCGAGGCGCTGTCGCGCGAGGTGGTCAGCATCGGCTATCGGCTGCTGCCCGAGGCGGGCTATGCCGACGCCCTGGATGATTGCCGCCAGGTGATTGCAGAAATTTCGCCTGCCGCCCTTGTCGGCGACAGCGCCGGCGGGCGGCTCATACTGGATCTTTGCCATGATCCAGACGCGAGCCCGCCTCTTGGACTGATCTATCCGCCGGCGGGCACGCTCACCGCAGAAACGTTGGGCCCGGATGCCCCCCTGCTTAGCCGCGACGACGTGTTTGCGGCATGGGAGGCAATGGCGCAGGGCAGCCCGGCTGTCGATGATCTATCCCCGCCCGCGCGCCAGATCGAGGTTTTGGCCGTGTCGCGCGACCCGCTGACCGCACCGCTGGAAGACGCAGTTTCCCGCTGGCGCGAGGACGGCGCGGAGGTTGGCTATTACCTGGCAGCCGATATGTTGCACGGCTGTCTTCATGCGCGGGAACAACTGCCCGCAATGGCAGAAGCTTGGAGGAGCTTTTGCCATGCCCTCAAGCAGCGCCTGGATAATTGAACAACCAGGCCGCTTGAACAGAACCACCGCAACAGCAGGAGGAACCCATCTTGAGACAGAATCTCACCACAAGTATCGCGACGATCGTCGCCGTCGTGGCACTGATCGGTTTTGCGGCACTGGCGCCGCTGACCTTTCAATCGCTGCTCGACGCCATCAAGTTGACGGTCATCGGCAATTTCGGCTTCATCTTTACCTATCCGGCCTTCATTGCGACAATCGCCTTCGTCATTCTGATGTTCACGCCGCTCGGACGCCTGCGTTTCGGCGAAGGCCCACCAGAGTTTGCGACCCTCAGCTGGATCGGAATGCTGTTTGCGACGGGCATGGGGATCGGCCTGCTCACCTGGGGCGTGCTGGAGCCGCGCTATCATGTCGAAGCGGGCGTCAGCCGCGATCAGGCCCTGCTGTATGCTTTCAACCACTGGGGGCTGCTGGCCTGGTCGGGCTATCTCGCAGTCGGCGTCATTTTTTCCCATGCGCTCTACAACATGAACATAACCAAGCCGGTGGAAGAGCTTCTGGGCGGAGGGCTGATCAGCAAGATCAATCTGGTCAGCATTGTGGTGTCGACCGTCATCGGTCTGTCACTGACCTTTTCCTATGCGGCCTTGCCCTTGCAGACCAGCGTGTCCCGGTACTTGGGCTTGGATGTCAGCACGACGCTGATCATCATTGTCCTGTCCTGCTTCGCGCTTGCATCCAGCATGTCCGGCCTGAATCGTGGTATCAAATGGCTTAGCAATTACAACACTTTGCTTGCTGTCATCTTGATGGTCAGCGTCATGGTGCTGGCCAATACGACCGATATTCTTACCACCTATGGCAGGCTGCTGCCCGAATACGTGATCCGCTTTCCCGCCATGGCCACGGAAGTCGGCGTCGGCGACCCCGAGCGCAAGGCCTGGCTTGCAGATTGGCTCTACGCGTTTCAGGCATCATGGTACGGCTGGTACATCTTTACCGGCTTGTTCATTGCGCGTATCTCGAAAGGGCGCACCTTGCGTGAACTTGTCATAGGCGTGATGCTGGTGCCGACCATGTTCTCGTGCCTGTGGTTCTGCGTCTTTGGTATTGCCGGGATTGATACCGGATCCGAGGATGTGTTCACGCTGATGGCCACCCTTGACCAGACCGGCATCCTGTCGATCATTCTGGCCATCAACATCCTGCTGTTCTTCGTCACCAGTGCGGACTCGGCCGGATTGGTCTGCGAGATGCTGACGGTCCGTCGTTCACGGGCTTTCTGGATCATCTCCATGGCTGTCCTTGCGATCGTGGTCAACAAACTTGATGGCGATATCTACAAGGTCATTCTGGCGCTGATCGCTGTTGCCGCCATCCCTGTGGCGCTCGGGATCTTTGCCCTCGGAGCGGCATTTTTGATGAGGCTGCGCCGGCCCAAGACCGCGCCGCAGTCCTAACACCCAACAGCTGCCGGCTTGCGCCGGCAGCTTTCTATTCTGTCCTTCGGGAATACTGCCGGATGGGACTGCCATATTCGTTGCGGATGGCACGCGACAAAGACGGCGCCGACGAAAAGCCGCAGCGCAGCGCGATCTGTTCCAGCGGCAAGCGCGTTTCAAGCGCCAGATGCTGGGCGCGCTGCAAGCGCAGCATCTGGTAATACTTCCCTGGACTCATCTTCAGTTCCTGATGGAACACCCGGTGCAAGGTCCGTTCGGAAATCAGGCTTCGTGACGCGACCTCGCCCGTTGACAGCGGGCTTTCGATATTGGCCGACATGACATCCAGCGCGGCCAGCAAGGCGCGCGGTGCATTCCCCGCCAGTTGTCCTGCACCACGCCGAATGGCGTTCTGACGCTCGGCATCATAGAGAAACATGGTCGATGCGTTGAATGCGGCGGCGGCACCAAACAGATCCTTGATCAGATCCAGCATCAGGTCCAGCGTGGTGCTGGCCCCGCCGCACGTGGCGAACGGGCCAGAATGGACAAACCGGCTGGTTGAAACCTCGATCTCGGGAAAGGTCTCGGCGAATTCGTCCAGTTCCTGCCAGTGGATGGTCGCCTTTTGCCCGTCAAGCAACCCGGCCGAGGCAAGCAGCCAGGTGGCGCTGTCGACGGCGATGATCTGCTCGGCATTGCGGGCTGCCTTGCGCAACGCGGCCGCCAGTGCAGGCGTCGCCAGATCGCGGACGTGATAGCCAGCAACCAGCATCAGCCGTTTGCCGGGATTTTCCGGATCGAAAGCGCGATCAGGCGAAATCTGCAACCCGCTGGAACTGGTAACCTGCCCACCGTCCAGGGTCGTCACGGTCCAACCAAAGCCGGTGCTGATCGCCCGCATCTTGACGTCGCGCAGCGGCTCCATCGCGTTCGCCAGCACCATGTTCGAGAAACCGTCGAACACGAGAAACTGGAATTCTGGCAGAGAATCTGGCGGCATATGATCGGTATATGGCGATAAATGTTAAATGTCGATCATCTGTTCTGTTTATACAGGTGGCAACGCGGTGCGCGCACTGGCTGCCATTTCACCATGCACTTCGGCTTGAAAGGCGCATGACGGCTGCAAAGCGATCACTGCCATCATAAACCCACGCCCCCGACAGGAGCCAGGACATGCCTCTGACCATGAACCGCGACGTCTTCATCACCGCAGCCATCACCGGATCGGGCGCGACGCAGGACAAGTCGCCGCATGTGCCGCGCTCGCCGCAGCAGATCGCAGACAGCGCCATCGACGCCGCCAGGGCCGGGGCCGCCATCGTACATTGCCATGTGCGCGACCCCGACACCGGCGCGCCCTCGCGCAGGCTTGACCTCTATCGCGAGGTGACCGAACGCATTCGCGCGGCGGATGTTGACGTCATTCTGAACCTGACCGCAGGCATGGGCGGCGACATCGTCTTCGGCTCGACCGAGGCGCCATTCCCGGTCAACGAGGCCGCGACCGACATGATTGGCGCGACCGAGCGGGTGGCGCATATCGCCGAATGCCTGCCCGAGATCTGCACGCTGGACTGCGGCACGATGAACTTCGCCGAAGCGGATTATGTGATGACCAACACGCCCGGCATGCTGCGCGCGATGGGGCAGATGATGACCGATCTGGGCGTAAAACCCGAAATCGAGGCCTTTGACACCGGCCATCTGTGGTTCGCCACGCAATTGGTGAAAGAGGGCATTCTGACGTCGCCTGCCATGGTGCAGCTGTGCATGGGCGTGCCTTGGGGCGCGCCGAACGATCTGAACACGTTCATGGCGATGGTCAACAATATCCCCGCCGATTGGAACTGGTCCGCGTTTTCGCTGGGCCGCGACCAGATGCCCTATGCGGCTGCGGCTGTGTTGGCGGGCGGCAACGTCCGGGTGGGTCTGGAAGACAACCTCGTTCTGAAAAAGGGTGTGCTCGCCACGAATGCGCAACTGGTCGAAAAGGCTGTTGGCATCATCGAAGGCATGGGGGCCAGGATCATCGGCCCTGACGCCGTGCGCGAAAAGCTGGGCCTGACCAAACAGGCCCCCGTCGCCAGATAAGCCGGTCGCCGTCCGGGCGCCCGCCCGCACTTATTTCCAAAAGGATACGCAGTCATGAAAACAGCAGCAATCATCGGTGGCGGCGTGATCGGCGGCGGCTGGGCGGCGCGGTTTCTGCTGAACGGGTGGGATGTTCGCGTGTTCGACCCGGACCCGCAGGCCGAACGCAAGATCAGCGAAGTGCTGGCCAATGCCCGCCGCTCTTTGCCATCGCTTTATGACAAGATGCTGCCGGCGGAAGGCGTGCTGAGTTTTCACGACGACATGGCCGACGCCGTGGCGGGGACCAGCTGGATTCAGGAAAGCGTGCCAGAGCAGTTGGACCTCAAGCACAAGATTTATGCGCAGATCCAGAAACACGCCCCCAAAGACGCGATCCTTGGGTCGTCAACATCCGGTTTCAGGGCGTCGCAACTGCAGGACGGCGCGCTGAACCCGGGCCAGATCATCGTCGCGCATCCGTTCAACCCGGTCTATCTGCTGCCGCTGGTGGAGTTGGTGCCCTCGCCGCAAACCCCTGCCTCCGTGACCGAGCGCGCCACCAGCTTGCTGACCTCGATCGGGATGAAGCCGCTGGTGATCCGCAAAGAGATCGACGCCCATATTGCCGACCGTCTGCTGGAGGCGGTCTGGCGCGAGGGGCTGTGGCTGATCAAGGACGGCATCTGCACGACCGAGGAACTGGACGATTCAATCCGCTACGGATTTGGCTTGCGTTGGGCGCAGATGGGCCTGTTCGAGACCTATCGCATCGCCGGTGGCGAGGCCGGCATGAAGCACTTCATGGCGCAGTTCGGCCCGGCGCTGAAATGGCCATGGACCAAGCTGATGGATGTGCCCGAATTCACCGAAGAACTGGTGGATCTGATCGCCAGCCAGTCCGACGCGCAATCCGGCCATCTGTCGATCCGCGAACTGGAACGGCTGCGCGACGACAATCTGGTCGGCATGATGCGCGCGCTGAAAAAATCAGGCAGCGGCGCTGGCGGTTTGATCACCGCGCACGAGGCCATGCTGCCGGACCCCGAACCCGTGGACCTGCCCGTGACCGTCAGTCGCCGCATTCCGCAAAGCTGGACCGACTATAACGGTCACATGAACGAGGCGAATTACACCGAGGCGTCGTCCCAAGCCACCGACCGGTTCATGGAGATGATCGGCTGCGACGCCGCTTATATCGCGTCGGGCCGCAGCTATTTCACGGTCGAAAACCACATTCGCTTTCTCAATGAACTGCATGAAGGCGACGAACTGACCATCACCACGCAGGTGCTGAAGGCCGAGGGCAAGAAGATGCATCTCTTCCACCGCCTGACCGGCCCCGATGGAAAGCTGGCGGCAACGGTAGAAACGCTGCTTTTGCATATGGATACCAACGCGCGGGCAACCTCGCTGCCCTCCGAGGAGGTGTCGGCAATGCTGACTGCCTATGCCGATGCGCATGCCGCGCTGTCATTGCCCGAGGGCGCGGGGCGCCATGTCGGGCAATAGCAGGCCGGCATCCTTCGGATAGGAAACTGCGATAATCCGGGGGTTATGCTGGCGACGCTTGGCGATCATGCGTTCAGCAGCACGCGCGACCCGACAACCGCGCGACCGTGGCCTGAAACAACGACGGGACGACCTGTCAGGTCGGCGCTAGGTATCGGGCGCGGGGTCCCAGTCCGGCGCCTCGAAACGCGTCAGCGCGGCAAGCCGGTCGTAATCGTCCCGTGTGCTGCCAAGCACGCCGAATTTCCAGCCCTGAAACGCGTCCGCGCCAATCGCCGCGACGCGCCCGCCCGCGCCCTCGATCAACGCATAGGCGGCACAGCAATCCCACAGCGACATGCGCGGCTCGCAATATCCGACCAATCGGCCAGCGGCGACAAAGGCCAGCATCAGCGCGCCAGAGCCATAGCGGACCTGGGCAATGCCCTCTGCCGACAGATCGCGATGCAACCGCGCCAGCCTGTCCGGCGCAGCCTGGTCATTCGAGCCAATGCCCAACAGCCCGGTCGACAGATCGAAACGCCGGGTGATCTGGGCAGGCTTGCCATTCACCGCCATGCCCTGTCCGCGCCCGCCCAAAAACATCTCATCCAGAACCGGCGCATGGATGGCACCCAGCAGCGGCCCCTGCGCGTCCATCAAGCCGATTGAAACACACCAGCCCGGCAGACCGTTGAGAAACGGCGCGGTCCCGTCGATCGGGTCCACCACCCATGTCAGGCCGCTGCGGCCATCCCTCAGGCCGTATTCCTCGCCCAGAAAGGCATCATCGGGAAACCGGGCCAGCAGGCGTGCGCGGATCAGTTCTTCCACCTCGCGGTCAGCGATGGAAACCATGTCGGTCAGCGCACGCTTGGTCTCGATCTGCAGGCTGTCTCGACTGTGAAAGTAATCCAGAGCCAGCGCACCGGCCTCGCGCGCCACCTCTCCCATCACGGTCAAACGGTCGCTCTGTTCATGTGTGGACAAAGGCATCTCCGGACCTATGCGATCAGCGCGACGCCGACGCCGCGAAATTGCAGGCGGATCGGCGTGCCGGGGTCGATTGCGACAGAACTGGTGTCATCCATCACGAACAGCCGTCCGGCGCTGCTGTCGATTTCGTATTCGATGTGATCGCCCAGATAGGCTGCCGTCGCGACCGTTCCTTCCAGCCCATCGCCGTCGCGCGCCACGCGAAAGGCACCGGGCCGAACGGCAAGCTTGGCCGGACCAGCCGGGGCGTCGCGCGCGGGCAACTGAAATTCCGACCCACCGGCGCGGATCATCGCCTGACCGTCGGTGACGCCCAGCACCTCGCAATCAATGACATTCGCCTCGCCGATGAAATCCGCGATGAATTCCGATGCAGGTGTCTCGTATAGCTCGCGTGGCGTACCGTCCTGCGCGATCATGCCGTCCTTCATCACCACGATACGGTCCGACACCGCCAGCGCCTCATCCTGATCATGCGTGACATAGACCGCCGTGAAACCCAGCCTTTGCTGCAATTCGCGGATTTCGGTGCGGACGCGGCGGCGCAGGCGGGCATCAAGGTTCGATAGCGGCTCGTCCAGCAACAGAACCTGCGGCTCAAGCACCAGGGCGCGGGCAACGGCCACGCGCTGTTGCTGGCCGCCGGACAATTCGGATGGCAGACGGTCGCCCAACCCGCCAAGGCCCACCAGATCCAGCCCCTTATCGGCCAGATGACGGGCCTCGGCCTTTTTCAATCCGCCGGATTCCAGCCCATAGGCGATGTTATCGAAAACCGTCATATGCGGAAACAGCGCGTAGCTTTGAAAAACCATCGTCACATCGCGGCGGTTCGCGGGCAGGCGCGTGACATCCTGTCCGCCGATCAGGATCTGGCCCTCGGTCGGCGTTTCCAGCCCCGCCAGCATGCGCAGCGTCGTGGTCTTGCCGCAGCCCGAGGGGCCAAGCAGCGTGACCAACTGCCCCGGCTGGATGCTGAGATCAAGCTGAGGGATCGCGGTGAATGCACCGTAATTCTTGCGCACTGCGCGAAATTCGACGGAGCCTCTTTGCGGATTGGTCAAACTGTTGCCTCCTTCGCGACGGGTGGGGTGGGGCGGCGGCGCAGGCGGCGTTCGCCGACCAGCAGTTGGAAGCCGGCGATCACGGTGATCATCACAACGATCAGCACCGAGGAATAGGCGATGGCGACGCCATACTGACCGTTCTCGACCAGCCCGACGATATAGGCCGTGGCCATGTTGTATTTGGCAGAGACAAGAAAGATGACAGCCGAGATCGAGGTGATGGCCCGTACGAAACTGTAAACCAGCGCTGCCATGATCGCGGGCCGCAGCAATGGCAGGATCACCCGGCGCAGAGTGCGGCCGGAATTTGCGCCAAGCGTCAGGGACGCCTCGTCAAGGCTGCCGTCCAGCTGCGCCATGGCGGCCACGCTGCCGCGCACGCCCACAGGCATGTTGCGGAACACGAAACAGACGACAAGGATCAGCGCCGTGCCGGTCATCTGGATCGGCGGCAGGTTGAAGGCCATGATATAGCTGATGCCGATGACGGTGCCGGGGATGGCAAAGCTCATCATCAGGGCGAACTCGAACACGGCCTTGCCGGGGAATTTCTGCCGCGCGATCAGCCAGCCGGTCAGCAGGCCAACCGCCGCCGTCAGCGGCGCGGCGATCAGGGCGATGGTCATGGTGGTCCAGAAACTGTCCCATGCAACACCGGTCCAGCGCAAACCGCCATCGAAACTGACGCCAAAGGCGCGGATGTAATGTTCGAATGTCAGGCTGTGATCCAGCCCCCACAGCTTCACGAAGCCGCCGAACAGGATCATCGTATAGACGACGATGGTGAACAGGCTCCACAGCGTGACGACGCTGATGACGGGCCAGGCCACACGCGCGGGCAGCAGCGCATGGTTGCCGCCATCGCCCTTGCCGCCCACCGTGGCAAAGCTGCGGCCCGACAGCCACAGCCGCTGGGCCAGAAATGCCGACAGGGTAAAGAACAGCAGCACACCGGCCAGCACGGCGGCACGCGAGGGGTCGTTTTGCGCACCGACCACGGAAAAGAAGATCTCGGTCGACAGCACGCCGCCCGACCCGCCCAGCACCAGCGGATTGCCGAAATCGGCCATGCTTTCGATGAACCCGATCAGGAACGCATTGGCGAGGCCCGGCGCCATCAGCGGCAGCGACACTTTGCGAAAGGTCCGCCAGCGACCGGCGCGCAGGGTCTGGCTGGCCTCTTCCATCGACGGGCTGACGCCCTCGACCACGCCGATCAGCACCAGAAACGCGATTGGCGTAAAGCTGAGCACCTGTGCCAGCCAGATGCCGGTCAGGCCATAGATCCAGCGGCCCAACTCCCACCCGGTTGCGGTTTCGATCAGTTGGGTCAGCGTGCCCGACCGCCCCAGCAGCATGATCAGCGCAAGCCCGACCACGAAAGGCGGCGTGATGATCGGCAGCACCGTCAGCAGGCGCAGGCTTTTCTTGAAGGGAAACCGTGTGCGCGTCGCCACAAGCGCGAAGGCCAGCCCCAGCAGGGTGGTCGTCGTCGCCGTGCAGATCGCCAGAAAAAAGGTCCGCCACGCGACACCGCAATAGCCACCCGTCAGGCAGGACAGGCTCCAGATCTTTGGATCGACGATATTGCGGCGAACGCCCTCGCTGGTGAACGATCCGTCGAAATCCTGAAAGGCGCCGGTAAAGATCGACAGGATCGGATAAAGAACAAAGGTGCTGACCAGCAGGATCAGCATTGCAATCGAGGTCAGGATAAAGGCGTCGCCCTTTAGCGCGCCACGTTCGGCCGCCCCGAAAGAGATCAGGCAGGTGAACACGACGGCAAGGATCAACGCGCCCGCGCCAAAGGCCGGCTGACCCGAAACCTCGCCGAACGTCGCGTCCAGCAGCCCCCAGTTCCAACCGCGCATGCCGACAGACAGCCCTTCGACGATCATCCAGATCAGCCCGAGGATACCGATCCGGATCAGCCAGCGCCCGCGCCGGTTGCCAGATGCCATGCCAAACCGCAGCCAGGCGGCGCCACCCATCAGCAGCAGAATGGGCCAAAGCTGCCAGCGACCCAGAAAGGCCTGCAGCAATCCGGGCCACAGATCGGGTTTGGAGGCCAGATCACCAAGCCAGTCAAACCCGAAGAAACCGCCGCGGATCTTGTACCAGGGCAACAGCAGCAGCGACAGCGCGGCACCGCCCAGAACCCAATTCAGCCGCCGGTTGTCAGCCCCCATTCACGCCCGTCCATCTGTCGGTCGAAGATGTGCCGGGGCAGATCGTTGCCCCGGCAGCCGTCTGGTCGTCATTCAGAGGCGCGACCACCGATTTCCGCGTCCCACTTTGCCAGCAATTCCTTGCGGCGGTCAGCAGAACCGTATTCGGCAAAGTCATAGTCGATCAGCTTGATCTGGCTGATATCGGGCACCTTGTCGGACACGGTCGCGGATTTGTTCGACGGGATCTGGTACGACCCGGCCTCTGGCATCAGGTTCTGCGCATCGGCGCTGAGCACCCAGTCATAAAAGACCTTGGCCTCATCCGGATTCTGCGCGCCCTCGACAATCGACATCGAGCCGACCTCGTAGCCGGTGCCCTCGCAGGGCGCGACGACCTCGATCGGAAAGCCTTCGACCGATTGCGATACGGCGTCATGCATGAAGACGATGCCCAGGCCGGTTTCGCCGCGTGCCGCCGCCTTTACAGGGGCCGAGCCGGATTTGGTATATTGCGCGACATTCGCGTTCAGACCCTTGAGATATTCAAAGGCCTCATCCTCGCCCATCAGCTGCACCAGCGTCGCAAGCGTCGTATAGGCAGTGCCCGACGAGTTCGGGTCCGCGATCTGGATCTCGCCCTTCAGCGCCGGGTCCAGCAGGTCGGCCCAGCAGGTCGGCCCCTCGATCCCCTTCGCTTCCAGAATCTCGGTGTTATAGCCCCAGCCCAAAGCGCCGCTATAGACGCCGACCGTCCGATAACCCGATGTTTCGGCCTGTGCGACCGCCCAGTCCTGCATTTCGGACAGCATCTCGGATTGATATTCAGCCGTCAGCCCGTCGGACGCGGCCTGCAAATGCGGATCGCCGGTGCCGCCCCACCACAGATCGGTCTGCGGATTGCGGCCCTCGGCGCGGATCTTGGCATAGGCCTCGCCCGATGACAGGCGAACCATGTTCACATTGATGTCGGAATGCCCGGCCTCGAACTCGGTGACCAGCTTTTCGCAGATCACCACATCGGCCGAACAGATCAGATTCAACTCGGCGGCCTGTGCAGCATAGATCGGCATGCCGATTGCGGCGCCAGCCATGATTGTGGCAGTTTTGATTTTCATTTTTGCCCTCCCTTTCCCATAGTTTGCAACAAGTGGTGCAAAGCTGTGCATCAGGTTCCAATGTGAACCTGCAATGTGTCAATTGATTCTTTCCGGGTCATAAGTCTTTCGTGTCGCGTAATTGGCTCTGCCTGTGCAAAGCTGTTCATCATCAACCCGCTCAAGGAACGCCGTGCCAAACTCTCCTGTCAGTGCAAAAGATGTGGCCGAGCTCGCAGGCGTATCGCGCGCTGCGGTGTCGCGCTGCTTTACCCCCGGTGCCAGCGTCTCGCCCGAAACACGCGCCAAAATCCTGAAGGCGGCGGACAAGCTGGGCTATCAGGTCAACCGGCTGGCAAGCGGCCTGATCCGCAACGAATCCGGCATCATCGCACTGATCTGCGCCGAGCTTTCCACACCCTACCGGTCGCAACTGCTGGCGGCGCTGACGGCGGCGCTGCAGCGGGCGGGCAAGGTGGCGCTGGTCATCAATACCGACCGCTCTGATGGCAGCGTCGAACAGGCGCTGCGCCAAGCGATCAGCTATCGTACCGACGCCGCCGTCTTCCTGTCCGGCATGCCCGCGAAATCGCTGGCCGAAACCTGCCGGCGCAACGGAATGCGGCTGGTTCTGATCAACCGCGACGAAGGGTATCCCGGCTCGCTGCTGGTTCGGCTGGCAGATGCCGAGGCCGGCAGACGGGCCGTCGGCCTGCTGCAAGCAGCCGGGTGCCGCAAGCTGGCGCTGGCCAGCTCTTGCGCGGACACACCCAGCCTCGTCGGACGAGAGCGCGGCTTTCGCGCCGCAGCAACCAAGGCCGGATTGGACTGGATCGAATTGCGCCACGGCACCACGTCCTATGAGACGGGGCTTGAACTGGGCATGTCGCTGCTGACCAGACAGGACCGGCCCGACGGCATCTTCTGCACGACCGACCTGATGGCCTGCGGCATCATCGATTGCGCCCGCTGGCGATTTGGTATCCGTGTTCCCGACGACCTGTCGCTGATCGGATTTGACGACATCCCGCAATCCGGCTGGGAAGGATACGAGTTGACGACATTCCAGCAGCCCGTCGATGAGATCGCTGAAAAAAGCGTCGAATGGCTGCTGACAGGTGGAGCCTCTGAAACCGCGGAAGAGGTAAGTTTCGTTCCGATTCTCAAACCACGTAAATCACTGCGGCGCGGCTTCGATCCGGATGTGCGAGCGTTGCCCTGAAAGGTGCGCAGGCATTGTTCGCACCGGTTTGATATTGGCCAAGACAGCGAAAGCCCCCATGTCAGTCCTGCGCCGGCCATGAAATCTCCACCACGCGGCGGATATCGTCGATCATCTGCATCATCTCCAGGCTGGCGGCCAGCGGACGTTGCGGCGCCTCTGACCGGCCATCGGTGATACAGCGCGCGACCTCGGCGGCCTCGTGGAAAAGTCCTTCGAAATGCCGTCCGGGCGGTTCGTCATAATGCAAGCGCGTCGCGCCATCTGCCGATATCACCTCGAACGGGCCGGGCAGGTTGAATTCCGACCCAAAGCGAACCGTGCCTGCGGTGCCGACGATGGCCGCATTGGTCGGCGTCAGGCCGTAAAGCGTGGTGGACATGCTGCCCTGATTTCCGGCGGCATTGGCCATGATGATCGACAACTGGCCATGCACGCCGCTGGGGTCATCCTGTTTCAATCCCACCACTTGCCTGGCTGGCCCCAGCAGTTTCGACAACAGCGACACGGGATAGGTGCCAAGATCCAGCAGCGGCCCGCCGGCCAGCGCCGGATCAAAGATCCGGTGATCGCGGGTGAAGTACTCGCCATATTCGGTATGGACCGATTTGATCTCGCCCAGCACGCGGGCATCGAAAATCTGCTGAAGCACGTCGAATTTCGGCAGGAAATAGGTCCACAGCGCCTCGCACAGAAACAGCCCCCTCCGCTGCGCCAGGGCCACCATTTCGGCGGCCTGCGCGTGATCCAGCGCCATCGGCTTTTCGACCAGCACATTGCGCCCCGCATCCAGCGCCATCATCGCGTGCCGGTGGTGCATGTTATGCGGCGTGGCCACGTAGATGACGTCCAGCGTGTCATCCGCCACCAGCGATGCGTAGCTGCCATGGGCGGTGCCGATCTGCCATTTCCGGGCAAAGGCATCAGCCTTGTCCTGACTGCGCGACCCGACCGCCGCGATCTCTTGCCGCGTATGGGCGCGCACGGACTGGATGAACTGCTCGGCGATCCAGCCGCCGCCCAGAATCCCCCAGCGCAGCGCGGGCGCCTGCATAGGGTCCGGCACGCGCGAGACGGGCAATTCGGTCGGAAATGCCATCACGCGTCCTCCCATGTGCTGGATTGCAAGGACCGCTCCATCGCGTCGATGATCCGCATGTTCTTCAGGCCAAAGTCGAAATCGGGATCGCAGGCCTCGGCCTCGCAGATGCCCGTGATCAGATCCCGCACCTCGATGACCTTCACGTCAAAATAGCCAAGCCCGCCGCCCGCGAAATCGAACGGAAAGAACGCCGCGAATTGCGGGATCTGCGAACCGGCCAGCAGCGTCTTGAAACCCCGGTCCCGCTTGGCGTCGCCAAAGCGCGCCACCTTCAACTCGTTGAACCGCTCGCCATCCATGATGATCGTGCCCTCGGTGCCGGACACTTCCCAATAGACGCCGAATACCTTGCCGGCGGATACGCGCGACGCCTCGATGGTGCCGCCCGCGCCGCTGGCAAAGCGGATCATGGCCTGCACCTGATCTTCGTTCTCGACCTCGCGCCGGGGCGCATCTGCTGCGGCCCTGGCGCTGTATCCGGCAGCACCCTGCGGCAGGGGGCGGGTCGGAAAATAGGTCTGCGTCTGCGCGATGGTGCTGGCGATATCGCCCATCAGATATTGCGCGACCGAGATCACATGGCTGCCCAGATCGCCCAGCGCGCCCGACCCCGCCTCGGCCCGCGTGCAGCGCCACGAAAACGGCAGGTCGGGATCGTTGAAAAACCCCTGATCGAACCAGGCGCGAAACCGCATGGGCGTGCCGATCTCACCCGCCTCGATGATCTGTTTTGCCAGCATGGCCGCCGGCGTCTTGATGTTGTTGAAGGCGACCATCGTCCTGACACCCCTGGCACGGGCGGCGGCGGCCATTTCCTCGGCCTCGGCGACCGTGACCGATAACGGCTTTTCGCAATAGACATGCTTGCCCGCCGCAATCGCGGTCAGCGCCATCTCGTGATGCATGGCATTGGGCGAGGTGATGTCGACCACATCGACCGCCGGATCATTGACCAACGCGCGCCAGTCGCCGGTCGATTTCTCGAACCCAAAGCGCCGGGCGGCGTCTGCGGCCAACCCGGACGTTGCATCGGCGATCATGTAAAGATGCGGCACCGCCGGCAGGTCGCGATACAGCATCCCGGCGCGGCGAAACGCATCGGCATGGGCCTGACCCATGAAGCCCGATCCGATCAGGCCGATATTCAGTTTCTTGCTCATGGCGTTCCCTTGTCTGCCTGACGAAACAGCGTTTCGATATGGGTCATTGCGCGGGTGACAGCGGGCAGCGGCGGGGCCAGCGCGGGGTCCTGCTCGGCCTCGACCACCAGCCAGCCCCGATAGCCGCTGCCCCGCACCAAGCGGACGACTGGCGCGAAATCGACAATGCCATCGCCGGGAACGGTGAACATGCCTGCGCGCACGCCTGCGTTAAAGCTGGCATCCTCGGCCCGGACCCGCGCCATCACCTCCGCGCGCATGTCCTTCAGATGGATATGCGCGATCCGGTCGCCGAACCGCTCGATCAGGTGGGCATAGTCGAAACCGGCAGCGGCGGCGTGGCCCGTATCCAGCAACAAGCCCAGTTCCGGGCCGCTGCGGTCGAGGATGGCGGCGATCTCATCCATCTTTTCGGCCACCATCATCAGATGATGATGATAGGCCAGCCGCAAACCATATTCGCCCTGCAGCCAGGTGGCGAATTCGGTCAGCCGTGCCGCGTAATCCGCAAGATCCTGCTGAGTCATCGTCAGGCGCTGCGATATGGGCGCGTCCAGCGGCGCCTCACCTGCCATCATCGCGACCTCGCCGTAAACCATGACCTCGCAGCCCATCGCCGCCAGCAGTGCTGCATGGTCGCGCGCAGCAAGGGCCTCGTGAGGGGCGTCGCGAACAGCCAGTTCGCCGGAATACCAGCCAGAGGCCAGCGACAGCCCATGCGGCTGCAACAGGCCACGCAACTGCGCCGCTTTGCGCGGAAACAACCGGCCCAGTTCCACGCCCTGATAGCCCGCGCCTGCGGCCTCGGTCAGGCAGGTGTCGACCGGCGTGTCGCCGCCAAGATCGGCCAGAACATCATTGGTCCAGGATAGCGGGCTGACCGCCAGCCGAACCCCAGAGGGAAGAAAATCCATCGCTCGATCCCCCTCCGGCAGCCGGTCCGGGCCGACCTCAGCCAAATCTCCGCTGCATGCCGATACTGCGCCAGCCACGACCGGCCGCAGCGGCGTCGCGATAGGGCCGGCACTGAAACAGGTTAACTCAGTCATCAGACTTCCCCCTCGACCGGATGGCCCTGACGGCGAAATTAGGATTGCGACGCGATTTCCCAAACGTCATTCTTGAAGAGATTTCTTCAAGCGGGGCATCATGGCACGAAAGGCCACAGCAGATGACGTGGCGCGCGCGGCGGGGGTTTCGGCCTCGACCGTGGATCGCGTGCTGAACAATCGCGGCGGCGTCAGCGAAATCAAAGAGCGTCAGGTCTTTGCGGCGGCAAGGCGGCTGAAACTGGACCGCGCCCTTGATCCCCGCGACGCCAGAACGCTGCGGGTCGCCGCCTTTCTGCAGCCCCCGGCCAACCCTTTTCACGCAGCCCTGACCACCGCGGTCCAGGCGGCCAATCGCGGCCCCGACCCGTTCAATATCCAGACCCGCATCTTTCATGTCGAACCCTCTCGCCCGCAACAGACAGCCCAACGGGTGCAGGCGGCGGGCGCGCAGCACGACGCCGTCATCATCTGCGTCGCCCATGATGACGCGCTGGCCCGCGCGCTTGAGGTGGTGACGGATATGGGCAAGCCGGTCATCACTCTGGCAACCGACATACGCTGCCGCGGCGCGATCTATGTCGGGCCGGATAACCTGCGCTCGGGGCGGCTGGCAGGCGAATTGATGGGCCGCTTTCTTGGTGCCCAGGGCGGCGAGATCATCCTCATTGCAGGTCTGCTCAGCATGATCGGGCAGCAAGAGCGCCGCGATGGGTTTCAGGCAGTGCTGGGCGAACGATTTCCGCAATGTCGCGTGGCCGAGGTGTTCGAAAGCCACGAAGACAGTGCGCGGGCAGGTGATCTTGTCTATCGCGCGCTGCGGCGAAACCCGTTGATCCGGGGCATCTACAACGAATCCGCCGGGGCCGGAGCTGTGGCCGATGCCCTTCAGCGGCTTGGTCATCAGGGCAAGGTCACCTTTATCACCCATGAATTGACCCGGAAAAGGCGGCAGCTTTTGCAAGCGGGCGCCATCGACGCGATCATCGACCAGAACCCCAGCGCAGAGATTGACACGGCGATCAGGGCAATCGCGGCCTTCTATCGCCGCACTGCCGCCGATACCGGCTCTACGGTGACGCCGGTCAACGTCTTTCTGCGCGAGAACTGCTGACAAAGACGTGCGTTCCGGGCTGATCTCTCTATCGTTCTTGCATCCCGTCTGATCGTAAATGATAGTTTGCATCAAATCCCTGATGTGAATTGACCATGAGCAGACCAACCATCGCTGATCTTGCAAACGCCGCCGGTGTCGGGACCGCGACGGTGGACCGGGTGCTGAATGGCCGGCAGAACGTCCGCGAGGAAACCGTCCGGCGTGTCCACGAGGCCGCCGAAAAGATCGGCTATCACGGGGCAAATATCATCAGGCACCGGATGCTGGCCGACAAGGAAGAGTTTCGCCTTGGTCTGATCCTGCAAAAGCCCCGCCATTTCTTCTATCAAGAGGTTCTGGGCATTTTCGAGGCACAGGCCCGCGCCTGCACATTGCGCCGCGTTCATCTGGTGCCGCAATTCGCCGAGACCTCGCAGCCCGAAGAACTTGCGCGGCTGCTTGCCTCGATGAAGGGCAGGGTGGATGCGGTGGCGGCAACCGGGCTGGACCACCCGCTTGTGACCCAGGCTGTGCTGGACCTTCGCGCGGCGGGCGTTCCGGTCTATTCGCTGTTGTCGGATTTTGCACAGGGCATACGCGAAAGCTATTTTGGCACCAATAACCTGAAAATCGGGCGGATCGCCGGCTGGTTCATCTCGCGTCTGGCCCGGCGGCCCGGCAAGGTCGGATTGTTCATCGGCGGCACCCGCTTTCACGGCCATGAACTGCGCGAAACCGGCTTTCGCAGCTTTTTCCGCGATTCGGCCCCGGAATTTCAGATGCTCGAAACCCAGATCAATCTGGAAACCCGTCAACTGACCTATGAAGCCACCGTCAATCTGCTGTCGCGGCAAGAGGATCTGGTGGGCCTTTATTGCGCTGGCGGCGGGATGGAGGGGGCTATTCAGGCCGTCCACGAATTGCGGCGCCCCGACGAGATCGTGCTGATCGTGAACGAACTGACCCCCGAATCGCAGGCCGGGTTGCGCAACGGCACGCTGAGCCTGGTCCTGGGTACGCCCGTCAGGCAGATCGCCGCCGATCTGATCACCCAAATGATCGACACCTCCGAGAAGGGACTGGCCGAATTGCCCGGCCAACGCTTCTTTCCCGCGCAGATCTGGACCCCGGAAAGCGAATTGATGATGTAATTACATCATCATTCTCGTCTGATTACATCATCAATGATGGTTTTGTGGCCTCATATTCGTTGATTGCCACGGTCAAATGAGGAATCATCACCTCGTCCGCTCAGGGAGAGAGCGGGAACCAACAAGTCAAAATCGGCACCAATAACCGCCTGGCGCGGACAGAACAGGTCTGTCCGCCGGGCTGTGCCGAACAATTTGTGGCGCATCCGTCGCCGCCCGTGGAGGAGAAGAACATGCGAAGATTATTGCTCTCGACCGTGATGGTTGCAGGCGTTGCCAGCGGTGCCGCCGCCGAGAATATCGGCGTGTCCATGGCGCTGTTCGACGACAACTTCCTGACCGTGCTGCGCAACGGCATTCAGGATCTTGCCGACGGCATGGACGATGTGGATGTGCAGGTCGAGGATGCCCAGAACGACGTTGCCCGGCAGTTGGACCAGATCAACAACTTCGTGGCCTCGGGCGTCGATGCGATCATCGTGAACCCGGTCGATACCTCGGCCACGCAGGCGATGACCGATGCGGCCTCTTCGGCTGGCATCCCGCTGGTCTTTGTGAACCGGCAGCCGGTGAACGTCGATACGCTGCCCGACAATCAGGCTTTCGTGGCGTCCGACGAGCGAGAGTCCGGCACGCTGGAAACCATCGAGGTCTGCGATATCTTTGCCGAGCAGGGCAAGACCGAGGCCAGCGTCTATGTGATGATGGGCGAACTGTCGAACCAGGCGGCCGTTCAGCGCACCGCCGACATTCATGACGTGATCGATGGCGGGCAATGCGCCGTCACCCTGACCATCATCGACGAACAGACCGCCAACTGGTCGCGCGACGAGGCGCAGGATCTCATGACCAACTGGTTGTCCACCGGCGAGCCGTTCGATGGCCTCATCTCGAACAACGATGAAATGGCGATCGGTGCCATTCAGGCCATGAAAGCCTCGGGCATCGCCATGGAGGATGTGGTCGTCGCGGGCATCGATGCCACCCAGGATGCGCTACTGGCGATGGCCGGCGGTGATCTTGATGTGACGGTGTTCCAGGACGCCGCATCCCAGGGCTCGGGTGCCTTGAATGCGGCGCTGGAACTGGCACGCGGCGGCGCGGTCGAACAAAAGGTCTATGTTCCGTTCAAACTGGTGACGCCCGACAACATGTCCGAGTTCACCCAAAGCAACTAAGGCCCCCCAGGCCCAGACGACGGGCGGCGCATTCGGCGCCGCCCGGATACCGGCAAAGCGCCCGGATCCCGCAAAAGGATTTCAAACATGTCAGATACTTCGCAAGGTGTCGGCGGACTGGATTTCGACAAATCGAAGCGCGCCCTTCCGGGAGAGGTCGGGGTCGCGATTGCACTGGTGCTGATCGTCGTCGCGTTCGAGCTGCTGGGCAGAATTCTGATGAATGACAGCTTTCTGTTCAACACCCGCGAAAACGTCGACGGAATCTTCAACATAGCCCGGTTGCAAATCATCATCCTGCAGGTCTCGATCATCGGGATCATCGCGCTTGGTGTGACGCAGGTCATCATCACCGGCGGCATCGATCTGTCCTCGGGCTCGATCGTCGGCATGACCGCCATGATCGCCATGAGCTTTGCTCAGGTCGGCGAGGTCAACGGCATGGAAAACACCCGCGCGGTCTTTTTTGACCGGGGCTGGGTCGATCTGCCGGTTATCCTGCCCATCATTGTCGGGCTGATATGCGGCACTCTGGCGGGACTGATAAACGGATTTCTGATCGCCTATACGGGCATTCCACCCTTCATCGCGACCCTTGGCATGATGGTATCGGCGCGCGGCGTCGCCAAATGGTGGACCGAGGGCCAGCCCGTATCTTTCCCGACCGAAAGCTATGCCGCCATTGGCGGGGGCATGATGCCGGTATTCCTGTTCATCTTTCTGGCGATCCTGTTCCACCTGATCCTGAAATACACGGTCTATGGCAAGCACACCTACGCCATCGGCTCGAACGAGGCGGCGGCACGGATGTCGGGCATCAACGTCGCCCGCCACAAGGTGCTGGTCTATGCCATCGCCGGGGCGCTGGCAGGCATCGCCGCCATCGTGCTCAGCGCCAAGAACCTGACGGCTCAGGCTGGCATGGGTGTGATGTACGAACTGGACGCCATCGCGATGGCGGTCATTGGCGGCATCTCTCTGGCCGGGGGGCGAGGCACGATCCTTGGCACCGTGCTGGGTGCGCTGATCTTTGGCGTCATCATCTCGGGTTTCACCTTCCTGCGCCTCGACGCCTATTACCAGGAAATGGTCAAGGGCGCGATCATCGTGGGTGCCGTCGTGCTGGACCAGTGGCGCCAGCGCCGCTCGGCCTCAAGATCCTGATAAGGAGGATATCATGGCAAGCGATCTGCAAACCAATATCTCGGGCGCTGAGGCGCCGCATCCGCAAGGCGAACTGGGCGAGGTTATCCTGCGCACCGAAGGTCTGACCAAGCATTACGGTGGCGTGCATGCGCTGGTCGATTGCAACTTCGAGATCCGCAAGGGCGAGCATGTGGCGATCATGGGCGATAACGGGGCCGGAAAATCGACCTTTGTGCGCCAGATCACGGCGGTCGAGCAAAAGACCGCCGGAAAGGTCTGGTTCAACGGCGAATATGTCGAATTCGACGGCCCGCTGGCGGCGCGCGAGGCAGGGATCGAAACGGTCTTTCAGACCCTGGCTCTGGCCGATCATCTGGACGTGCCGGACAACCTGTTTCTGGGCCGCGAATTGCGCAAGTTCAACCTCGGGCCGTTCTCGATCCTCGATTACAAGGCCATGCACGAGGCAACGCGGCGCGGGCTGGAAAAGACCGGGGTGAAAATCCCCAATATCCGCAACACGATCCAGAACATGTCGGGCGGCCAGCGCCAATGCGTCGCCATCGCCCGGACGGCCACCTTCCATTCCAAGCTGACCATCATGGACGAGCCCACGGCGGCGCTTGGGGTGCAGGAAACGGCACAGGTCGAAAACATCATCCGCACCCTCAAGCAGCAGGGCGAACCGCTGATCCTGATCAGTCACAACATGCGACAGGTGATGGATCTGTGCGACCGGATCGTCGTCTGGCGGCGCGGTCGTATCTGCGCCAACCTGCGCAAAGAGGAAACCGATGGCGAGGATGTCGTCGCCTATATCACCGGCGCCAAGACCCAGCCGGAATATGACACCGCCGCGTAGCAAAGGGGGAATCCATGCAGAAAATCACAGCCATTTCCGCCACGCTTCTCTTCGCCTCTCTGGCGGGCGGTGCCTTGGCCGAAACCCGCGTGGCGGTGTCGATGACCGCCTTCGACAACCCCTTTCTGACCATCATCCGCGAGGCGATCGCCGCCGAGGCCGCAAAGACCGCCGATGTCGATCTGGCCTTCGAGGATGCCCAACTGGACGTGGCGCGCCAGTTGGATCAGGTGCAGAACTTCATCGCCGATGGCTATGACGCCATCGTGGTGAACCCGGTCGATGGGGATTCCACGACCGCGATCACGCAGGCGGCGGTCGCGGCGGGCGTGCCTCTGGTCTATGTGAACCACCCGCCGGGCGATATCGACAGCCTGCCCGAAGGTGTCAGCTTCGTCGGCTCGAACGAGATCGACAGCGGCACCATGCAGACCGAACAGGTCTGTGAATTGCTGGGCGGCACCGGCGATGTGCTGGTGATGATGGGGCCGCTGGAAAACCATTCGGCCATCACCCGCACCAGGGACATCCATGACGTGATCGCCACGCCCGACTGTTCCGGCATGACCGTGGTCGAGGAACAGACCGCCAACTGGAAGCGCGGCGAGGCGCAGGATCTGATGACCAACTGGCTGACCTCTGGCGTCGTCTTCGATGCGGTCATCGCCAATAACGACGAGATGGCGATTGGCGCGATCCTGGCGATGAAGGCGGCGGGAACCGACATGGACAATGTCGTCGTCGCCGGCATCGACGCAACGCCCGACGGGCTTGCGGCGCTGGCTTCCGGCGATCTGGATGTGACCGTCTACCAAAACGCGGCCAGACAGGGCGAGGTGGCCTTGCAAACCGCGGTCGCCATGGCCGGTGGCCAACCCGCCGAGCGCAACATCTGGATTCCGTTCGAGCCGGTCACCCGCGAAAACATGGCCGATTACCAATAGCACCCGCCACTGCCAGCGTGGCGGCATGAATTTTGACCGATATACGTGGTGCTGCGTCACCGCTCTGGCTTGTTATTGCCGGATGAAAGGACTGTCTGATGAAAATCGCCCTCGACCCGTTTATGCACCGTCACCTGACGCTGGAAAAACTGCCCTCGAAAGTGGCCGAGCTGGGCTATGAGTGGATCGAACTCAGCCCCCGCGCCGATTTCCTGGAATGGTTCAAGGCACCGCGCGTGTTCCCCGACCGGGTGAAATCCTTCAAGAAGGCGCTCGGCGACGCCAATGTCGGCATCGCCTCGCTGCTGCCGATGTATCGCTGGGCGTCCAATGACGAAGACGAACGCCAGGCCGCCGTCCGCCACTGGAAACGCGCCATCGAGATCGCGGTTGAACTGGGCGTCGACACCATGAACAGCGAATTCGGCCGCGGCCCGCATCCCGACAAGGGCAGCTGCTATTGCTGCCACACCGGCAGCATGATCGAGGCCTGCGAAGACGCCTGGTGGCGCAGCATGGAGGACCTGGTCCCGGTCCTTGAGCGCGAAGGCATCAACCTGCATATCGAGCCCCATCCCGAGGATTGGACCGAAACTTTGCAGCCCTCGCTGGACCTGATCCGCACCGTGAACAGCCCCCGCGTCAAATTCCTCTATTGCACGCCGCATACCTTCTATTTCGGCGATGACACCGTGGCGATGCTGCGCGAAAGCGCCGATGTGCTGGCCCATGTCCATATCGCGGACACGTTCAACCACAAGGCCAGCAGCGGTCTGCGCTATATCATCAACCCGCCCGGCTCGCAGGCCCGCGTGCATCAGCACCTGAACATCGGTCAGGGCGAGGTGCCGTGGGATGATTTCTACAAGACACTGGCAGAGATCGGGTTTGACGGCATCATGACCGCCTGCGTCTTTGCCTGGGAAGAAAAGGCCGACGAATCCGGCACATTCATGCGCAGCGAGATGCAGCGCCTGATCGACAAGCATTACAAGTGAGGGCAGGGATATGACCGTCAGAATAGGTGTCATCGGAACAGGCATGATCGGCCGCGATCATACGCGACGCATCCAGCAGGTGCTGGCCGGCGCGGAAATCACCGCGCTCAGCGACTATAACCCCGATGCGGCGCGCGCGGTTCAGGCGGATCTGGCCCCCGACGCGACCGTCCACGACAAGGGCGAGGATCTGATCGCCGCCGATAACGTGGACGCGGTTCTGGTCTGTTCGACCGGATCGACGCATGAGGCCTATGTTCTGGCGGCCATCGCGGCGGGCAAGCCCTGCTTTTGCGAAAAGCCGCTGGCCACGACCGCCGACGGCGCCAAACGCATCGTCGATGCCGAGGTCGCGCACGGATCGCGGCTGGTGCAGGTGGGCTTCATGCGCCGCTATGATGCGGGCTACCGGATGCTCAAGGACGTGGTCGACACCCAGATCGGCGCGCCGCTGATGGTCCACGCCGCCCACCGCAACCCGACCGTGCCGGAACAATATGTCACGCCGATGGCGATCCACGACACGCTGATCCACGAGATCGACGTGTTCCGCTGGTTGCTGGACGATGATTACGTCTCGGCGCAGGTGGTGTTCCCGCGCAAATCCAGCCACGCCCACGCCAGGGTCGCCGACCCGCAGATCGTGCTTTTGGAAACCGCCAAGGGCATCCGCATCGATGTCGAGATTTTCGTGAACTGCCGCTATGGCTATGACATCCAGTGTCAGGTCGTGGGCGAAGAGGGGCTGGCCAACCTGCCCGAACCCATGGCGATCACGATGCGCAAACAGGCGATGATGCAAAATACGATCCTGACCGATTGGAAGGATCGCTTTGTCGAAAGCTATGATGTCGAACTGGCCGATTTCGTGCAGGCCGCCGCGCGGGGCACAGCCTCTGGGCCCAGCAGTTGGGACGGCTATGTCGCCGCGATTTCGTCGGATGCCTGCGTCGAGGCGCAGGAAAAATCCGGTCAGATCATTCCCATCAGCCTGCCGGCGCGCCCGGCGCTCTATGACTAAGGGGCCCGCCATGCGCTTTGCGATCAATCATATCTCTGCACCAGGCCTGTCGCTGGCCGATTTCTTTGCCATGTGCCGCCGTCTGGGCGTGTCCGAGGTCGAGATCCGCAACGACATTCCCGATGTTCTGGGCAGCATGACCCCCGCCGCCGTCAAGGCCGAGGCCGCCGCGCAGGGCATGACCATTCTGTCGATCAACGCGCTTTACCCATTCAATCTCTGGTCCGGCGACCTGCCGGATCGCGCGCAGCGCATGGCGGATTACGCCGCCGAATGCGGTGCACAGGCGCTGGTGATGTGCCCGCTGAATGACGGGGCGAAGGTGCCGCATTCCGATGTCGTCACGGCGCTGGATGCGATGAAACCCGTTTTGCGCGACCGTGGGCTGACCGGGCTGGTCGAACCGCTTGGCTTCCCGATCAGTTCGCTCAGAACCAAGGCCGAGGCGCTTGCCGCCATCACCGAGGCCGGCGACGATGGCACCTACAGTCTGATGCATGACACCTTCCACCACCATCTGGCGGGCGAGGCACAGTTCTACCCCAACCGCACCGGCCTCGTGCATATCTCGGGCGTCAGCGATCCGGATATCGCCGTGGATGACATGCTGGATGCGCACCGGCTGCTGGTGGACGGGGATGATCGGCTGGAAAACATCGCCCAGATCAAGGCGCTGCGGGCCTCAGGCTATGAAGGCCCGTTTTCGTTTGAGCCCTTTGCCGAAGAAGTGCACGCTCTGGATAATCCCGAAACCGCGTTGAAAAACAGCATGGACTACATTCTGAGGGCCGTGACATGACCAAATCACTCGACTTGATCACGATTGGCCGCAGCTCTGTTGATTTATACGGCGACCAGATCGGTGGCCGGCTCGAGGATATGGGGTCTTTCAGCAAATATATCGGCGGCAGCCCGACGAACATCGCCTGCGGGACGGCGCGTCTGGGGTTGCGGTCTGCGGTGATCACGCGGGTGGGCGACGAGCATATGGGCCGCTTCATCCGCGAACAATTGCTGCGCGAGGGCGTCGATGTACGCGGCGTGGCGACCGACCCGGAACGGCTGACGGCGCTGGTGATCTTGGGCATTCGGGATGAGGACAGCTTTCCGCTGATCTTCTACCGCGAGAACTGCGCCGATATGGCGCTCAGCGAAGACGACATTGACGAGGGTTTCATCGCGCAGGCGCGGTCCTTGCTGGTCACCGGCACGCATCTGTCGAACCCGCAAACGGCGGCGGCGGTGCTCAAGGCGCTGGATCTGGCACGCAAGCACGGGCTGCGCACGGCGCTGGATATCGACTACCGCCCGAACCTCTGGGGCGTGGCGGGCCATGGCGAGGGCGAAAGCCGGTTCGTGGAAAGCGCCGCCGTGACCGAGAAATTGCAAGCGACGCTGCATCTGTTCGATCTGATCGTCGGTACCGAGGAAGAATTCCACATCGCGGGCGGCTCGACCGATACGCTGGTGGCTTTGCGGGCGGTGCGGGCGGTCAGCGACGCCACGCTGGTCTGCAAGCGCGGCGCCAAGGGGGCCACGGCCTTCGAGGGAAGGGTCCCCGACAGCCTTGACGATGGCCAGACCGGCCCCGGCTTCCCGATCGAGGTGTTCAATGTGCTGGGCGCGGGCGACGGGTTCTTTTCCGGTCTGATGAAGGGCTGGCTAGAGGATGCCGATTGGCCCACCGCGCTGAAATACGCCAATGCCTGCGGGGCTTTCGCGGTATCGCGCCACGGCTGCACGCCAGCCTATCCCAGCCTGACGGAACTGGATTTCTTTCTGGGACGCGGCGTGGTGCAGCCCGATCTGCGCAATGACGCGGAACTCGAACAGATCCACTGGGCCACCAACCGTCAGGGCCGGATGGGCGGCGATTGGTCGGCGATGCGGGTCTTTGCCTTTGACCACCGGATGCAGCTTGAGGACATGGACGGCTATACGCCCGCCAAGGGCGGCGCGTTCAAGGAACTGTGCCTGCAGGCGGCCTTGCAGGTCGCGGACGGGCAGAACGGCTATGGCATCCTTTGCGACAACCGCATCGGGCGGGCGGCGCTGCATGCGGCCTCGGGCTCGGGGCTGTGGATCGGGCGACCGACGGAATGGCCCGGCTCGCGCCCGCTGGAACTGGAACCGGACCTCGGCCCCGATTGCGGCGGCTTGCAGGCCTGGGCGCGCGAAGAGGTGGTCAAGGTGCTGTGCTTTTGCCACCCGGATGACGATGCGGCGACCCGCGCCGCGCAAGAGGCCACGGTCAAACGCCTGTTCACGGCGGCGCGGCGCAACGGGCTGGAATTCCTGCTGGAGGTCATCCCTTCCAGGGTCGGCCCGGTCGATGATATGACCACGGCGACGCTGATCCGGCAATTCTACGCCATCGGCGTCTATCCCGACTGGTGGAAACTGGAACCGATGGTGACACAAGCCGCATGGCAAAACGCCATCGCCGCGATCGAGGATCACGACCGCCACACGCGCGGCATCGTCGTTCTGGGGCTGGACGCGCCCGAGGACGATCTGGCCGCCAGCTTTGCGGTTGCCGCGGCCTTCCCGCTGGTGCGCGGCTTTGCCGTGGGCCGCACGATCTTTGGCGCGGTGGCGCGCGACTGGCTGGCGGGCAATATCACCGACGATCAGGCCGTGACGCAGATGGCGGATCGCTATGCGCGGCTTTGCGCAATCTGGGACGAGGCGCGCGACCGCGCCAGGGAGGCCGCATGACCACCATCCGCTTAACCGCCGCTCAGGCGATGGTGCGCTGGCTTTCGGTGCAGATGACCGACGAAGGCGAACGTTTCATCGAAGGCGTCTGGGCGATCTTCGGCCACGGCAATGTCGCCGGTCTGGGCGAGGCCCTGCACGGCATCGGTGACGCGCTGCCGACATGGCGCGGGCAGAACGAACAGTCGATGGCCCATGCCGCCATCGCCTATGCCAAGGGCAAATCGCGCAGGCGGGCGCAGGCGGTGTGCAGCTCTATCGGGCCGGGCGCCACGAATATGGTCACGGCGGCGGCGCTGGCGCATGTGAACCGGCTGCCCCTGCTGCTGATCCCCGGTGATGTCTTCGCCAATCGCCGCCCCGATCCGGTGCTGCAACAGGTCGAGGATTTTGACGATGGCACGGTCAGCGCCAATGACTGCTTCCGCCCGGTCAGCCGGTATTTCGACCGCATCACCCGGCCCGAACAATTGCTGACGGCACTGCCGCGCGCCATGCGAGTGATGACCGATCCGGCCAATTGCGGCCCGGCGACGCTGGCCTTTTGCCAGGACGTGCAGGCCGAGGCCCATGACTGGCCCGAGGCCTTCTTTGAACCGCGTATCTGGCGCATCCGGCGGCCCGAACCCGACATGACCGAACTGGCCGAGGTCGCGCAACTGATCCGCGCCGCCACATCGCCGGTGATCGTGGCCGGCGGCGGCGTGATCTACGCCGGCGCGGAAACGGCGCTGGCCGAGTTTGCCAGCCGCCACAATATCCCGGTGATCGAAACGCAGGCCGGCAAATCGGCGCTGGCACAGGATCACGCGATGAACTTCGGCGCTTCGGGCGTCGATGGTTCTGCTGCGGCCAACGGCGCGGCTGCGGGCGCTGATCTGGTGATCGGCATGGGCACAAGGCTGCAGGATTTCACCACCGGCTCGCGCACGCTGTTCGGGGATGCCAGACTGGTGGCGATCAACGTCCAGCCCTATGACGCGGCCAAACATGGCGCGACCGCGCTGGTGGCCGATGCAAAAGTGGCGCTGGAACGGCTGACGGCGCTGCTGGGCGATCACCGCGCCAATGCCGCCGATCCATCCGCGCGGACGGCTTGGCTGGCGGCGGTCGATGCCCATTGCGCGGCGCCCTCGGACACCAACGAACTGCCTAACGATGCGCAGGTGATCGGCGCGGTGCAGCGCGCCACCGGCAGGGATGCCATCGCCATGTGCGCCGCCGGCACCATGCCCGGCGCGCTCAAGCTGTTGTGGCAGCCCGGTCAGGGCGGCTATCACATGGAATACGGCTATAGCTGCATGGGCTACGAGGTCGCGGGCGCGATGGGTCTGGCGCTGGCCCGGCCCGACCGCGAGGTGATCTGCTTTGTCGGCGATGGCAGCTATATGATGGCCAATTCCGAACTGGCGACGGCGGTGATGCGCCGCGTGCCCTTTACCGTGATCCTGACCGACAATCGCGGCTATGGCTGCATCAACCGGCTGCAGCAGGGCACCGGCGGGGCGCCGTTCAACAATATGTATGTCGACAGCCGCATCGAGACGCAGCCGCAGATCGACTTTGTGGCCCATGCGGCCTCGATGGGCGCCCATGCGGTCAAGGCCGAAACCATCGCCGATCTGGAAACGCAGATCGCGCAGGCGCGGGGCCGCGACATCCCCACCGTCATCGTCATCGACACCACCGCCGCGCCGGGTCCGGGCGACGGTCTGGATGACGCCGGCCATTGGTGGGACGTGGCCGTGCCCGAGGTGGGCGAGACCGAAGAACTGCAACAGGCCTATGCCGATTATCTGCGCCACACCGCGCGGCAAAACCTTGTGAACTGAGGCAATCATGATCCTTTACGGCACCAACCCCATCGCATGGTCAAATGATGACGACCAAAGCATCGGCGCGCATCTGAGCCTTGATGACTGCCTGTCCGACTGCCGCGAGATCGGCTTTGACGGCATCGAAAAGGGCCACAAGATGCCCAGTGACGGCACCCGGTTAAAGGCCAGGCTGGGCGAATACGGGCTGCGCTTTATCGGCGGCTGGCATTCGACCAATATCCTTGCCACAGGCTCGACGCGCGACAGCGAACAGGCGGCGATGGACGCCCATATCGCCATGTCGCAAGCCGCGGGCAGCGATGTGATCGTGATCTGCGAATGTTCCAATACCGTCCACGGCAATGATCAGGCGGCGGTCAATGACCGGCCGGTGTTGTCGGACGAGGAATGGGACCGCTTCATGGCGGGTATCAACGATCTCGCCGATCACGCGGCCTCGCAGGGGATGCGGTTCTGCTATCATCACCATATGGGCACCGTGGTCGAAAGCGCGGACGACATCGACCGCTTCATGGCGGCGGCGGGGCCGAATGTGCATCTGCTGCTCGATACCGGTCATTGCACCTTTGGCGGCGCCGATCCGGCACAGGTGGCGCAGAAATACATGGACCGCGTCGGCCATATCCATTGCAAGAACATCCGCCCCGCGATCATGGAACAGGTCCGCGCCGAGGGCCTGTCCTTCATCGAAGGCGTGCGCCGCGGGGCCTTTACCGTGCCGGGCGATCCCGAGGGCTGCGTCGATTTTGAACCGGTGCTGCGGATCGCCGCCGAACATGGATATGCCGGCTGGCTGGTGATCGAGGCCGAACAGGACAGTGCCACCCGCGACCCGCTGCACTATCAGACCATGGGCCATAAGGCGCTGCGTCAGATGGCGCGCACAGCCGGGCTGGATCAGGGTGTCACCGCATGAAGGACTTCTTTGACCTGCAAAAGCCGTTCTACCGCCCGCTCTGGATCAGGGTGCTGATCGTCGGCTTCTGTCTGGGCTGGGCGCTGATGGAACTCGCGCAGGGCGCGCCCTTCTGGACGATCCTGTTCGGCGCCGTGGGCCTTTATGCCGCGCATCAGTTCTTCATCGCCTTCGACCCCAAAGAGCCAGACCCTCCGGCCGATGAGGACCGGCCATGAGCACCGCTTTCCCCGGCGCGCGCAACACCACCGCGCGCCACCTGTGTACGCCCTGTGCACATGCGGTGCCGCGCCTGTGCACGCCCGGTGCGACCCCAAACCCAGCAAATGCTGGTCCCATCGCGACAGGCCGCCGCCGCAGCCACCGACACGCAACACCCCGCCGCCCGCGGCTCTGCGTCTGAAAGGATCCCCATGCCCGATCTTCTGAGAAAACCCTTCGGCACCCACGGCAAGGTCCACCAGATCACCCCCGCCGATGCCGGCTGGCGCTATGTCGGATTCTCGCTTTATCGCCTGCGCGCGGGCGAAAGTGCGGCTGAACCAACTGGCGAGACCGAGGTCATTCTGGTCATGGTCGAAGGCAAGGCCAGCTTTACCGCAGCCGGTCAGGACTGGGGCGAATTGGGCGACCGGATGGACGTCTTCGAAAAGACCCCGCCGCATTGCCTCTATGTGCCAAATGGCCAGCAATGGCAGGCCAAAGCCACCACCGATTGCGTGATCGCCGTCTGCTCGGCACCCGGCAAAGGCGGCCACACCGCCCGCCGCATCGGCCCCGATGGCATCACCCTGACCGCGCGCGGCAAGGGCACCAATACCCGCCACATCAACAACATCGCCATGGAAGATCAGGACTACGCCGACAGTCTGCTGGTGACCGAGGTCTTCACCCCCGCCGGCCACTGGTCATCCTACCCATCGCACCGCCACGACGAAGACGACTTTCCCCGGATCACCTATCTGGAAGAAACCTATTACCACCGCCTGAACCCGTCGGATGGCTGGGCCATCCAGCGCGTCTATACCGATGATGGCAGCCTCGACGAAACCATTGCCGTCAAGGACGGCGACGTCGCCCTTGTCCCCAAGGGGCACCACCCCTGCGGCGCCCCCTATGGCTTTGAACTCTATTACTTAAACGTCATGGCAGGACCGCGCAGAAACTGGCGTTTCGTCCCCGCGCCAGAGGTTGCCGAGATCATGAAAAGGGACGCGAACTGACGTCTTGACATGCGCGACCCGCAGAGACGCGAGGCCACTGCGGCGGGCGGATGGATTGCGCTGTCCCACGATATGAAACAGCGTCGTTTCATGATGAAGTTGGTTGTGCGCAAAGCTGCCAACCGACCGCCCCAGCTATGGTCAAGCTCACCGCTCGTCAGGCACTGATCCACTGCCCCACCAGCCAGCAAGAACCTTCCCTTGGCCCATATTGATTGACGGGCCGGCGAGTCTGGCGACTGGCCGCTCTGACGCAATCCCATCCAGACCTGCAGCAAGAATCACTTTGCTGCGAATCCGGCTCAGTTGGACCGCGACCATATCGCCGGCAAAAAATTTAGCACCCCCCTACCAAAGCAGATCGATGATTTCGCTTCCGGCAAGGCGAGTACGCGGGCTGACATTCGCCAATACTCTGGGTTGCGCCCGAAGCTGTCCCAGAAAGGTTGTGCAAGCCAGGCCAACGCCTCGCTTGTCCAGCGCGCAATGTGCCGACGTGGTGAACGGCGCCGCCAGGACCAAAATTTCGAACACCCGGCCTCGCCGACACTGCCTTCAACTGGAGGAGGAATCTCGTGGCAGAGAAAAGGCGTATCTGCGTGATATTTCTGCAAATAACTGAACAATAACATTTTCTTGCAAAAAAAATGCAGCTGCCTTACGGCAATAGGTAGGCTATCTCGGGAACGTGTTGTTCATATGGTCCCTCACTTGACGCCGGTTTTTCATTGGGAGCGACCATGAGTATCACGAATTTGGCAGGTTCAACGATGTCGATCGTTGCGCATATCGACGATGATCTCTTGTTCCAGAATCCCGATATCGTAAATGCCATCAAGGCAGGCGGCGGTCACACGACCGTCTTCATGACTGCCGGCGATGCGGGGCGTAATACCAGCTTCATGGAGGACCGCGAAGCGGGCGCCAAGGCAGCCTACGGCGAAATGACGGGCCACAGCGACTGGATCGATGAAACGATCACGCTGACCAACGGAACCACTGAATTCGTCATCAGAACCTCTTACCTCGAGAGCCAGCCAGAAATTCGTCTGTATTTCCTCCGCCTGCCAGACGGCAATTCACGCGGAAGCGGTTATTCAGTGAACGACTATGAAAGTGTCGAAAAGCTCTGGGATGGAACGATCGACACAATCACCACCAAGGACGGGGCAAATACATTTACAGCCGATGACATCTCGGGCGTGTTGCTGGCTCTCATGGAAACCCATCAGCCGGATTCTATCCTGCTTCAGGATTTGAACTCCGAACATGTCGGATCCGATCACTCGGATCATTTCTACGCATCGCAGTTCGCGTTCGAGTCTCAGCAGTATTACGGCACCGAACACGATCTCTACTCCTACATCGAATATGCCACCGCCAGAATGCCGACGAACCTTTCTGCAGAGGATAACGAGGCAACGCGCGATGCGTTTTACGCCTACGTTCATGGCAGCGGCGACATCAGTCGCAACTTTGATGCCCACGGCGACCCGATTTTGCCCGGCGACTATAATCGTTGGCCGGATCGGCATTATCACAACGAAGATGTCGACCAGCTTGAAGGAAGCAAGCTGTGGACGTCAGGTTTTGGCAACGCGAACGATGTCTGGAACAACGACCGGCACATTCGGACGCTAGGCGATATTGACGGCGACGGTATGGCTGACGTGGTCGGATTTGGACAAGGCGGTGTAACCACGGCGCGCTCTGACGGAGAGGCATTCGGATCAGCATCCTTGGGGCTTCGAGATCTCGGCTACGCGGTGGGCGGCTGGAACAAAACTGTGCATGAACGCCAGGTCGCCGATGTGAACGGTGACGGATTTGACGATCTGATCGGGTTCGGGGATGCGCATACCTTCGTTGCCCTCTCCCGAGGGGATGGAACATTTTCGCGACTGGCAATCTGGTCCACCGATTATGCACGAAACGATGGCTGGGTTGCCTCACGACACGAGCGCCTGATGGGCGATGTTGATGGTGACGGCAGAGCTGACATCGTCGCATTCGGAGACAGTGGCACCGAGGTCGCTTTGTCCACCGGATCGGGATTTGCCGCCGGCGCGGTCTGGATCAATGACTTTGACTACAGGCATGGCTGGCGCATTGGTGTGCACGAGCGGGTTTTGGCGGATGTCAACGGCGACGGCATGGACGATATCGTAGGTTTTGGCTCGTCCAGGGTCATTGTTGCCCTCTCCAATGGAAGCGGTTTCAATCCCATCCAGTTCTGGTCTACCGAGTTCGCCTCCAACTCTGGCTGGCGAGAAGACACCTCGGAGCGCGTGCTCGCCGACGTGAACGGCGACGGCATGGCCGATATCGTCGCCTTTGGGGCGGATGGTGTCCAGGTTTCACTCTCCAACGGTCGTGGCTTTGGAGCCTCGCAAGTCTGGAGCGATGACTTTGGCAACAACGATGCCTGGAGCCAGGACCAGGATACACGCACAGTTGCCGATGTGAACGGCGACGGCATGGCCGATATCGTCGTTTTCGGAAACGACGGCACGAGGGTTTCACTGTCCGATGGGAGCCGCTTCCTTGATCCCTATGACGGAGACGCTCCGTTTGCCAAATTGGAAGTCGTCGAAGACGGAGGACCCGTTGGTTCAACGGAATTGTTGGTCAACGGCGATCTGACCTCGTCGGTTCGGGCCGGAACATGGACCGCCAACGGCGATGTCGACGGCTGGACCAACGACAATGGTGGAATCGAATCCTGGGGGCAGGGGTTCCTGGGGATCCAGACTCCGGATAATGGCACAATTGTCGAGCTTGATCGCAATGGCGGCGGAAACGTGGACAACCTGTATCAGGACGTTCAGACCGAAGCAGGCCAAGATCTCGAACTTAGCTTCTCGTCGATGCAGCGCGGCGACGACACCGATCACATCGAGGTCTATTGGCGCGGAGAATTGATCGCTGTTGTCCAGCCTGACAGTGGCGATGATTGGTCAACATTCGCCTTTACGGTCACCGGGTCGGGCGGACTTGACAGAATTGAGTTCCGGGAAGTTGCTGACGAGAATGACGGCAGTGGGCCTTTAATCGACAATATCGGCCTGCTGGATGTCGGCCAGGACGAAATGGCCGCAACTTCGATGAGCGCTCACTACGCGCCAGTGGAAGAAGATCATTCCCTGATCAGCGTAGAGCCCGACCTGTCGGACGACTTCATCTATATCCTTTAACTCAAGCACGGCTTGCTGACGTTTCGTCTAGCTCTCGGCAAGTGTGGGTAGTGGGTCACTTTGAAATTAGAAAGTGATCGACTGCCAGATTTGGCGCGGCCGCTTGGCGCTATCGCGAAAAGCTCAAGGGTCGGCATACCGACATCCGAATAAATTCAAAAGCCCTTCGTGGCGGCACTCATCGCGGGCTGGAAAAAAGTCGCCAAACTCAACTTTAGGTATATATAGATGGATGAATGGCCGTAGCAAAACGGCTACAGTTCTTCTTATTCACTGGCCTGGTCTTTCTCGGCAATTGGGTCGGATCTACCCAAGAATTAACCTTGATTTACTGGGTATCCGGCCTGGTTCTTCGCGATCCGACTGCTGATTCTTCGTCGTTATAGAGTGGCTTGCCCGACAGTTCGCTTGCGCTGCAAGACACATAGTGAACGAGGCAGTATTGATTTCATGTTAACCCTCTTTTAAGCGTTTAGAAGCTCTGACTTCAGGGCATGGCTTCCGTGATCAGCGCCTGCGACAATTGGCCTAATTGGCAGGCGCACAACCAAAGCGCGACAAATCCTGAATTTTTCAACGAGTGGCAGCGGCAATATGAAAAACGATAGAACACGGATCCAACCGATGCTGAAAATACCGGTTGCAAACTCGATCAAACTGCTGGTTCAGGTGTTTTTCGTTCAGCTAGCGCTGATGTTGCGGCACCTGCTAACGGCCTTTCGTCGGAAAGAGCGTGGTCGCGGCCTGACTCGACGGGTTAGTGAACCAGCGAACAGGCAACAGAACATCAACGGCCGCATTTTCAAAGCCAATGTTGCCACACTGGCGGTGCTTCTCTCGACATTTGCTTCTCAGGCAGTGGCTCAATCCGTTCCGTCGAACTTCAGGGTGCCGGATGCGGTGACTGAGTTAAACGGCACGACTGGTGGCGTAGCTAGTATTGGATGCGGAAATGGTAGCGTCCCATACACAGTTCAGGAATTGATCGACGGGGACTATAATGTTCTTGAGGGCTATTGTCACACAGTCCCAATTCCGTCCGACAGGGGGGCGGATTTCGAGTTTGTTGGCATCGGTTCGGATGAGTTTTACAACGGGATTGGAATTTACACCAACGCCGGCAATGCCGCTAGCGATAACGAACTGAGATCTTTCAACGTCGTCATCAGCTATATCGACCCGGCGACCGGGCCGCAAACCACCACTGTGACGACAGCCGCCGTTCCAGACACCACAAACACCAGGGTTCCGGTATATATCCCTTTCTCAAGCTTAGGTCTGCCAGCAGGTCTGCCAAGTATCACGGGGATCGTCATCAACAATTATGGTGGCGTACCCACGTTTACTGATCCTGTACCAATTCGCGAGTTTTCGCTCTATTAAGACCCTCCGGAATTGGCGCTCACCAAGTCCAGCACGATTGATGTGGGCGGCGACGGAACCGTCTCTGCCGGCGATCTCATCACATACGAATATACGATTACCAACACTGGTTCATCGACGATCTTCAACCCGGCTGTTACTGAAAACGCGGGTTCCTTCACCGGTACGGGCCCGGTTCCGACCACGTTTACCTTGGTGCCTGCCCTGGGCACCGGCGGGAACTATGACGCGGGTGCAGACGCGAATGACATCCGACCCGGCGAATTTGTGGTTTATGAAGCTACTTACGCCCTGACCCCGGCCGATCTTTCAGCAGGGCAGGTCACCAACAGTGCTCAAGCTTCGGGCCAGAATTTTCACGGACAAACCGCAACTGATACAAATTCTGACGACCCATCCACATCGGCTCCGGATGATGCAACAGTCACTAATTTTTCAGCCCCAATCGCGGTAAATGACACGCCTCCGGCGATCAGCGGTGCCGATGGCGGCACGACGGCAACGGTGCTGGTGAATGACACGCTGAATGGCGCGCAGGCTGATCTCTCCAATATCACGCTGACGCCGGGCACCGCGCCCGCGCCTGCTGCGGGTTCGATCACGATGAACCCGGACGGGACGATCACGGTTGCACCGGGGACAACTGCTGGAACCTATTCCTATCTGTATACGATCTGCGACATCGCTAACCCGACGAGTTGCAACTCGGCGCGTGCGACCATTGTTGTGGATGCACCGGTCATCGACGCGGTTGACGACGCGCCTGCTGCGGTGAATGGCGCGGTGGAAAGCACGACGCCCTCGGTTCTGGCCAACGACACGTTGAACGGCGCGCCGGTTGATCCTGCCGATATCACGCTGACGCCGGGCGCGGCGCCTGCACCTGCTGCGGGTTCGATCACGATGAACCCGGACGGGACGATCACGGTCGCGGCCGGAACGACGGCGGGGACCTATTCCTATCCCTATGAGATCTGTGAGATCCTGAACCCGACGAACTGCGCGACAGCAGTTGCGACGGTTGTTGTGGATCCGCCGGTGATCGAGGCGGTTGACGATACCCCTGCTGCGCTCAACGGCTTTGAGGGGGGCGATACGCCCTCTGTTCTAGGCAACGACACGCTGAATGGCGATCCAGTTGTTCCTGCCGATGTCACGCTGACGCCTGGTACCGCGCCTGCGCCTGCATCGGGTTCGATCACGATGAACCCGGACGGGACGATCACGGTTGCCCCGGGGACAACTGCTGGAACCTATACCTATCCCTATGAGATCTGCGAGGTCCTGAACCCGACGAACTGCGCGACAGCAGTTGCGACGGTTGTTGTGGATCCGCCGGTGATCGAGGCGGTTGACGATACCCCTGCTGCGCTCAACGGCTTTGAGGGGGGCGATACGCCCTCTGTTCTGGGCAACGACACGCTCAATGGCGATCCGGTTGTTCCTGCCGATGTCACGCTGACGCCTGGTACCGCGCCTGCGCCTGCCGCGGGTTCGATCACGATGGATCCTGCGACGGGCGTAATCACGGTTGCCCCGGGCACGACGGCGGGGACCTATTCCTATCCCTATGAGATCTGCGAGGTCCTGAACGCGACGAACTGCGCGACAGCAGTTGCGACGGTTGTTGTGGATCCGCCGGTGATCGAGGCGGTTGACGATACCCCTGCCGCGCTCAACGGCTTTGAGGGGGGCGATACGCCCTCTGTTCTGGGCAACGACACGCTCAATGGCGATCCGGTTGTTCCTGCCGATGTCACACTGACGCCTGGTACCGCGCCTGCGCCTGCATCGGGTTCGATCGCCATGAACCCGGACGGGACGATCACGATTGCCCCGGGCACGACGGCGGGGACCTATTCCTATCCCTATGAGATCTGTGAGATCCTGAATCCGACGAACTGCGCGACAGCAGTTGCGACGGTTGTTGTAGAGCAGCCGGTGATCGAGGCTCTGGACGATACCCCTGCTGCGCTCAACGGCTTTGAGGGGGGCGATACGCCCTCTGTTCTGGGCAACGACACGCTCAATGGCGCGCCGGTTGACCCTGCCGATATCACGCTGACGCCGGGCGCGGCGCCTGCGCCTGCATCGGGTTCGATCACGATGGATCCTGCGACGGGCGTAATCACGGTTGCCCCGGGGACAACTGCTGGAACCTATACCTATCCCTATGAGATCTGCGAGGCCCTGAACCCGACGAACTGCGCGACAGCAGTTGCGACGGTTGTTGTAGAGCAGCCGGTGATTGAGGCTTTGGACGACACGCCTACTGCGGTCAGTGGTATTGCGGGGGCGACGCTGCCTACGGTTTTGGCAAATGACACGCTGAACGGCGCGCCGGTTGATCCTGCCGATATCACGCTGACGCCGGGCGCGGCACCTGTGCCTGCATCGGGTTCGATCACCATGAACCCGGACGGGACGATCACGGTTGCCCCGGGCACAACTGCGGGAACCTATTCCTATCCCTATGAGATCTGTGACCTCGTCAATCCGACGAATTGCTCCACGGCGACGGCAACCGTGATCGTTGACCAGGCGGTGATTGACGCGGTTGATGACGCCCCGGCCCCGGTCGGCGGTATTGAAGGCGGCACGACCGACTCGGTGCTGGATAATGACTCGCTGAACGGCGAGCCGGTTGATCCTGCCGATGTCACGCTGACGCCGGGTGCCGCGCCTACGTCTGCCTCGGGCTCGATCACGATGAACCCGGACGGGACGATCACAGTCGCGGCCAACACGACGGCAGGGACTTATACTTATGAATATACGATCTGTGAGATCCTGAACCCGGCGAACTGCGATACCGCGATTGCGACAGTTGTGGTCGAAGCCGCGCCGATTGGTGCGGTCGATGACAGCTATCCGCCGCTCAACGGCTTTGATGGTGGCGATACGCCCTCGGTTCTGGACAACGACACGCTGAATGGCGAGCCGGTTGATCCTGGCGATGTCACGCTGACGCCGGGCACCGCGCCTGCGCCTGCCTCGGGCTCGATCACGATGAACCCGGACGGGACGATCACAGTCGCGGCTAACACGACGGCAGGGACTTATACTTATGAATATACGATCTGTGAGATCCTGAACCCCGACAACTGCGATACCGCGATTGCGACGGTTGTGGTCGAATCCGCGCCGATTGAGGCGGTCGATGACAGCTATCCGCCGCTCAACGGCTTTGATGGTGGCAATACACCCTCGGTTCTGGACAACGACACGCTGAATGGCGAGCCGGTTGATCCTGCCGATGTCACGCTGACGCCGGGCACCGCGCCTGCGCCTGCCTCGGGCTCGATCACGATGAACCCGGACGGGACGATCACGGTCGCCGCAGGCACGACCGCAGGGACCTATACCTACGAGTATACGATCTGTGAGATCCTGAACCCCGACAACTGCGATACCGCGATTGCGACGGTTGTGGTCGAAGCCGCGCCGATTGAGGCGGTTGATGAAAGTACCGCCCCGGTCGATGGCGCGAGTGGCGGCACGACCGAGTCGGTTCTGGATAATGACACGCTGAACGGCGTGGCAGTTGATCCGGCCGATGTCACGCTGACCCCGGGCGCGCTGGATGTGACGCCGGTGGATGGGTCGATCACCATGAACCCGGACGGGACCATCACTATTGCCGAAGGCACGACGCCGGGAAGCTATGAATACAGCTATACGATCTGCGAGATATTGAACCCGGAAAATTGCGACACGGCGATTGCGACGGTCGTGGTCACCGACTCTGGCATCACGCTTGAAAAGACCGGTGCGCTGGATGACGGCGGCGACGGCGTTGCCAATGCCGGCGATGTCATCAATTACAGCTTCGTGGTGACGAATACCGGCACCGTGCCGCTGACCGATGTGACCGTCACCGACCCCTTGGTCGAGGTTGTGGGTGGCCCGATTGCCAGCCTTGCCGCGGGCGCATCGGATGCCACGAGCTTCACGGCCAGCTATACCCTGACGCAGGACGATCTGGATGCGGGTCAGGTGCTGAACCAGGCGCTGGCCTCGGGGACAGATCAGTACGGCAACACGATCGAGGACACCTCCGACGATCCGTCCGACGCGACCGACAGCGACCCGAATGGCGACGGCAATCCCGATGATGCGACCATCGTTCTGCTGCCCGAGGCCCCGCAGATCGAGGTGCTGAAATCGGGTGCGCTGGATCTGGGCGCGAACGGCTCGACCAATGTCGGCGATGTCATCAATTACAACTTCGTGGTGACCAATACCGGCAATGTCACGCTGACCGATGTGGAACTGAACGATCCGGGCGCGATTGTCTCGGGCGGTCCGATCCCGGAGCTTGCGCCGGGCGACAGCGACGAGGTGACCTTTACCGCCATGCACGCCTTGACGCAGGCCGATCTGGATGCCGGGGAATATCTGAACACCGCAACCGCTGTGGGCAGCTCTCCGCAGGGCGGACGGGTTCAGGACGTCTCGGATGATGCGGAAGAGGGCGACGCGGATGGTGCGGACGATACGCCGACGGTGATCGTGCTGGCGCTGCCTGCACCGACGATCGAGGCGACCAAGACCGTCAGCAATCGCAATCCGATCATGGGCGAGACGATCATCTATACGCTGACCTTTGAAAACACCGGTCTGGCGGCGGTCCCTGACCTGAGCCTCATCGACCTGCTGCCGGCGCGGGTGCAATATGTGCCCGGCACGGCAACAGTCGATGGTGTGGCGGCCGAGCCGTCGGCCGCGGGCCGGCAGCTGGTCTGGCAGCCCTATGATCTTGATGCGGGCCAAACGGTCACGGTTGCGTTCGACGCGCGGGTGACGGCGCTGGATGCCGGCGAGACGGCGGTCAACCAGGCCTGGGTGGAAACCGATGCCGGCACGCGGATATCCAATATCGCCGAGGCTGAAATCACCCGCCGCGCTGAACATGTCTTTGACTGCACCGATGTGATCGGCAAGGTCTTTGATGACAAGGACATGGACGGCTATCAGGACGAGGGCGAACTGGGCATGGCCGCGGTGCGCATCGCCACCCTGAACGGCGAGTTGATCACCACCGACGAACATGGCCGCTTCAGCGTGCCTTGCGCGGCCATGCCGCCGGGCATCGGGGAAAACCTGTCGCTGAAGCTGGATACACGCAGCCTGCCGACGGGTTACCGGGTCACCACCGAAAACCCGCGCGTCGTGCGGGCCACGGCTGGCAAGATGGTTCGGGTGAACTTCGGCGTCTCGGTTGGTCGGGTGGTCGATATCGACCTGATGGCTGCGGCCTTCGGTTCCGGCAGCGCGGCGATGACCCGTCCGCTTTATGATGGATTGTCGCAGCTGGTCGAACAGATCCGCGAAAAGCCGGGCATCGTCCGCCTGTCCTATTACACCAAAGGCGAGGAGCGTGGGTTGGTCGACGCCCGGATTGATGCGGTCGAAAGCCGGATCAACGAGCTGTGGCAGAAACGCGGTCGATACAAGTTGATTATCGAACGTACCGTAAAGCGGATTCAGTGAGGCGATGCAGATGTTGAAAATGAAAACAGGTTCGCGCCTTCTCTGTGGCACCGCATTTCTGACGCTGGTGGCGGCAGGCGCCTTGGCGCAACCGGTTTCCGAGCCGGCATGCGATCTGGTCGACGGGGCGTTGCCGGCGGATTGCCAGCGACCCAATGGGACGACCGCGGTCAATATGCCGACGGGTGAGAATACCGAATGGGATGAGGGTGTCGTCGCGGCCCCCGGTGGCTTTCAGATCGTCATCGATGGCGAGCCGGTGATCGGCGATGCGCGTGTCGAGGATGTCATCCGCAAGACCGATGTCGCGCTGGAAGAGGCCAAGGTGCAGGTCCGTTTCGACGGGCTTGGCGCCAGACCTCGGCTTGATCTGCAGCGCAGCGATGCAAGTCTGGGGCTGGATCCGGGCGCGCCGGTGACCTTCACCAGTCAGTTGAACTATCCCGCCTATGTCACCCGTGGCGAGGTCCGTATCATCGACCGCGCCAGCGGTGGTTTGGGTGGCCGTTTGCTGGCGGTCGTGCCGATTGATCCCAATGGTCAGACCAATATCGCGCTGCCCGAAGGCGACCGGCTGGTCGCGGTTCACCGCGTCTATGACAGTCAGGGCCGGTTCGACGAGACCGTCGATATCCCGCTGACGATGATAGATGACCGGGGCCTGTCGGGCGATGTCGAAGAGGGCACCGATGCGGCGTCGCGCCGGGGCATTCCGATCCGCGGCGGTGCGGTCACGGTGTCGGGCGAAAGCGTGGCGCCGGGTAGTGTTGTCACCACTCTGGGCGAGACGGTTCAGCCGTCGCCCGATGGCGGCTTTGTTCTGCAGCGGATCTTGTCGACCGGCGAACATGCGGTTGACGTGCAGATCAACGGACCGGCCCAGCAGCTTGGCTATTCCCGCGATATCGAGATCCCGCGCCGCGATCTGTTCTATACCGCATTGGTCGATGCGACCCTTGGGGTCAACAAGCAGGATGGCGACAGCGACACCTATACCCGTGGCCGTCTGGCCTTTTATGCCAATGGCTATGATGATCGTGGCATCGAATATACCTTTGCCGCCGATACAAGCGACGCCGACATTCAGGACCTGTTCGAAAGCTTTGACGACAAGGACCCATCCAGCCTGCTGCGCCGGATCGACCCGAATGAATATTACCCGGTCTATGGCGACGGATCGACCATGGTCGAGGACGCGCCGACGCAGGGCAAGTTCTATGCCCGCATCGAAAAGGACCGCAATTACGCCGTCTGGGGCAATTCTCAGGCCGAACTGAAGAACACCGAATTCCTGCGCAATGAACGCGTGCTCTACGGTGCCAATGTGCATTGGGAATCGCAGCAGCAGACCTCCTTTGGCGAACCGCGCGCTCAGGCCACGCTGTATGCGGCGCAGCCCGACAACCTGCCGCAGCGCGATGTGCTGCGCGGCACGGGTGGGTCGGTCTACTTCCTCAGCCGTCAGGATATCACCCGCGGTTCCGAGGTGATCACCGTCGAATTGCGCGATCCGGTGACCGGGCGGGTGATCGACCGGCGTCGGCTGGTGCCGGGCACCGATTACGAGGTGAACTATCTGCAAGGCAGCATCCGGCTGGCGGTGCCGCTGTCATCATCGTCCGGCGAAGGCGTGGTGGTGACCTCTCCCGGCGGCTCGACCGAACTCAATCTGGTGGCGCAATACGAATACACCCCGGTTGGCGGCACGGTCAGCGGTGCATCGGTTGGCGGGCGGTTTGAAAGCTGGGTCACCGACAGCCTGCGTGTCGGCGTCTCAGGCCAGCGCGAGGAAACCGGCATTGCCGATCAGTCGGCTTACGGCGCCGATATCCGCTATCGCCTTGGCGAGAACAGCTATGTCGAGGCGGAATACGCCAAAAGCGAGGGTCCGGGGTTTGGGTATCGCAGTTCGACCGATGGCGGGCTGATCTATGACAGCACCGCGCCGCTGACGGGCAATGGCCACGCGACGCGGATCGAGACCGAACTGGATCTGGCCGAGCTTGGGGCCGGGCGCAATGGCACTGTCAGCGCCTATTACCAGCGCCGGACCGAGGGCTTCAGTTCGCTGGATTACATCACCTCATCGGCGGAACGGCTGTGGGGCTTTGATGTCGAGGTCGAGGCCTCGGATCGGCTGACCTGGGGGGCCTATTACGACGATTTCCGCAATGACCGTGACCAGCGCAACAGCGAGGGCGGGGTCCAGGCGATCTATAAACAGGACGCGGTCAATGAATGGGCCTTTGGTCTGGAACATGTGCGCCGCGATTCTGCCACCGAAACCGGCAATCGCACCGATGCGGCGCTGCGCTATAACCGGCAGGTGAATGACAGCCTCAGCGTATCGGTGCTGGCGCAGGCCACGCTGTCGAACGAAGGGCTGTCGCGCAACAACCGCTTCGGACTTGGCGTCGAGAAGGACTTTGGCAATGGCTGGACGGTCAATGCCGAGGCATCCGATGGCACGCTTGGCTTTGGCGCCGATATTCTTGCGTCGTATGAGCGCGCCGATAATAGCAGCCTGTATTTCGGCTATGAGGTCGATCCCGACGCCTATGACATCCGCCGCTCCGGCACGGCACTCAGCGACAATCGCGGGCGCTTTGTCTTTGGCGGCCGGCGGCAGGTCAATGACAACACCTCGTTCTATGGCGAAAACACCTATGACATCTTCGGCAACCGCGATTCGCTGACCAGCACCTATGGCATCGACTACAAGCCGACCCAGTTCCTGACCTATAGCGTCGGGCTGGATGTGGGCCAGATCCGCGATGATGTCAGCGGCGACTTCAAGCGTCATGCGCTGAGCCTAGGGGCCAATTACGAAGACGAGCAGCTGACCGCATCGGGCCGGGTCGAGTATCGCCGCGAGCGCGGGGATGACGATCTGACCGCGCGCGACCGCGATGCCGACACCATCCTGCTGACCGCAAATGCGACCTATAAGCTGGATGAAAGCCGCACGCTGCTGGCCTATCTGGACTACGCCGATACCGACACGGACGAAACCTCGATCCGCGACGGCCGGCTGACCGATTTTGTGCTGGGCTATGCCGTCAGACCGATCGATAATGATCGCTTCAACATGCTGTTCAAGTACCGCTATTACTATGATCGGTACGGCCAGACCGTCGATGGCACCGACCAGCGCGGCCCGCTGCAGAAAAGCCATATCTTCACGGTCGATGCGGAATACGACCTGAACCAGCAATGGTCCATCGGTGGCAAGATCGGCGGGCGCCTGTCTGAAACCGCATCCGGCCCGACCGGCGGCTTCCGCCAGAACGACGCCTGGCTGGTCGTGGCCAATGCCCGCTATCATGTCGTCCATAACTGGGACCTGCTGGTCGAGGCGCGCGCGCTGAAACTGGATCAGGCCGACACAACTGACATGGGCCTCCTCGCCGCTGGCTACCGCCACTTTGGCAATAACATGAAGGTTGGTGTCGGTTATAACTTCGGTTCATTCTCCGATGATCTGAGCGACATGACCGATGACGACAAAGGCTTGTTCATCAACGCGATAGCCAAGTTCTGAAGGGGCGGCGCAGGCTGGCTGAAGCTTGCGCCGCGACCAGCGCAACAGACCGCCAAAGCACAAGCTGGACGGGCGCAAATCTCTGCCGAGGCGCGAGGCCGAGATCGCCCAGCAATGCCATCACCATTGGGCCGTTGACGCACGAACTGCATCTGCAATGAAAAGCGGAGCATCCTGAGAAGTCGGTGACTTTCTTCGTGGATCAAATGCCGCGTGCTTTGCCTGCGAGGCATGGACGCATGGGGTTGGAAATGCCCGTAATCGTCGTTTTCGACGGTGGTTCATTGGCTGGGATATGTCGTGCACCGACCCATAACAGCGAACGCTGCGTTAGCCAGCCAAGGCGGCTGGCCCGAGGCGATCATTGACGCCAGATAACCCGCGCCCCTCAAAAAGGCGTCAGCCAGAAAATTCCAGGTGCCCTTGATCTGCTGCCAGTTCAGGTTCCAAAGCCCGGTTTCGTATCAATTGTGGGCATCTTCGCTACATTTGGCTCTAGCGCCTCTGACCAGTTGAGCAGACCTGGATCCAGACTGATACCGTGATAAGTGAGAGAGCGGCACAGGGCGGCGCGCGCCGCTGAGCCAGCCATGGCTGCGGCCTCTTGCGGCGTTGAAATCGACCAGTCCGCCAGATTGCGCACGGCCTGATCCAGTCGCAGGGCCGATCCCGCCAGACCGGAACCTGATGGCTGCAGGACGCGCCCGTCATCCTGCAAGTGAACCTCCATCCCGGCGAAACTGTACGCGCCGGCAGGCATCGCCGCCGCAACCACTGCGTCACTGACCAGAATGCAGTTTTTCGGTCCCTTCAGCGCAATCAGTGCCCGCAGGGCCTCTTTTGGGATGTGAATGCCGTCGGCGATCAGGCAGGCAGTCAGGCGTGGTTCGGCCAGCTGCGCCAGCAGGGTGTTGTCCAGCTTGGGAAGCATCTGCGGCAAGCCGTTGCCAAGATGGGTGGAAAGGGTAAGTCCCGCATCGGCGGCAGCCCGGATCACCTCGAAGCCAGCGGCAGAATGGGCCACCGCAACCGTCTTGCCCAGCCCAGACCAATGCCGGATGGCAGGGATCGCGCCGGTCCGCTCGGGGGCGATGGTCAGCAGCAGGATCGGCCGCGACAGCCGGGCTTCGAGTTCGCCGGGCAGCGTTGCGACCGGGTCGGTCATCGCGGCCCTGGGGTGGCAGCCGTGATAGCCATCCGACGCGTTCAAAAACGGCCCCTCTAGGTGATAGCCGGGCACCATCACTGGCCCCAGTCGGCTGTCGCGCACCGCCGCATCAAGCGCTGCGAACCGTTCAAGCAACTTTGCCGGGGTGGCTGTGATCAGCGTCGGCAGGCACCCGGTTACCCCATCGTGCAACATCGCCTCTAGCGCGGTGTCCATCGCCTGCGCCGTCAGCCCGACATCGTTGAAATCGACGCCGGCATAGCCGTTGACCTGAAGGTCGAAGAGCCCCTCACTTTGCACCGCGCCGCCCCTCAATCGCCAGGCGAGGTCAAAAGCTGCGCCGCAGGTTGGTCCAGATGAACCTTGACCGCACCATGTGTCTGAAGGATCGAGGCCGGTGCAAGATTGGTCACCGGCCCTTCCAGCGCGGCCTTGACCGCATCGGCCTTTCGCGCGTCAGCGATGGTCAGGATGATCTCGCGCGATTTGAGGATCTGGCGAACCGACATGGAAATTGCCCGCATCGGCACGTCATCCAGGGTCGGAAACCAGCCCTCGCCGTATTGCTGCTGGCGGCAGGCGTCATCGAGGTCGACGACCAGATATGGGGTCTCGGTATCAAAATCGGCGGGCGGGTCATTGAAGGCCAGGTGACAGTTTTCACCCACGCCGGCAAAACACACCGCGATAGTCTCTTCCGCGATCCGGTTGTTCAAACGTGTGATTTCCTGCTGCAAATCGTCGGCATCACCGTTGACCGCCACGAACGCGCCCAGATCCTGCACCTGATCGATAAATCGCGACTTCAGATAGCCGCGAAAACTGGCCGGATGGCTTTCGGGCAGTCCGACATATTCATCCAGATGAAAGGCGGTGACCTTGCTCCAGTCGATGTCTTCGCGCACCAGATGGTCGAGCATCTCGAACTGACTGGCCCCTGTGGCCACAATCACGCTGGCGCGTCCGTCGCGCTCGATGGCCGTGCGGATTGCGTTGGCGCCATCCTTGGCGGCGGCCCGCCCCATTGTCTGCTTGTCGTCATGTATTTCCGTATCCATCAATCCGCCCTTTTAGAACAATTATGTTTTTATATACGAAAGACCCAAACCGGCAGCCTGTCAAGCATGTGGCAACAGGCAATCTTGTTTACGAACAAAATTGTTCAAATATGTTGACGGAATCATGAATGCGCGCTTTGGTGGACGGAATCATAAAGACAATGGATGGAGGTTTGATCATGAAATTGCGTCACACAATGCTGGGGCTGCTTGCCACTGCGGCGATCCTGCCGTCTGCCGTCTCTGCGCAGACGGTGTTGCGGCTGGCCGAAAATCAGCCCGACAGCAACCCGGTGACTGTCGCCATGTATCGGTTTGCGGAACTGGTGAAAGAATACACCGCTGGCGAGGTCGAGGTTCAGGTCTTTGCCGGCGCGCAACTTGGTCAGGAGCCTGAGACGATCGAGCAGGCTCAAGCCGGCATCGTCGATTTCACGCGTGTCAATTCGGTGGGTCTGGCCAATGTCGTGCCGACAATGGGTGCCTTCACGCTGCCTTATGTCTTTGCCGATTGGGATCACAAGTATCGCGTTCTCGACGGCGATATCGGCGCCGAGGTTCTGGAGGATCTGGCCGATGTCGGCTTGAAGGGCTTTGCCTATATGGATGCGGGTTCGCGGTCGTTCTACACGGTCGAGGGCAAGCCGATTGCCAGCATCGACGATCTGAAAGGCATGAAGATCCGGGTTCAGCCTGCCCCGATCTCTATCCGCATGATGGAATTGCTGGGCGCGGTACCAACCCCGATGAACTATGGCGAGGTCTATTCGGCCTTGCAGACCGGGGTCATCGACGGTGCCGAGAACGACTTTGTCAGCTATGAAACCTCGGCTCATTACGAAGTGGCGCCGAACTATGTCATTGACGCGCATCTCAGCCCGCCGGCGCTGCTGCTGATGAACAAGGCGCGCTTCGATGGCCTGCCGCCCGAGCAGCAAGAGGCGATCACCAAAGCCGCCGTCGAATCCGCGATGTTTGAGCGCGAGATCATGCGAGAGGCCAATGAAGCCGCGCGCACGACTGTCGTGGATGGCGGCGCCGTCGTGAACGAGATCGACAATGCGCCGTTTCAGGCCGCGGTTCAGCCGATCTATGAAGAGTTCCCGGATCTGACGCCTCTGCTTGACCGCATTGCGGCCGAGAAATAGGCGGCGCCGTCGATGAAACCGGCATGGCGCGGCCGACTGGCCCTTGCACTCGATTGGCTGAACTGGCTGGCTGCCCTTGCCTGCCACATTCTGCTTGTGGCGATCACGGTTGTGACGGTGTTGCAGGTCGCGCTGCGCTTTCTTTTCAATAACCCGACGAGTTGGTCAGAGGAAATCGCGCTGCTGTTCCTGATCTGGTTCGGCCTGTTGGCGGTCGCCGTCGGGATCCGACGGCATGAGCATGTGGCGATCGCGTTTCTGCGCGATCTGCTGCCTCGCCCGATTGCGGTATTTCTGGACTATCTCGCGCAGTTGGCGATGGCCGTCTTCATGTTTTCGGTCATGTATTACGGGCAGGATCTGATCGATCTGACCGGGATACAGGTGCTGCCGGCATCGGGATGGCCCAAATCGCTTTTGTATTTTCCGGCGCTGGTTGGCGGCCTGTTGGGGGTGGTGAACGCGCTTGGCAACATGATCCTGCGCGATGTGGCGATGCCCGAACAGGATGATCTCGACCACCCCGAGGCCCATCATGTCGGTTGACTGGTTTGGCATCCTGCTGCTGCTTGGCGGTTTTCTGGGGCTGATGCTGATCCGGGTGCCCATCGCCTTCGCGCTTGGCCTGGCATCGCTTGCCACCGCAATGCATCTGGGCCTGCCGCTGTTGCTGGTGGCGCAGCGTATGATCAATGGCTTGAACTCGTTCACCTTCCTGGCGGTGCCCTTCTTTATTCTTGTTGGCAACATCATGACCGAGGGCGGCATCTCTGACAGATTGGTCAGACTGGCCGATGTGCTGGTCGGCAGGCTTCGCGGCGGGTTGGCTCAGGGCAATATCGTCGCCAGCTCGATGTTTGGCGGTATCTCGGGATCATCCGTGGCTGATGTCGCGTCCATCGGGTCCTTCCTTATCCCGGCGATGACCAAGGAGGGCTATCCCCCCGGCTATTCGGTCTCTGTCACCATCACCTCATCCGTGCAGGGGGTGTTGATCCCACCCAGTCAGAACATGATCTTCTATGCGCTGGCCGCGGGCGGGCTGCCGATCTCTACTCTGTTCATGGCCGGGTATATCCCCGGCTTCCTGCTGGGGGGATCACTGATGCTGATCTGCGCCGTCATGGCCAGACGGTGCAATCATCCAAAGGGACGGCGCTACAATCGGCACGAGGCCCTGATGGCGCTTTTCGATGCGGCAATCGGGTTGTTTACCATCGTCATCATCATCGGTGGCATCCTGACGGGTATTTTTACCGCCACTGAATCCGCCGCCATCGCCGTTGTCTACGCGCTGCTGGTGACCGTGTTCTGGTATCGCACGATCGACTACCGTGCCATGTCGCGCATCTTTGCCACCACCCTGACGACACTTGCCATGGTCACCGCGATCATCATGACGTCCTCTGTCTTCGGGTTCCTGCTCTCCTATCTGCGGATACCCACGCTGCTGGCCGAGGGCATATTCTTTATCTCGGACAACAAGATCTTTGTTCTGCTGGCGATCAATGTGCTTTTGCTCATCCTTGGTATGCTGATGGATATGGGCGTTCTGATCCTGCTGCTGACCCCGATCCTGTTGCCCATCGTGACCAAGGTTGGTGTCGATCCGATCCATTTCGGCGTGATGATGATCCTGAACCTCGGCATCGGGCTGTGCACGCCGCCGGTTGGAACGTCGCTGATCATTGGCTGCGGCATCGCCCGGATCAGGATGGGGCGGGCCGTCAAACAGATGTGGCCATTTTATCTTGCGATGCTCGTTGTGCTGCTGATGGTGACGTATATACCCGCGCTCACGATGACCTTGCCCGCGATGATGCAGTGACTTGCCGCTATGGATTCAAATCGCACAGATGATCTGATCGCAGTCACCTCGCTTGTGCGCGGCGGTCAGGCCACCAATCGCGGCGAGATTTCGCGCCAGCTTGGCCTGCGCTCGACCACGGTGTCTGACCTTGTGGCACAGCTGGTTGCCGAAGATGTGCTGTATGAAAACGCGTCGCGCGGGCGCGGCAAGGGACGGCCAGCGGCTGTGCTGTCGTTCAACCAGCAGCGCCTTGGGGCCGTTTTCATAACCGTCACGGATCAGACCCTTATCGCCAGCGCCGTGGATCTGGATCTGCGGGTGCTGGGCCAGATCACGGCGGCACCGCCACAGGGGGCCGATAACGCCGAAATGACACGCTGCCTGTGCCAACTTGTGCGCGATACAGCCGCGATTTTCGCGCCCCAGATCGAAATCTGCGCCATCGTCTGTTCGCTGTCCGGGCTGTTGGATATCGGGCGCAAGACCTGGTGCACCTCGTCGCGCTGGCCTGCGATGCGCAATCTGGATCTGGGCGCGGCACTTGCGGAATTCGACCGCTCGGTCTGGCTGGTCCGCAATCTGGATGCCGAACTGGCGGGGATCAGGTTGCACGAGAACCACGGTGCCGAGGAAACCGCGCTGCTGCTGCACTGGGGCCACGGGATCGGCGCGGCCTATGCGGCGGGTGATGTCGTCGTCAACCAGAACCGCGGCCGGTTCTGTGAGATCGGGCATTGGGGCTTGGGCAACGGGCGCGGCCAGCAATGCAATTGCGGCAATACCGACTGTCTGGAAACCGTGGCCGGCCTCTGGTCGATCCGCCCCGCCTTGTCGCAAGAGTTCCCCGGCCTGCCATTCAGCGAAAGCGATTTGGCCAAGCATATGGCGCGACTGGATCTGGGCGTGTCGCCGGTTTTTCAGGCCGCGCTGTCGGAAATGCTGCGGTTGACGGCAAACCTGTGCCGTCTGCTCTTTCCTGAGCGCGTGATCCTGACCGGACCTTTCGTCCAGAACCCCGAGGTCTTTAGCCGGTTCGTGCAAGCCCTGGGGGCAGCGCCCATGCTGCGCTCGCTTGATCGCATCCGCGTCTCCATCAACGAAGATGGAAATGGCCGTGAATTGGCCGGGGCGATGGGGCAACCCTTTGCGACGGCGCTGCGCGATGTGCTCAGCCGCGACCAGCCGCGCCCTGCGGGTCGCGCAAGGGCTCAGGCCAAAGGCGAATAGCCGAATGTGGATCTCGCCATCAGGTTATCCTCGCGATCTCTACCAGCAGCAAAAGCCGCCATCGACGAGCAGATCGACACCTGTGCAATAGGACGCGGCATCCGACAGCAGAAACACGGCGGGGCCGACCATCTCGGCAGGGCTGGCCATGCGTGCCATCGGCGTCTGGCTTTCAAAATCGCGCGTCTGGTGGACCATCTCGGGCCGGATGTTCATCGGCGTGGCGGTGTAGCCGGGCGAGATAGAGTTGACGCGGATACCCCGGTCCACCCATTCCATCGCCATCGACTTGGACATATGGATAACCCCGGCCTTCGAAGCGTTGTAATGCGCCTGCATCAGGCCGCGATTGACGATGACCCCGGACATCGAGGCGATGTTCACAATCGAACCGCCCTGACCATGGGCCAGCATCGCCCGCGCCTCTGCCTGACAGGACAGAAAGACGCCCTTCATGTTGACATCCATCAGGGTCTGATACTGATCCTCGGTCATATCCTCTGCCGCATCGGCGTTGGCAATTCCGGCGGCGTTCAGCGCAAGGCGCAGCGGACCCAGATCCTTTTCCGTCTGTGCCACCGCCTCGCCCAGATCCCTGGCCGATGTGACGTCACCCGCGATCTGCACCGATTTGCGCCCCACAGCCGCGATGGACGCTGCTGTCTGCGCCAGCCCGTCATTGCGGCGACGATCCACCAGCGCCACATCGGCGCCGTGTTGCGCAAGGCCGATGGCAATCGTCTGGCCAATGCCGCTGCCGGCGCCCGTCACAAGGGCCACGCGGCCCGACAGGTCAAACAATCTGGGTGCGTTCGGCGTGGTTGGGTCGGTCATCTGGCGCTCCGATCTCAGGACATGATCAGGCCGCCATCAACATTGATGGTCTGGCCGGTGATATATGTCGCGTCTTCGCTGGCGAGAAAGGCAGCAAGTGCGGCCACATCCTTGCCTTCGCCGGCGCGCTTCATGGGGATGTTCTGGACCCAGCTTGCCATCAGCTCGCCCGGCGCAAAATCGCCCAGCATCTGGCCCCAGACGCGGTCGTTGTAATCCCACATGTCGGTCTGGATGATGCCCGGGCAAATGGCGTTGACGGTGATCGCGTCCAGCGCAACCTCCTTGGCAAGGCTTTGCGTCATGCCCATGACGCCGAATTTCGATGCGGCGTAATGCGGCGTATAGATGAACCCATCCCGGCCTGACCCGAGGCCATGTTGATCACCCGACCGCCGCGCCCTGATGCGCGCATGCGCCGGATCGCCTCTTGGCAGCACAGGAAGACCCCCTTGGTGTTCACCTCCATGGTGTCGTCCCATTGCGTTTCGGTCAGGTCCTCGACCTTGGCGATGGTGATGATGCCGGCATTCTGGACAGAGATATCAACGCCACCGAATTCCTGTTCTGCCGCGTCGTAAAGCGCCTTTACGGCGGCGGCATCGGTGACGTCGCAGATGACGCCGATGGCCTTCAGCCCGTCCCCGCGCAGTCCGGCGGCGGCCTCTTCCACCTGTGGCTCGAAAGAGGCGATGACAAGGTTCGCGCCTTCGTCGGCAAAGCGGCGGGCGATGGCCAGCCCGATGCCCTTGTTGCCGCCGGTGACGACGACTGTCTTGCCCGCAAAACGGTTCATGGGGTTCCCTTCTGCAGGCGGTTGCTAGTTCCATGACCGAGACGTCATTCGCCTCGGTGTGATCGAGAATGCCGCTTTGGCGGCCGGCGGCCATGACGAGGATTCGGTTCGACACGCCCAACACCTCTTCAAGGTCGGAACTGACGACGATAACGGCAACGCCGGCTGCGGCAAGTTCGTGAATGATTTCATAGATCGAAGAACGCGCACCCACGTCGATGCCGCGCGTCGGTTCATCCAGCAGCACGACGCGAGGGTTGCGCGCCAGCCATTTGGCAATGACCGCCTTTTGCTGGTTGCCGCCGGACATTTCACCGGCGTTCTGGTTCCAGCGTCCTTTGACGCCGAACTTCTGGATATTCTGTTGTGCAAAGTCGCGGACCCGCGACCGGCTGACCCAACCGCTTTTGGCGACAGTTTCAAAGTTGCAATAGGCGATATTCTCGGCAATCGAATGATCCAGCACGACGCCCTGCTGCTTGCGATCTTCGGGCACCAGCACAACGCCCTTGCGGATCGCGTCACTGGGCGATTGCGGTGTGATATCTTCGCCCAGCAGGCGGACGCTGCCAGAGGCAATCGGATCGGCACCTGCAATGGCGCGCACAAGCTCGGTTCGCCCGGCGCCGACAAGGCCAGCGATGCCGAAGATCTCGCCACGCTTGACGTTGAAGCTGACATCGGAAAACTCGCCCGTCGGGGATGTCAGGCCCGCGACCTCGAGGACGGTCTTGTCCGACGGCGTGGCCAATGGCGGGAACATCTGGTCCATGCTGCGGCCCACCATCGCCTCGACGATCGTGCGCACGGGCAGGTCGGCAGTGTCGAATTCCTGAACCTTCGCTCCGTCGCGCATGACCACGATGCGGTCGGCGATCTGGCGGATTTCTTCCAACCGGTGAGAGATATAGATGATGCCGACGCCATCGGCGCGCAGCCGCTGGATCTGATCAAACAGCAACCGGGTTTCCTCGCCGCCTAGCGCGGCGGTGGGTTCGTCAAGGATCAACAGCCGCGCGTTCAGCGTCAGCGCCTTGGCGATTTCGATCAGCTGCTGGCTTGCGGTCGACAACCCTTCGACCTTGCGGCGCGGCGAGATGTTCAGCCCCAGCCGTTCCAGCCCCTGCCTGGCGCGGCTTTCCATTTCTGCGCGGTCAACGCGGCCGCCCTTCATCGGATAGCGCCCGACAAAGACGTTTTCGGCAATAGACAGATGCGGCAGCAGCATCAGTTCCTGATGGATCATACCGACGCCCGCATCCATCGCCTCACGCGGGCTGGCGGGCGCGTAGGCCGCGCCCTGCCAGGTCATGGTCCCCGAGGACGGCTGCACCGTCCCCGAGATGATGTTCGAGACGGTCGATTTCCCCGCCCCGTTTTCACCCAAAAGCGCCACCACTTCGCCGGGGCAGATCTCCATGTCGATCCCGTGCAGAACCTCGATGGGTCCATAGGATTTATGGATGTTCCTCAGGGTCAGGATGGGTGTCTTGCCTTCGGAAGCCATGGCGGCGCCTTTCTTCGTCGTGTCGGATCAGGGGTGCTGAGCGACGAACTCTGGTGCGTTTTCACAGGTGGTCAGGACCGCATTCGGGGTCTGACGTTCCTCGACCGTTTCGCCTGCCGCGACGGCAATGGCGGAATCAACGGCCAGACGGCCCATCAACTGGGTGCTCTGCGTGGCGGTCACCTTGAACGGACCTTCGCATTTCGCCAGGTATTCCAGTGCCGCGACATCGCCGTCATAGCCGCCGATGATGATGTCATCGGACACACCAGCCACGTCGGCAGCCTTTGCCGCACCCATCGCCAGCGCGTCAGCCTGACCAAAGATGATCTTCAGGTCGGGGTTCGCCTGCAGCATGTTCTGCGCGATGGAAAAGCCCTCATCGGGCGACCACATCTGGCTCCATTGCTGGCTGACCAGTTCGACGCCGGGGTTTTCCTCGATGGCGCGGTTGCAGCCGGCAAAGCGGTCGACCTCGGGCGTCGTGCCCTTCTGGCCGTGGATGATGGCCATCTTGCCTTCGCCGCCAGCCATTTCAATGATCGTCTTGCAGACCTCATAGGCGGATTCGACGCTTTCACCGGCGATGAATGTATCGCCCGGTTCGCCTTCGGGGGTGCGGTCCACGTTGATGACCGGGATGCCCTCGTTGCGCGCAAGGCGCGTCGGTACGGCGGCTGCGGCGGCGCCGGCAGGGATATAAATGAACGCGTCGATGCCCTGCGTCAGCAGATCCTGCACCTGGCTGACCTGGGTCGCGGTGTCGTTCTTGGCGTCTACGATGATCGTCTCCATGCCTTTTTCCTTGGCATAGTTTTCAACGCCAAGCTTGATCTGGTTGAAAAAGTCCGCCTGCAGGTTTGGCACCGCGACACCGATTGTCTTGATCTCTTCAGCCGAGGCTGCCGTGGCCAAACCCGCCAGGGCAGTCGCCGCGATCATGGCTTTCGCTGTGAATTTCATATTATTCCTCCTCGTTGGGTGAACCGTTGAAACTTCGGTCCGTTGCGACCCGGCATTGCGGGTCAATGGATCGGAGAAGGGCATTTCCTTCACCGAAAAATTCTCAGCGGCCACGGCGCTTGAAGGTTTCGGCGGCGACAGCCAGCACGATGACCAGACCGATGATGACGGCCTGCACGAAGGGCGAGACCTGCATCAGGTTCAGCCCGTTGCGCAGCACGCCGATGATCAGCACGCCGATCAGCGTGCCGCCGATCCCGCCGGTGCCGCCCGACAGGCTGGTTCCGCCGATAACCACAGCCGCGATGGCGTCAAGTTCGTAGGACACGCCGGAACTGGGCTGCACCGCATCCAGCCTTGCGGCCATCAGCACGCCCGCCAGACCCGACAGCGTGGCAGATGCGACGTAGACCAGCACCGTCGCGCGATTGACATTGATCCCGGCCAGACGGGCCACCTCGGGGCTGCCGCCGATTGCATAGAGCGAACGGCCACCCTGGCGGTAACGCTGAAACAGAAAGGCCAGCAGGAACACGACCAGCATCACGGCCACGGTCATGGTCAGAAAACCGCCATAACGAATGATCGCTGACATGTTGAACCACGCCGGAAAGCCGATGATCTGCGAGCCATTGGTGATCATGTTGGCCAGCCCGCGTGCGATCGACATCATCGCCAGCGTGGCGATGAAGGCCGGCACGTTGAACATGGTGATCAGCAACCCCGATCCCAGCCCACACAGGGCCGCCGCGACAAGCGCCCCGGCGATTGCCACAGGCATGGGCAGACCCATCGTGACCGCAAGATAGCCAAGGACCATCATCGCCAAAGCAAGGACCGACCCGACAGACAGATCGATCCCGCCGATGAGGATCACGAAGGTCATGCCGACCGCCATGATGCCCAGGACGGTGATCTGATCGAGAATGTTCAGAAAGTTGCGGACCGACAGGAAAGAGTCGGTGGCCAGCGACAGGACGACGCATAGCAGGATCAACCCGATCAGTGGCCCGGTGACGCCGGTGGGCGACAAGAACTCTGACAGGCGGGGTTTCCCGGCCGTTTCGGTCGTGGCGTTCGTCATGGCATCCTCCCGAAGCACACCAGTTCAGTATAAATATTCACTAGTGATCAAAAATGCCTAGCGGTTTGTGTCCGGGCTGTCAAGTCTGCGGATGAGTCGATGCAGCGCCGTTTGCGCAATCATTGCTGGCCGATCTATTTTTCGCGGGACAGGGGCCATTGCCTGACTTGACGGGCGTGTGCATTTTTAGTAGTTAGAGAATATATATTCATACGAGGTGTGCATGGAACCCCAGGAGCTTCGCAAAATAGCGAATCGTATCCGTCAGCGTGATGTCCGCGCCGTGTTCGAGGCGGGCGCGGGCCATGTCGGCGGAGAGATGTCGGTCATCGACCTGCTGACCGCACTGTACTTTGATGCGATGAATGTCGATCCCGATAACCCGCTCGATCCGAACAGGGATCGCCTGGTCCTGTCCAAGGGGCACACGGCGCTGGCATTGTATATCACGCTGTCGGAAAAAGGTTTCATCCCGAAGGAAGAGATCGCGACCTTCCTGCAGCATAACTCGCGCTTGAACGGTCACCCCAACAAGGTGAAGGTTCCGGGGGTGGAAACCAATACCGGCCCGCTGGGGCACGGCCTGCCGGTTGCCGTCGGCATGGCCACGGCTGCAAAGCTGGACAAGGCCAACTGGCGGACATTCGTCATCACCGGCGACGGTGAGATGCAAGAGGGGTCCAACTGGGAGGCGATCATGTCCGCCGCGCAGTTCAAGCTGGATAACCTGACGCTGATCATCGACCATAACCGCCTGCAGCAGGGCGCGCGGCTGGCGGATACGAACGATGTCGCGCCGCTTGCCCCCAAGCTAGAGGCCTTCGGCTGGGCGGTGCAGGAAATTGACGGCCATGATATGGATCAGATCACACAGGCGCTGGCGGCGCAGAATGTGACGCCGGGCAAACCGACTTGCATCGTCGCACATACCAACAAGGGCCAGGGCATTTCCTTCATGACCGATAACGTCGCCTGGCATCACAAAGTGCCCAGCAAAGAACAGTACGAGCAGGCAATCGCCGAATTGAAGGAGCCCGCAGAATGAACGCCCCCTTTGAAGCCGCAAAGCTCCATGATTGCCGCGACGCCTTCACCGCGACGCTGGAGGAACTGGGCGCTGCGAATGACGATATCGTTGCGGTCGTCAATGACTCGGTCGGCTCATCCAAACTGGGTGGGTTCCGCGACAAATTCCCCGACCGTCTGATCAATGTCGGCATTGCCGAACAGAACATGGTGGGTGTCGGCGCCGGGCTGGCCAATGGCGGCAAGATCCCCTTTGTCTGCGCGGCTGCCCCCTTTCTGACCGGTCGCGCGCTGGAACAGATCAAGGCCGATATCGCCTATTCGCAGACCAATGTGAAACTGGTCGGCATCAGTTCGGGCATGGCGTATGGCGAACTTGGCCCGACCCACCATTCGATCGAGGATTTCGCCTGGATCCGCGCATTGCCCAATGTACCCGTCATCTGTCCCGCCGACCGCAACGAGACCGCAGCCGCCATCCGCTGGGCCGCCAAGCATGACGGCGGCTGCTTTCTGCGGCTCAGCCGCGTGGGCGTGCCCGACGTTCTGCCCGACGGACATGTCTTTGAACTTGGCCGTGCGAATACGCTGCGCGAAGGCAATGATCTGACCATCATCGCCAACGGCGTGTTGACCCACCGCGCATTGATCGCAGCCGACCTGCTTGAGGGCAGGGGCATCGCCGCGCGTGTCCTGAATATGGCCACCGTCCGGCCCATCGACGCAGAGGCGATCATCGCTGCCGCGACCGATACCGGCGCAATTCTGACGGTCGAGGAACACACCACCTTCGGCGGTCTTGGCAGCGCCGTGGCCGAGGTGGTCGTGGATAACATGCCGGTGCCGATGACCCGACTGGGCGTGCCGGGCGTCTTCGCCCACACCGCATCCGCCAATCAATTGCTGGATGATTTCGGCATGTCGCCCGCAGCCATTGCCGACAGCGCCGCAGCCTTGCTGAAGCGGAAGGCATAAGTCATGTCCCGGCGCGTCGTCCTGGCCATCGACGAGGGCACGACCAATTCCAAGGCGGTGATGGTCGATGAGGCGGGCCGGATCATCGCCAGCGGTTCGGCGCCCGTGCCAATTGACCATCCACGTTCAGGCTGGGTCCAGCAGGATGCCGAGGCGATCTGGCAGGCCACGCTGACTGCAATCGGTGCCTGTTTGCAGGCCGCGCCGGACGTCGAGATCGTGGCTCTTGGCATTTCGAACCAACGCGAATCGATATTGATCTGGGACCGGGCGACCGGGCAACCCCTTGGCCCGGTCATCAGTTGGCAATGCCGCCGAACCGCCGCCGGGTGCGAGGCACTGCGCGACGCGGGCCATGAAGCCGAGGTGATCGCGCGGACCGGCCTGCCGCTGGACCCGATGTTTCCGGCGACCAAGGCGGCGTGGCTGCAAAAGCATCATGGCGGTGGCACGAATATCTGCATCGGCACCGTGGACAGCTGGCTGATCTGGAAGCTGACCGGGGGGCGGGTCCATGCGACCGATCGCTCGAACGCGGCGCGGACGCAATTGTTCAATCTGGCCGAGGGACAATGGGACGAATGGCTCTGCGCATTGTTCGGGATCGACCAGTCAGCACTGCCCGTGGTTTGCGATTCCGCCCATGATTTCGGTGTCACGCAGGCCGACGGCCCATTGCCGGGCGGCATCCCCATCGCGTCGGCCATTGGCGATTCACATGCGGCATTGTTCAGCCACGGCGCCTTTGGTAGCGGCGATGGCAAGGTGACTTTCGGCACCGGATCATCCGTCATGACGACGATTCCCGACTTCATCATCCCCCCCCAGGGCATCACGACCACCATCGCCTGGTCGCTGAACGGCACGTCCACCTTTGCGTTCGAGGGCAATATCCTCGTCAGCGCCGCGATCCTGCCCTGGACCGCCGCGCTGCTTGGTCTGGATGGGGTGGAGGCCTTGCTGGACCTTGCCCAGACAGTCCCCGACAGCGGTGGGGTGTCACTGGTGCCGGCCCATGTCGGTCTGGGTGCGCCCTATTGGGACGCGGACGCGCGCGGACTGGTCTGCGGGCTGTCCTTTGGCAGTGGTCCGGCCCAGATCGCGCGCGCCTCGGCTGACAGCATGGCGCTGCAGGTTCAGGCCGTATTCGCGATCATGGCAGAGGCCGCAGGCGGGATCGGCCGGCTTTCCGTGGATGGTGGCCCAAGCCGCAATCGCTTTTTGATGCAGCTTGTCGCCGATTATCTGAACCACCCGGTCACACCCTGCCGCAATGCCGAGGCGTCGGCGCTGGGCGCGGCCTATCTGGCCGGGCTGAAAACCGGCTTCTGGGCCGATCTGGATGCGCTGACCGCGCTGATCAGCCGCGACGCGCACATCACCCCGCAAATGCAGCCGGAAACCCGGATTGCGGCATTGGAAAGTTGGCGAATGGCTATTGCCCGCACAACGGCGCAGGTATAGTGAATAATTATTCACTCTCGCGAAAGGCCTGACATGTCCCGCCTGAACGAACTTCGCATGATTTCGCGCGTGGCGCAGATGTATCATAGCGAAGGTCAGCGTCAGGCGGATATCGCCCAGCATCTGCGCATTTCGCAGGCGAGTGTTTCGCGCCTGCTAAAGAAGGCCGTCGAAGAGGAAATCGTGCGCACCACGGTGGTCGCGCCCTCGGGTACTTATGTCGAATTGGAACGCGATCTGCGCGATCTGTTTGGCCTGTCCGAGGTCATCGTCGTCGAGTGCAGCGAGGATCGCGACGGCGCCATCATGGCCCGGATCGGCGAGGCCGCCGCGCATTTCCTTGAGGCGACACTGCAGGCGGGCGAAATCATCGGCGTGTCAAGCTGGTCGGAAACCATCCTGCGCATGGTCGACAACATCCATCCGATGAAATCCGGCAAGGCAAAATTCGTCGTCCAGACCCTTGGCGGCATGGGCAACCCGGCGGTACAGACCCATGCCAACCAGTTGATCACCCGTCTGGCGCGGCTGACCGGGGCCGAGCCGCAGATGCTCAGCGCGCCCGGTGTGACCCAATCGCGCGAGGCCAAGCTGGTCCTGCTGGGCGACCCCTATATCCGCGAGACGATGGATCTCTACCGGCGCATCACCCTGGGCATTGTCGGGATCGGCGCGATCGAGCCATCGGGAATGCTGTCGCGCAGCGGCAACGTGTTTTCCTCACGCGAACTCAGTGAAATCCGCGAGGCTGGCGGCGTCGGCGATATCAGCCTGCGCTTTTTCGATGCCGAGGGCGGGCTGGTCAAGACGCCGCTGGACGAGCGTGTGATCGGCATGACGCTGGAAGAACTGGGCCCCGTCGACCGCGTCATGGCGCTTGCCGGCGGGCAGGCGAAAGCCGCAGCGATCCGGGGCGCCTTGCGAACAGGCGTGATCGACGTGCTGATCACCGACAAGTTCACCGCGCGCCGGCTGCTCGGGACCGAAGATCCGAACATGACCGGGGGCGTGGCTGCCAACTGACGCCGCCGACTGACGCCGCCAGCCATTGCAGATCAGGCGGCGGATTTTTCCGCTGGCACAAGCCCGTCGTGCAGGCGGGTAACGGCCATGATGGCATCCGCTGCCTCGCGGCCCTTCGTCACGAAATGCTCGGCGAAAAAGCCGATATGGTCGGTCGTCGGTTGAAAGTGATGTGGGGTCAGCGACACCGACAGCACCGGCACGCCGGTCGTCAAACCTGCGTCCATCAGCCCCGACACCACGGCCTGCGCCACAAAATCGTGCCGGTAAATGCCACCATCAACGACCAGCGCCGCCGCCGCGACGGCCGCATATTCGCCGGTCTCGGCCAGCTTTTGCGCCATTAGCGGCATTTCAAACGCGCCGGGCACGTCGAACGTATCAACCTGCGCCGCGACACCCAGTTCTTTCAGTCGCGCCTGAAAACCCGCATAAGCCTGGTCAACGATCTCGGCATGCCAGCGCGCCTTGATGAAGGCGAATTTTGGGGTTTTTGTCATAGCTCTGGATCCTTTCAACATGACAAGACCCCAGAGCGTCAGAGACGCGCGGTTCGACACCGATTGCCCCATTCTCTTTCATCCGGACTATGACCGTCGGCCCCGGAATTTCACCGGATCTGCTGACCCGCCCAACTGACGGCGCTCGCGGGCTGTAACCGCCGGTGGGGAATTGCACCCCGCCCTGAGAATGAACCCGGATTATGGTCCGCCCCGTTTCTTGTCAACCGCGCGGATGCCGATGGATATTGGCATCGGGTCGCAAGCCCGCCGTGCCTTGCAGCGTCCGTCGATGACCGATCGGGCGAATACCGGAACGGGGCAACAGCCCATAAATCCCCCTTGCGACGCAACTTTCTGCCGGAGTCATTCGTCATATGAACACAGACCATTCAGGACCCAGCCATGCAAATCATCATCCTCTACGCTGCCACGCTTGTCATCTTTCTGCTGATCGACATCATCGGCATCACCCAGATCATCCGGCCGGTGTTTGAGCGCCATGTCGGCGCGTTGCTGGCCGATCCGTTCCGGATGCTGCCGGCGGCGCTGTTTTACTCGGCCTATATCGTCGGGGTGTTGTATTTTGTCTCGGTGCCGGCGCTGGCAGAGGGCAGGCCGATCAAGGCGCTGGTCGGCGGGGCGCTGATCGGTCTGATGTGCTATGGCACCTATGAATTCACCAACTATGCAACGCTGCGCGACTGGTCGATGCAGCAGGTCGTGATCGACACGCTTTGGGGCGGTTTTCTCACAGGTTTCTCGGCCTGGGCGGGTGTCAGCGTGGCGCGCTGGCTGTCATGAAGGCGCTGGTGATCGGCGACACGGGCGGCATCGGTGGGGCGATTGCCAAACGGTTGCGCGATGGTGGCGGCGAGGTAACGGGCCTGTCGCGCCGGGACGGGTTGGATCTGAGAGATCAGGCCAGCGTCGCGGCGGCGGCAGAACGGATCAGCGACCAGCGCTTTGATCTGATCTTCAATGCAACCGGCGCGCTTGTCGTAGACGGGCAAACGCCGGAAAAGACGATCCGCGCGATTGATGCCGATGCCATGGCCGCGCAGTTTCAGCTCAACGCGATTGGCGTGGCGCTGCTGCTGCGCGATTTCAGCCCCCTGATGCGAGAGGAGGGCAGGGCAGTGTTTGCCTCGCTTTCGGCCCGGGTGGGGTCCATTGGCGACAACGGCCTCGGCGGCTGGATCAGCTATCGCGCGGCCAAGGCGGCACAGAACCAGATCATCCGTACCGCCGCGATAGAGATCGCTCGTAAACACCAAAATCGCATCGTCGTCGCGCTGCATCCGGGCACCGTTGAAACGGCGCTGACGCAGGAATACGCGGCCCGTCATCCGACCATCACGCCAGAGAAATCCGCTCAGGCCTTGCTCGATGTGATTTCGCGTCTGACGCCAGCCGATAGCGGGACGTTCTGGGACTGGAAGGGCAATCAGGTAGCCTGGTGAATGGATGCCCTGGCCCGGATCAGCCACGCGGGCACAGCGGCCCATGCACCACTCAGGTCACCAGCCTTTTGGTCAAAAGCAACGCCAGCGGATAGGGCAGCGCGCGCAGCAGCTTCAGAGGCAGGGTCAGCCGGCGCGGGAAATGCACCTCGAAACCGCGCCCATCCAGCCCCTTCAGGATCGCGCTGGCCGCGTCGTCGGGCTGCATCAGGGCGGGCATGTCAAAATCATTCTGTTGCGTAAGCTGCGTGACGACAAAGCCGGGGCAGATCAGCCGCACATCGACCGCCGGTGCCAGCTCGACCCGCAGGGATTCGGCCAGATTGATCACGCCGGCCTTGGTCGCGGAATAAATCTGGCCCTGCGGCAGACCGATATAGCCCGCGACCGATCCGGTCAGCGCCAACTGTCCACCCTGTTTCAACAGCGGTTCGGCGGCGCGGGCGAAATTGAAGCAGCCGGTCAGGTTGACCGTCACGATCTGGGCGGCGCGATCGGGGTCGATCTGCATCACCTTGCCCGGATCATACAGCGCCGCCAAGGTGATCGCCCGGTCCAGTTGCCCGCCGGCTTTGATTTGTCGGGCAGCGTCCTCCAGACTGCCGCGATCGGCCACATCGCAGGCCAGCACCTCGGCGCCGCCAATCTCTGCGGCCAGTGCCGTCAGCTTGTCGTGGGACCGTGCGGACAGGACCAGCCGCGCCCCGCGCCTGGCCCATTCGCGTGCAAGCGCCGCACCGATCCCATCGGATGCGCCCATGATCCAGATGCGTTCGCTCATATCGCGCCCCTTTTGTGAAGATATATCAGTATCGTGACGGCCATCGCCCGCAACACCAGCGGCACGCCGGCATACAGCATCAGCAATGCCTGCAACGCGCCTGAATCGTTTGGCAATGCAGGACGAAACCCCGCCAGTTGCAGCAAGGGCAACGCAATCGCACCCGCCAGTGCAAGCGCGGCCTTGGTCAGAAAACCAAGCGCGGCATAGGCGCGGGTGGCGGCCGCTTCTGTTGCGGTGGCCTCGATCCTGTCGGACAGGATGGCTGGCGGCAGAACCAGATCGGCACCAAAGCAGAAACCGGTGGCAAGGCAAATGGCGAAGAAGGCGGCAGTGTCGCCGGGCCCAAGCGTCAGCGCAAACGCGAAAGCCGCGATCGACAGCGTCAGCGCGGCGGTCCAGACCGGCACCGCGCCAAAGCGCCCGGCCAGACGGCCCGATGCAAAGGCCCCGGGCAGGGCGGCTGCGAAATAGGTCAGCAGGAACAGGCCCGTCAGCGGCTCTGCCCCCAGCAGATCGCGAACCAGCATCAGGACCAGCGCCGCCGGGAAAGCCGCAGACAGCAGCACAATCCCGGCCACCAGATAAAACGGCAGCAATGCGCCCCAGTTTGGGCGCGCATCGGGCTGTGCGGTCACGTGCAGCCGCGCTCGGGAAAGCCAGCGCAGAAACACCGGCAGCGTCAGCAGCAAGGTCAGGATCAGCACACCGGCCAGCGCCAGCAGCGCCCCTTGTCGCCCCATCAATGGCGTCAGGGCCGCTGGCAGGACGACCGCAACCATCAGGCCCGCCAGCCCAAAGCCCTCACGCGCGGCGCTGATCCGCGATTTCTGCGCAGGATCGCGCCGCCATAGCCCGCCAAGCGTCATCAGGTTGACTGAAATCAGGCTGTGCCCAAGGCTCGCGACAGCCATCGCCAAGGTAAACCAGATCAGCACCGGCAAGGCAGGCGGCGCAAACAATGTGGCGACGCCAGCGCCCAGCAGCAGTGCCCCCGCCGCAGCCATGCCAGCGCGCGCGCCCGGCCAGCGGTCACCGGCCCAGCCCACGACCGGGTCCAGCCCCGCATCCAGCATTCGCAGCCAGAACAGCGCCAACCCAAGGGCAGCCAGCGAAATCCCGCGTTCTGCGGCAAAGAAATCCGGCGCGTGGATGTAAAGCGGCAAACCGCCAAAGGCCAGCGGCATGGCCATGATCGAATAGGCAACCAGATCGCGCCGGCTGGGGCCAGCCCGCGGCGCTGGCTCAGGCATGGGCCAGACGATACTGCACCACATCCGTCCGTTGGACCGAAAAAGACGCCGCGCAGGCTGCAAGATAGAAACGCCAGACGCGGATGAATGCCTCATCAAAGCCCAGCTGCTGCACCTCGGTGCGTCGCGCGTCAAAATTGTCCAGCCAGTTGGTCAATGTGCGGGCATAGTCGCGACCAAAGCCGAATGCATCCTCGATGCGCAGGCCGGCGCGTTCGGCCTCGGCCTGAAAGCGCGCGGGCGAGGGCAACATGCCGCCTGGAAAGATAAAGCTGCGGATCATGTCGCCGCCCTTGCGGTAGCGGTCGAAATAGCGGTCGGCAACGGTGATGGTCTGGATCATGGCGCGGCCTTCGGTCGTCAGCGCCTCGGCCAGTTTGCCGAAATAGACCGGCCAGAATTTTTCGCCCACGGCCTCGAACATCTCGATGGAAACAATGTGGTCGAAACGGCCTGTTTCGTCGCGATAATCCTGCAACACGATTTCAGCGTCAGGCCCCAGCCGGTTGCGGGCATAGGCGGCCTGCTCGCTGGACAGGGTCAGCCCTTTCGGCGCGAAATCGCCGCGTTCCAGCGCGCGTTGGGCAAAGCCTCCCCAACCGCAGCCGATTTCCAGCAACCGCCCCGATCCGCCCGCCAAGCCGCCGATGATGCGGTCGTATTTGCGCCGCTGTGCGGCCGCCAGATCGTCACCCTCGGCAAACAGCGCCGAGGAATAGGTCATCGTATCGTCCAGCCACAGCCGATAGAAATCATTCCCCAGATCGTAATGCGCCGAGATATTGCGCCGCGATCCCGCGCGCGTGTTCCGGTTCAGCAGATACAGCAAACGCATCGCCAGCGCCTGCAACGGCCTGCCATAGATATAGCGGTCCAGCGCCTCTTCGTTCATCAACCCAAGCGTCAGCAGCGCAACCAGATCGGGCGTGTCGCACCAGCCGTCGCGATAGGCTTCGGTCAGGCCAATATCGCCCTTTGCCGCCAGCGCCGGCACCATGCGCCAGTCACGGATCTGCAACACGGCCTCGGGGCCCGCCTGATCGCCCTGAAAGACCTGCGTGGTCCCATCCGGCGTTGTCAGCAGCAGGCTGCCGCAGCTGATTTTCTCCAGCGTGCGCAGAAATTCGGATCTGATGCTTTGCTCAAACATTCTTGGTCTCTGGTTTCGTGACGTCGGACTGGGACTGATCCAGTTGTGGCGGTTTGGTCTTGTAACGGATGCCGCGCGAAAACAGCTTTGCCGCCTGCCAGTGTATCAGGCCTGTGACCTTTTGGGGCTGGAATGCGTGGCGCAACGCGGCGCGGCGCAGGCTTGATCGGTCCAGAACGCGCGCCGGTCCGACCATCGAGGTCTGCAACCGCACATCCCCATCCGCCCCGATCCAGTCGATCCACGCCCCGAACCGACCGGGCCCCGCATCGAAGCGAAAGACATAGCGCCCTTCGCGCGGAAGAAAGGGCGAAACGTGGAACAGCTTGTCCCCGGTCAGCCGGTCAGAGCGCGTGATGACCCGATTGTCGGGATGATGGCACAGATAAAGATGCGTCTCGCCAAAGGTGTTCGACACCTCGGACAGCACCGCGCGCAAACCGCCTTCATCGCGTGCCAGCCAAAAGCTGACCGGGTTGAACCCGTGCAACGGGCTGCGCGGCAGGGTCACAAGCGCTGTCTGGCAATGTTCCAGGCCGACAGGCGCCAGTTGCTGCCGAATGAATGCCAGCAGCGAGCCGCCATCCCGCTGACCGTAATCGCGCCGCCGCAGCTGCCACAATCCCCGCCGGTCGGGGTGCAGGGGCAGCAGCCCTTGCTCCAATTCTTCCAGCGGCAAGGCGGCGTAAAGCGCGCGATAGCGGAATTGCCGCGACACATCACCGGACCGTCCGTGCCAGATGGCCGCGTCAACCAGTGCGCCGCTCCACAGATCAACGCTCATGCGGCCAACCGTTTGGGTGCTGTCCAGGGATCAGGGCCAAGCGGCCATTCGATGCCCATGGCCTGGGCGACGCGCAGCGCAGACAGCAGCCCGTCCTCGTGAAAACCGTATCGCGTCCAGGCACCGGCATAATACACCCCACCGCGTCCCTGAATTTCATGCAACCGCCCCTGCGCGGCAATTGCGGCGGCGTCGAATTGCGGATGGGCGAAACTGGCCTCGTCATGGATGCGACGGGGTTCGGTCTCGGGGTTCAGGGTCACGATCAGTGGGCGTGCCGTTTGCAGATTTTGCAACCGGTTCATCCAGTAGGACAGGCTGATGGGCCGATCCGTCGCAGGCATATCGCCCCGCGTGACATAGTTCCACGATGCCCATGCCGCGCGCCGCCGGGGCATGAGGGTCGGGTCGGAATGCAGAACCATCCGGTTGGGCTGGGTGCGCATCGCGCCCAGAATGGCGGCCTCATCGGTATCGGGCCGTTGCAGTGCCGCCAGCGCCTGCGGGGCATGGGTGGCAAAGACCACGCGATCAAACCGCTCTTCGCCGCGCGCGCTGGCGATTGTGATCCCACCCGGATCGCGGCGCACCGAATGCACCGGGCAAGACAGACGCAGATCGCCCTTCAGTCGGTCGAGGATCGCCTGCACATAGCGTTGCGACCCGCCGCTGACGGTCAGCCATTGCGGCTGGCCGTTCACCGATAACAGCCCGTGATTGTCGAAAAAGCGAACGAACGCACCCGCCGGAAACTTCATCATTTCCGCCGTCGGCGTGGACCAGATGGCCCCTGAAATCGGCAGCAGGAACCGGTCGCGAAACTCATCGCCCAAGCGCAACGCCCCGATCAGATCGCCGATGCTGCCGTCACTTGCGTGATGCGACGGCGCTTGCCGGAAAAAGCGCATGATGTCGCGGATCAAACGCCAGTGACCGGCATCCATCAGGCACATCGGCTGCGCGAACATGGCGCGGGTCGAGGATGTCCCATACTCATATCGCCCCTGACCAAAGCTGGCCCCGAAGGACATATCGCTTGGCTCCAACGCCACGCCAAGCTTTTCCAGCATCGGAATGAACAGCGGATAGGTGCGCCGATTGCAGACGATGAACCCGGTATCTACATCCACCCCTTCGGCATGAACCGTGCGGGCATGGCCACCGGCGCGCGGGGCTGCCTCGAACAAGGTGACATCGTGCCGGTCATCCAGCAGCCACGCCGCGCCCAGCCCTGAAATGCCACTGCCGATGATGGCAATCCGTCGTCTTGCACTCTCGCTCAATAGGTAACCTCTGGCCCCATGTTCTTTTCGGTGCTGCCCTGAAAGAAAGCCGGGCAGATCCGCGGCTGCCTTGCGCAAACGGATTACTACAAAGACGGCGCGACGCCGCGCTTTGTTGCACCGTTCACGCGTTCGTGAAGCGGGCCGCGCGGCAGTGGCTTGCTTGCGGCCCTCTGACGCTTGTTGCATCTTCGGTCAAAGTGAGCCGGAGACCGTTATATGACCACACCCAATGCAGAGCTGACCGATCTGCTGGGACAGGTTGCCCTGCAGGACCGCGCTGCCTTTGGTCAACTCTATCGTCTTGCCGCGCCGAAACTTTTTGGCGTCTGCCTTCGTATCTTGAAGGATCAGCAAGAGGCAGAGGACGCGTTGCAGGAAATTTTCGTCAAGATCTGGCACAATGCCGACCGGTATTTTTCCGATATCGCCAGCCCGCAGGCCTGGTTGAACGCGGTCGCGCGCAATCATGCCATCGACGTGCTGCGCGCGCGCAAGCCCGGTGGCGGCGATCTGGACGCGGCTGAACGTATTCCCGATGACGGGCCGTCCCCCGAAGGGCTGGCCATGATCAGGTCCGAAGGACGCCGGATCACCGCCTGCCTGACGGAACTGCCAGCAGAACACGCCGATGCCGTACGCCGCGCCTATGTCGAAGGCGAAAGCTATGTCGAACTGGCCGAACGCTTTGCGGTTCCGATGAACACGATGCGCAGCTGGTTGCGGCGCAGTCTGATCCGGCTGAGGGAGTGTCTGACCCGATGACGGATGATGCCCCCGATCTTGATCCCGACGACGTCGCGACGGCAGGTGAATATGTCATCGGCACGTTGCCCCTGGCCGAGCGCGAGGTGTTTCGCCAGCGTCTGCTGCACGAGCCGCAATTGCTGGACGAGGTGAGCCGCTGGCAGACCCATTTCGATCCGATGGCCGATGAGGTCAGACCCGTCGGTCCGCCGGATAGGGTCTGGGCCGCGGTCGAGGCCCGGCTGTTCGCGCCGGCCCCGGATGCGCAAACGGGTCGTCGAAACGCATTCTGGCGCTGGCTCGCGATCGGCGCGACCTGCGCCGCAGCCGCGCTGCTTGTGCTGCTGGCGCAGTGGCCCCTGGGTCAAACCGACAGTCGCCAGCTCTGGGTGTCGGACATGGTGTCGGCAGACAGCTCCGTTCGTCTGACAGCGCTTTACGATGACGTGGACGGCGAAATGCGTGTCGCGGTTGCCGGCCAGCCGCCTGCCGAAGGGCGCGATTTCGAATTGTGGCTGATACAGGGCGACCGCGCGCCGGTGTCTCTGGGGGTGATGCCGGATGCGGGCCATGCGGCCATGATCATCCCGGACGAGTTCCGGCTACTGATCGCAAACGCAACCCTGGCTATCACCGACGAACCTCAGGGCGGCGCCCCCGGCGGCGTCGCCACAGGCGCAATCGTCGCACAGGCCCAGATGCGCCAGATCTGATGCGCCAGATCTGATGCGCCGGATCTGATACGGCTGCCCCTGTGGCCTGCGTCCTCTGCCTGTTTCAGCGCATCGCGCCCGACGCTGTCGATGCCGGCCTCATCCAGCTTGTCGTGCAGGGACAGATGCGTCGGCTGACCCCAGACGCCAAGCACATTGTGCTCTTCGCCCGTGGCATCATGCCACAAACCGCAAGCGACGGTGCGGATACAGGAAAAACGGGATGTCAGAAACGCGAAATCCGAAGGGCGGACATTGCGCCACCCTTCGGACATCTCAGGTCGTCCTTGGCCCCGGCCATGCGCCGCGGCCGCGCCTGTCAGCCCTGCGCGACAACGCCCGGGCGGACATAGGGGGGAACCTTCTGGCCGGTCTCGCCGGCGATCCGGTTGATGGTGTCCTCGATCCAGCCGGCATCCATGATGAACATCATCGAGCCGTCGTCATTGAGGTTCACATTGGCACCTTCGATGACCATGAACCCTTCGGAACCTTCCTCGGACACAAAGGTGTGGTGCGAGCCTGCGGGTTCGAACAGATAGCTGCCAGCGGTCTGCACGTCCTCGGCATGCTCGAGATAGTTCCACGAGCCCTTGGTGGTGTAGAAATGAACGACGCCCGAATGGTAATGGCGCGGCAAGCGGGTGCCCGGCTCGAACCGGGCGTAGATAACCCAGATACCCTTTTCGCGGTCCAGATAAAGCGGCGTGACATGGACGCCGGGCAGGGCGTCTTTCACTTCGCCATCGGTTTTGTGGTTGATGGTCAGCAGGCGTTCCTGGGTGAGCGTTGTGGTGTCAAAAGTCATGGCTGTTTCCTCCTCAGGGTTGAGATCTCGTTCGATCATCGGGTGAACCATGAATACGCGGCCGCGCCGTTCCCCGATTAGCTCTGACTGACAGGATTTTGACTTTCGATGACAGCGCGACCGGGTCGCTGTTCTCTGCCTGATCATGACGCCCGCTCCGCATTATCCGCACAGCACTGAATTTCTGTGCTAATCTGGTGGCAACAATCGCATCAGGGGTTCGCCTCTCTCTTGACGGGGCGTTTGCCCATATGCGCGCAACACCCCAAACAGGAGGCTGCGGTGGGGCAATATTTCAGCCGCGCGAGTTCTTTGTCAGGGATCAGAGAAGTCGCCGAGAGTGTCGGGGCGGATGTCGGAACGGCATTGCGCAGGGTCGGATTGCGATCCGAGCTGTTGCGCAAGCCGGACGAACGCGTGCCATTTGACGCGATTTGCGCGCTTTACGAACATTGCGCCGAAGAATGGGGCGTGCCGGATCTGGGCCTGCGGCTGGCCGTGTATCAGCACCTCGAAATTCTGGGGCCCGTCGCGCTGGTCACCAAGGAGGAGCCCGACCTGCGCGGCGCGATCAGGGCCATGGCCCGCAATCTGGTCATCCACACCAATGGCCTTGTCGCGGGCGTGCACGAAACCGACGGCATCGCGGCCCTGTCTCTCAATGTGCAGCTGACCGGGACCAGTACCCGCCAGTATATGCTGTTGTCCCTCGCCGTCGCGCGCAACGTGCTGGAGCAGGCCGGCAAGGCCCCGGTTGATCTGATCGAGGTCACCTTTCGCGATCAGGACGCCTGTGTCAGGCGCGCGGCAGAGGCAAGCTTTGGCTGTCCGGTTCGCTTTGGTGCCGAACAGAACGCGCTCTATTTCGATCAGAGCGCACTGGATCGCAAGATCGAACAGACCGATGCGGCCTATCACGCGATCATCGACCGCTACCTGACCTCATCGCGGGACGAATTCGCAGGCCGCATCAGCGACGAGGCGCGCGGCGAGATCGCGCGGCAGATGGAATTCGGGGATTGTTCGCTGGAAACCGTCGCGCATAGCCTGCGGCTAGAGCCGCGCAGCCTGCAGCGTCGCCTGCAGGAAGAGGGGCTTACCTTTCGCGATCTGGTCGATGACTGGCGGCGAGAGCGGGCCCTGTCGCTGGTCACCCGGACCCGGCTGCCCTTGTCAGAGGTCTCGCTGGCGCTGGGCTATGCCGATCAAAGCGTGTTCAGCCGCGCCTTTCAGCGCTGGTATGACGAATCGCCACTGGCCTGCCGCAAAAAGGACCTGAGCCTTCGTCAGAACAGCCTCGGGTTTGCCGGTTAAGGTGCCAGTTGGCGGGCAGGCCGGTCGATGATCCCCACCGCGCTGCCATCCGGGGATGCGATCACCCGATCATCGTCTCGAATGCGAACAAGCCGCCGCCGATCAACGCGCCCAGCAGGGCACCGTTTATGCGGATGAATTGCAGATCCGGGCCGATCTCTTCCTCAAAGCGGGTGTTCAGTTCCTCTGGCTCCCATCCGGCGATGACGTCCGTGACATAGGCGGCGATCTGCGGGCGGCTTTCACCGATCACCCGGCCAGCCAGTTCGGCAAGGCGACGGTCCAGCGTTTCGCGGGCCTCGGGCGTGGCGAGTGCGCGCGTCGCCGTGTCGCGGATCAGATGGGCCAGTGGTCCGCTAAGCGCCTCGGGCGCGTTGGCGATCCGTTTGCCCAGACGGTCGCGCAATTCGCGGGCGATGCCGGCAATGGCCGCGCCAAACGCACCAGAGCGAAGGAATTCGCCTCTGGCATCGGCGACGGCGCGGGTCAGCACGCCCTCCTGTTCAAGCGTCTCGATCATGCCGTCCAGCGCCGTTTCGAATTCCTTCCGCAAGGCGCTGTCGCGGCGCAGATCATCCAGCATCGACAGCACCGCGCTGACCACCAGATCGGCCACGCGCCGGTCGACCGGTGTGGCGATCCACCAGCGGCTGTTGTCTTGCACCAGCTCGACCGCCATGCCGCGATTTTCGTCGATGGCGCGGCGGATGATCGCGATGATTTCGTCGGTGACATCGCCCCTGACGCCGGTTTTGACCAGATCCGCGACGACGCCGGCGATGGCCTGATCGGACCCGGCCTGCGCGACCTCGCTTTTCAGCAACCGACGCCCGCCTGCCAGCATGCGGGGCGAGGGTTCCTGCCGCAGCAGCATGGCGACAAGGCCGGTCAATTCGCGCGCCAGCGCCTCTGCATTGCCCGGCTGGCCGATCCATGTCACCAGATGGCGGGACGGCTCGATGGCCCGGATGCGCGCCTCCAGCTGGGCTGGTTCAAGGAAATGCGTCTCAAAGAACCGGCCCACATTGCGCGCGGCCCGTGCCTGGTTCTTTGGCAGCAATGCCGTATGCGGGATCGGCAATCCAAGCGGGTGACGAAACAGCGCGACGACGGCAAACCAGTCGGCCAGCCCGCCGATCATCCCCGCCTCGGCCATGCGGCGGATCAGCAGGACGGGACCTGCGGGATCGCTGACCAGATGGGTCGCGAGATAGATCACCACCATGACGACCAGCACCGCCGTGGCCATGCGGCGATTTCTGGCAAGCGCGGATTTGGGCGTTTCGGCGGGTTGGCTCATGCGATCTCTGCGACGGGCGTGGATTGGATGAACGCTTCGACCTTGGCCGCCGTTTCCGCCGGGTCCGTCAGGATGAACAGATGCCCGCAATCCATGACCTCCAGCCGCGCATTGGGCAGCCGATTGACAAGGATCCGGCCATTGGCAAGCGGCACGATCGGATCATCCTCGCCCATCATCACCAGCACCGGCAGCCTGAGCTGTGGCAGCCACAGCCAACTGGTCCAGCCGGCACCGGCCAGCAGCTGATACAGATAGCCGCGACCCGATCCCGATTTCAGCGTTGCCGCATGTTCGCGCAAAAGCTGCGGGTTGGCACGCATCTGCCCGCCATAGATATCCGGCCCGATCTTCAGCATATGCTGGGGATCGCTGTAACGTTTCGGCGTCGCCATCTTCAGCATCACGCGCAGATTGCCGGGCACCATCACGAACCCCGCCGAGGTCGCGGCCAGCGTCAGGCTAAGCGCGCGATGGGGATAGTCCCGCGCGAATTGCTGCGCCGCCGCCCCGCCCCATGAGACGCCGAACACATCGACCTGATCGATCCCCAGCTTGTCCAGGATGCGCGCGGTCAGCCGCGCCAGCCAGGTGAACCGATAGGGCAGCGCCGGCACGGGCGAGCCGCCCACGCCCGGCACGTCAAAGGTGACGATCCGCGTGTCGGCAAAGCGTTCGGCAAAGGGTCCCACCGTTTCCAGACTGGCGCCGATGCCGTTGAAAACCAGCAGGTTACGCGAGGCATCGGCAGGTCCAAACAGGGCAACACGCACCTTTTGGCCATCAAGAACGAGGGTCCGGATATCGGTCATCTGGCGGGGCTCCTTCTGGTCAGCTTGCCGCCCGGACATAAGTGCCCGGCGCATCAGATATGGCTTTGTGCTTGCGCGAGCCCAAGGTTTTCTTCGCCGTGACCTTGCGTCCGCCGCGTTCGTCCAGCCATGCCACCCCATGCGGCCACCATGTGCCCTCATGCGTCTCGGCACCAGCCAGAAAGGATTCCGGGCTGTCGTGATCGCCATCATTGGTCTGGTAACGCGCCTTGGGATTGCCCGGCGGGTTGATCAGCGACTGGATATGACCCGACTGGCTAAGCACAAAGGTCGAATCTCCGCCCAGCCCGTTGCGCGTCAGATAGGTGCCGTCCCATGGTGTGATGTGATCGGTCTCACCGCCCATGATATAGGCATCGCAGGTGATCTGTTTCAGCGTCAGGGCCTGCCCGTCGATGGTCGGCCCGGTCTCGCCGGTGAAACCGCCGCTTTCCAGCATTCCCAACAGATCGCCATGCAGCGCGGCTGGCAGGTTCGTGGTGTCGGCGTTCCAGTAAAGGATGTCAAAGGCCGAGGGCTCTTTGCCCATCAGGTAATTGTTGACCCAATAGGACCAGATCAGGTCGTTGGGCCGCAGCCAGGCAAAGGCGCGCTCCAGATCCTTGCCCTCAAGCACGCCCTTCGATTGCGAAAACATCCGCGCCAGTTCCAGCGTCTCGAAATTCGCAAACAGCCCCATCGAGGTATCCTTGGCGCCGGCGACATCCAGAATGGCCACGAACAGCGTCAGCGACGCGGCCCGATCGGAACCCCGGCTGGCCCACAGCGCGACCAGCAGGGCAGAGGTGATCCCGCCCGAACAGGCACCGACCACGTTGAGGTCGGGCGATCCGCTGATCTCGCAGGCCACCTCGGTGGCGCGGTCAAGCGCCGCGACATAGCTGTCGAGATCCCAGTCAGCCTCGGCCTCGGTCGGGTTGCGCCAACTGACGATAAAGACCTGATGGCCCTGATCGAGCAGATTGCCGACAATCGACCGGTCGGGTGCCAGATCCCAGATATAGAATTTGTTGATCTGCGGCGGCACGACAAAGACCGGCCGCGACCAGACCTGCGCGGTCTTTGGCGTGTATTGGATCAGTTCAAGGTGATCCTCGGAATAGACGACCTTGCCCGGCGTCGTGCCCAGATTGCCGCCCACTTCGAACTTGGACTTGTCGACCACCGATGGCAGGCCGCCATTCTGGATCATGTCGCTGATGAAATGCTGCAAGCCGCTGACAATGTTCTTGCCGCCCTGTTCCAGCGTCTTTTGCATCGCGGCGGGGTTGGTCAGGATCGCGTTTGTCGGCGCCAGCCCATCGGTGATCAGGCTGGTGGCCAGCTTCGCACGCAGCTTGTCGCGGGGCGCGGCGTCAAGGCTGTCGACCCAGCCCGTGATCGCGTTCGACCAGGCAAGGTAGGACTGCATCAATGCATGATAGGCGGGGTTCGTCGTCCAGACCGGGTCCCTGAACCGCTTGTCACCCTTTTCAGGTTCAATTGCGGTATTGCCGGTCAGGCTGCTCAGCATCTGCTGGCTGGCCGTCATTGAATGCGACCATGCCTTCATCGGCTGCGTCAGCGCCGAGGTGTATAGCTTGGTCATAGACATCGCCAGATCGGTGGCGTTCTCGATGCGCTTGGATGGCATATCCTTGTCCTCCCTTTTCGGGTTGCGATTTATCCGATGACGAGGGCCAGGACCTCGCCAACGATTGCGGGCTCACCGGTGTCGTCCAGCCGCGTTTCGGCGGCCAGCCGCAGCAATTGCCGGCCCTTGCCCTTGTCTTCGACGCTGGTCAGCCTGAAGTTGCTGACCACAGCCGCACCGGCGGGGACGGGGTTCAGGAACCGGACCTTGTCGATCCCGTAATTCACCACGCCCTTGGCATCGGTCGGTACGATCCCCGCATCGCCAACAGCGGCGGCCAGCAGCGACAGCGTCAGAAAGCCGTGGGCGATGGGGCCGCCGAACGGGCTTTCCTTTTTCGCCCGTTCGACATCGATGTGGATCCACTGGTGGTCGCCGGTGATATCGGCGAAGCCGTCGATCATGTCCTGGCCAACCGTGATCGGGTCCGTGGTCCCGAAATCATGGCCGACATGATCGCCAAGCGTGGCGGTGCTGTAACCTTTGGGTGTCTTCATCGGTCTCATTCCTTATGCGTTGTCGCGCAGTTCGCGGCGCAGGATCTTGCCGACATTCGACTTGGGCAGCGCGTCGAGAAAGACGATCTGCTTGGGCACCTTGTAAGAGGTAAGATACTTGCGGCAGTGCGCGATGATCTGGTCTTCGGTCACATCCGCGCCGTCGATCTTGACCACAAAGACGCGCAGCGCCTCGCCGGTCTTTTCGTGCGGCACACCAACGCAGGCACATTCCGCGACACCTTCGCAGGCGGTCACCGTGGCCTCGATCTCGTTGGGAAAGACGTTAAAGCCCGAAACGATGACCATGTCCTTCTTGCGGTCGACGATCTTGACGAAACCGCCTTCGACGAAGATGGCCACATCGCCGGTGCGGAAGAACCCGTCCTCGGTGAACGATGCCTTGTTGGCCGCGTCATTGTTCCAATAGCCGCGCATGATCTGTGGCCCGCGCGCCGAAATCTCGCCGGCCTCGCCTTCGGGCACGTCATTGCCCTCGTCGTCCAGCAGCCGGACCTCGGTCGATGGCACGGGCAGCCCGCAGGTGCCGGTAAATCCGGTCACGTTCATCGTGTTGATGCTCAGCAGCGGCGAGGTCTCGGACAGGCCGTAACCTTCCTTGATGTGATGCCCGGTCAGCGCATGCCACTTTTCCGAGGTCGCCTGGATCACGGCTGCACCGCCGCCGATTGCCAGCTTGTAGTTCGACAGGTCGATCTCGCCAAAGCGCGGATGCATGGCCAGACCCTGAAACAGCGTGTTCACGCCGGGGATGACAGAGAATTTCGAACCCTTGATGGCATCGACAAAGCCGTCCATGTCACGCGGGTTCGGGATCAGGATCGACTTTGCGCCAATCGCCGAATAGGCCACCATCAGCATCAGCCCAAAGATGTGGTAAAGCGGCAGCGCCATCACCACGACCTCTTTTTCGGGCACCTGCGCCTCGGGCAGCATCGCCTTGATCTGCTCGGTATTGGCGACAAGGTTCCGGTGGGTCAGGACAGCGCCCTTGCTCAGGCCGGTGGTGCCGCCCGTATACTGGAAGAACAGGATATCTTCGCCCGTCAGCTCGACAGGCTCGAAGGGCAGGCCGCCGCCTTCGCGCAGCACATCGGCAAAGCGGAAGGTGCCGGTCAGCCGCTCATCAACGGCGGGCGAGGGGATATCCAGCCCGGCACCATCGCCCAGATCGACGGTGACGACGGTCTTCACGTTGGTGTCGGCGATGATCTCGGCCAGAACCGGGGTCGAGCCGCTGAAGATGACAATCGTCTCGACGCCCGCATCGTTCAACTGATGGGCCAGTTCGCGCGGCGTATAAAGCGGATTGACGTTCACCTGCGCGGCGCCGGCACGGATGATGCCGTGCATGGCGATCGGGAAGGCAAAGATATTGGGGCACATCAGCGCAACGCGGTCGCCGCGCTTGACGCCATGCTTGTTCTGCAACCAGGCGGCAAAGGACGATGCGGCCTCGTCTATTTCCGAATAGGTCATCACCTGGCCAAAGCACTCGAATGCCGGCTTGTTGCCATAGGCCTCGACCGCTGTTTGAAAGATCGCCGGGACGGATGGGTAGATATCCGGGTCGATCTCAGACGGGATCGATTCGCCGTAAGTTGCAATCCATGGCTTGTTCATCGGTATTCCTCCCGCCCCAGTGCCGGGGCATGACATGAGTTCCGCACGGCACCGCCGCGCGCTTTGTCCCGGCCCACCCGCAGGCGGACCGGGAAGGCAGCCAGATCAGGCAGCTTTCTGGTCTTTTTTCACCAGATCGGCGAACGGCGCGATCACGGCCTCGGTCTTGACGCGGGCCAGATCGACGATTTCCTTGGAATGGGTCGCCGACATTTCCACACGATGCTGAACATACGAAGCCTGCAATTCGGCGACTTCACGCATGCACTTGGCGTTGAACGTGGCGCGGACATGGTCGCCGGCTTCGCTCAGAACTTCGCGGCCAAAGCCGCCAAAGGTCCGGCCCAGTTCCATCAGGCCGTTGACATAGGCGCGGCTGCCAGCACTCACGGCGCCGCCGATATCGCCTGCGATTTCGCGTGCGTCGTTCACCTTGGCGCGGACGCTGGTCTGTTCGGTCTTTGTGGTGGTGGTCGTCATGGTCTCTCTCCTTTGTTTGTTCGCATGGCGCCGGGTGTCGGTGTCCGGTTTCGGCTGCACCGCCGTCCCGTGCCCTCTGTTGCTCACCAACATTCGCATTCCGCGCCGTTTCGAAATTGTTTCTGGGCGATCAAGATTTGACTTCTCACGTCGCGGCTTGGGCAGCCTCGTGGCGCACCCGCAACTGGTGGCGGCGCCCGCCGGGCGAGGTGATCGATACCGTCGCCCACCGTTTCAACACCGTCTGCTGACCGCCCGACACGCGGCGGGCCGCCTCTTGCCACGCTGGCAAAGCAGGGTCACTCTGGGCTGAGCATGCCACAGCACGGTGCCCCAGAACCAATGAACGCGCTCGCCTACAAGATCGACATCCTGGTGATTGGCGGCGGGCAGGCCGGGCTGTCGACCGGCTATCATCTGCAAAATCTGGGGCTGACCGGCGGCAGGGGCTTTCTGCTGCTGGACAAGTCGCCCCGACCCGGCGGCGCATGGCAGTTCCGCTGGCCGTCGCTGACCATGAAAACCATCAACGGCATGCACGACCTGCCCGGGATGGGTTTTGCCGAAGTGCTGGACGCCGGCCAGTCCGAGGTGCGCGCCGCCGAGGCCGTGCCCTGCTATTTTCAGGCCTACGAGGACCGCTTTCACCTGCCGGTCTACCGCCCCGTCACGACGCGGCTGGTCTGTGATCGCGGCGAACGGATGCGGGTCGAGACCGATCACGAGACGTTTTCCGTGCGCGGCATCATCAACTGCACCGGCACATGGGACGCGCCGCAAATCCCCTATTATCCGGGGCGCGAGCTGTTTCAGGGCCGCCAGTTGCACACCCATGACTACCAGACGCCCGACGAATTCGCCGGCCAGCGCGTGGTGATCGTGGGCGCCGGCATCTCGGCGCTGCAATTTCTGGATGAGGTGTCGCGGGTGGCCGACACGATCTGGGTCACGCGCCGCCCGCCCGTGTTCTCGGATGCCAAATTCACCGCCGAGGACGGCCGCGCCGCCGTCGCCCGGGTCGAGAAACGCGTGCGCCGCGGGCTGGTCCCCGGCTCGGTCGTGTCGGTCACCGGGCTGCCCCGCAGCCCCGCGATCAGGGCGATGCAGGCGCGCGGCGTCCTCGACCGCCAGCCGATGTTTTCGGAAATCACCCCCCACGGCATCCGCTGGCCGGACGGGCGCGAGGAACAGGTGGATGTGATCCTGTGGGCCACGGGGTTTCGCAGCGCGCTGGACCATCTCGCGCCCTTGCAACTGCGCGAGGATAACGGCGGCATCGTCATGACAGGCCGGCTGGCGACGCAGGCTCAGCGCGATCCGCGCGTGCATCTGGTGGGCTACGGCCCCTCGGCCTCGACCGTGGGCGCCAATCGGGCCGGACGGGCGGCGGCCCGCGAACTGGTGGATTATCTGGGCCTCGCGCCCGCGAAAACCGGCCAACAGGCGGGCGGCCCCGACTGACAAGGCAATCGCCACCCAGCCCGCCGGTTCCTGCCTGAACCGTCCCGTTCATCCGCGATGAATGTGATTGCGGCGCGCCCGGCTTGCAAATACCGCTATTGGCATGGAAAGCTTTCTTCTTCTCGCCTTCATCTTTCTGATCGCCGGCGTGATCGCCGTGCCGATTGCCACGCGCTTTGGTCTGGGCTCTGTCCTGGGCTATCTGCTGGCCGGGATGGTGATCGGCCCGCTTTTGGGACTGCTCAATGTCGATGTGGTCTCGCTGCAGCATTTCGCCGAATTCGGCGTGGTGATGATGCTGTTCCTCGTCGGGCTGGAACTGGAACCGAAAAAGCTGTGGGATATGCGCGGCAGGCTGCTGGGCCTTGGCGGCGGGCAGGTCATGGTGACGGTGCTGGCCTTTGCGGCGGTGTCGCTGCTCAATGGTGATGCGTGGCAGACCGGGCTGGCCATCGGCATGATCATGGCCGTGTCCTCGACCGCGATCATCCTGCAAACGCTGAACGAAAAGGGCCTGATGCGGACCGAGGGCGGTCAGTCGGCCTTTTCGGTTCTGCTGTTTCAGGACATCGCCGTGATCCCGATGCTGGCCATCATCCCGCTGCTTGCGGTGCCGGAACTGGCCGCCGAGGCCGCCAGCCACGCAGCCGATGACGCCGAACATGGCAGCGGCCTGAACCTGATCGCCGGCCTGCCCGCATGGCAGGCCATGCTGGTCACGGTCGCGGCCATCGCCGCCGTCATCTTTGCCGGCAATTACCTGACCCGCCCGGTCTTTCGCTTCATCGCCATGGCGGGCTTGCGCGAACTCTTTACCGCGACCGCGCTGCTCTTTGTGGTGGGTATCGCGCTCTTGATGACGCTGGTGGGCCTGTCGCCCGCATTGGGCACCTTTCTGGCCGGCGTGGTTCTGGCCAACAGCGAATACCGGCACGAACTGGAATCCGACATCGATCCGTTCAAGGGGCTGCTCTTGGGGCTGTTCTTCATGACCGTCGGCGCGGGCATTGATTTCGGCCTGTTGGCCGACAGCCTCGGTCAGGTGCTGTTCTGGACGGCGGTTCTGGTGGTGACGAAAATGGGCGTGCTCTTCGTGCTGGGCGGTCTCTTCGGCATTCGCGGGCAGGACCGCTGGCTGTTTGCGCTGGCGCTGGCGCAGGCCGGCGAGTTCGGCTTTGTCCTGCTGTCATATGCCGAAGGCGCAAGCGCGATCCCCGGACCGCAGGCCGATCAACTTCTGCTGGTGGTCGCCATGTCGATGCTGATCACGCCGTTGCTGTTCATTCTTTATGACCGGGTGATCCTGCCGCGCTATGCCCGTGACGATCAACGCGCCTTTGACGATATCGAGGATCAGGACGAGATCATCATCGCCGGACGCGGGCGGGTCGGGGGACTTGTCGACCGGATGCTGGAAACGGCGGGCTACCGCGCCACGGTGATCGACTACAGTTCCCGCCAGATCGACCTGCTCAGGAAATTCGGCATCCGGACCTATTACGGCGACGCGACGCGCCCGGACCTGCTGGCCTCGGCCGGGATCGACACCGCGAAACTGCTGATCGTGGCCATCGACGACCAGCAGCAGACCAATATGCTGGTCTCTTATGTGCTGCAGAATTATCCGCATGTGCATGTGACCGCGCGCGCCTTTGACCGGACCCATGTGCTGGAACTCTGGTCGCTGGGTTGTCGCGATATCATCCGCGAAACCTATGACAGTTCGCTGCGGATGGGCCGCTCGGCCTATGAGGCGCTGGGCATCTCGCATGAACGCGCAGCCCAGATGGCCGATGCCTTCGAGGACATGGACCGCAAGGCCCTGCGCGAGGTCGCCGATTTCTACGATATCGACGTGCCGGCCTTCGAGAACGAGGCCTTCATCGCGCGGGTGCGCGAGTTGCGCGACAGGTGGGACCCGTTGCTGCAACAGCAGATGGCCGACATCATCCGCCGCGATGATCTGGACGACCATGACGAGGGCCAGCCAGCCGACCGCAAGACCAGCCTCTATGATCAGGGGTAAGGTTGCGGCAGGCGCGCAACGCCACCGTACGATAGCTGTGTACGCCCGGTGTACGCGCTGTGCCTCGCCTGTGCACGCCCGGTGCGGCGAAAAATCAAATGAAACCGCAGGTTACGGATTCGGTCCCCGCTGACACCGCCACACACCGAACGTTGCCGGCCAGCCGAAGGAAAACGGCTGGCCGGTTTGCCCCTCAGAACGGGCTGTCGGGATAATAGAACTGCTCTGCGTTCTCGGGCGTGATCAGCACCGATCCGATGGTGAACGTCCCCGATACCGGCGTGGTCGAGGTCATGCCCACGGCGGTCATTTCAATGGCCGTCGCGATCATCGAAGGCGGATAGGTGACGTCGGCCGGGATCATGGCATCGCCGTCCATGACGCGCTTGACCATTTCCTTCATCCCCGCGCCGCCAAGCACGAACTGCACGTCGTCGCGCCCTGCTGCGTCGATCGCTGCCAGAACGCCCACCGCCATGTCATCATCCGAGGCCCAGACCGCGTCGATCTGCTCATGCCGCGACAGGAAATCCTGCATCACGTTAAAGCTTTCATCGCGGTTCCAGTTGCCGTGCTCCATGCCGATGATCTCGATCCCGGACCCCTCGATGGCCGCCTGAAAGCCCTCGACACGTTCATTGTCGATGGTGGTCGGAATGCCGCGCAAAACCACGATATTGCCGCCATCTGGCATCTTTTCGGCCATATATTCGCCCGCAACGCGGCCAAAACCCGGATTGTCGCCCGCGACATACAGATCGTCGATCCCTTCGACCGCCAGCCCCCGGTCGACCACGGTGACCCAGGCGCCTGCCTCGGAAACGGCCTGAACCGGCGCGGTCAGCGGTTCGGATTCGAAGGGCAGCACGACCAGCGCGCTGATATCGCGCGTGGCCAGCATATCCTCGATATCATTGACCTGCTGGGCAGGGTCGGAGGCGGTGGACAGGACGAAATCCAGTTGCGGATAGACCTCTTCCAGACGCTCGACCGCTGCCTGAGCATGAAAATTCATGCCGCCGGCCCAGCCATGTGTCGCCGCAGGAATCGAGACGCCGATTACCTTCGTCTCGTCCTGCGCCATTGCGGCGGTGCCTAGCGCGGCCAGCGCGGCGCCCGTCAATATTGTGCGCATATAGGTCATGGTTCGTTTCCTCCCGTTTGGATGGCAGGGCTTTCAGCCCTTTGCCTTTGCTTCCCGCTGCAGGATCACAGCCAGAATGATGATGATGCCTTGAATGGCGCCGTTGAGATATGGCGACACAAGGTCGGTCAGGTTCAGGATATTGTCGATCAGGCTCAGGATCAGCACACCGATAACCGTGCCCCAGACCCGACCAAAACCGCCCTTCAGAACGGTGCCCCCGATGATCACGGCGGCGATGGCCTCCAGCTCCCACAAGACCCCGGTCGAGGCCGAGGCAGAGCCAAGCCGCGGCACATACATGATCGTCGCCACACCAACCAGCATACCCAGCATTGCATAGGTCAGCAGGCGCGTGCGGTTCACATCCACATTGGAATAATGCGCGACCTGCTCGTTCGATCCGGTGGCGGCACAGCGCCGGCCAAAGCGGGCCTTGCTCATCAGGATCTCGCCGATGATGACAACCAGCGCAAAGACGATGATCGGCCATGCAATGCCGAAGATGCCGTCGAAATAGACCGGGCGATAAAAGGTGCGCAGATCGAAATTCAGCGACAGCGTGCCGCCATCTGCCAGCCATGTGACAAGGCTGCGATAGATGCCCATCGTGCCCAGTGTGACGATGAACGCCTCGATCCTGACCGTGGTGATCAGAAACCCGTTCAGCAACCCCGCCAACAGCCCCGCAACCAGCGCCGTCAGCATCCCCAGCAGGACGACGGGCACCCCGACGCCCAGGGATGGCAGCGCCGCGTTCATCACCAGAATCATCAGTGCCGCGACAAAGGCGGCCATCGAACCGACCGACAGGTCCAGCCCGCCGGCGGTGATCACAAAAGTCATGCCCACCGCGATGATCCCGATAAAGGCGGACCGCGCAAGCACGTTGGTGATATTGGCCGCGCCAAGGAAATTCGGGTTCATCAGCGCGCCCATGATGACCAGCAAGACCAGCGCGATAATCGGGCCAAGCACGCTCATCGAGGGCAGGCTGCGACGCGGTGCGGTGGTCACGGTTTGGTTTGCCATCACGCGGCCCTCCCACTGGTGTCGGCACCGACGCCCATGGCGTGGCGCACGATCGTATCTTCGGTGATTTGGCCTGCATCCAGCATTCCGGCGATGCGTCCCCGCCGCATGACGGCGACGCGGTCCGCAAGGCCGATGATCTCTTGCATTTCAGACGAGACGACGATGATCGCGAGCCCCTCGTGGGTCAGCTTGCGCAGATAGGCATAGATCTGTTGCTTGGTGCCGATATCAATGCCGCGCGTCGGTTCGTCCGCGATCAGGATCCGGGGTTCCGACTGCATGACCTTGGCCAGCAACAGCTTCTGCTGATTGCCGCCGGACAGGTTGCCGACGCGCACATCGCGGCGACCGGCGCGGATATCGAACTCGTCAATGGCGCGCGTCAGGGCGGCCTCTTCGGCCTGCCTGTCGATCAGCATCCCGCCGAATTTTTCCAGCGCCTGCAGCGTCAGATTGACCCGCATCCCCTTGTCCAGCAGCAGGCCCCGGATCTTGCGGTCCTCGGTCAGATAGCACAGCCCCCGATCCAGCGCGTCCGAGGGGCTCCGGATAGCGATCGCCTGCCCGTCGATCTCGATGCGGTCGGCCTGGGCGGGGCGCAAACCGCACAGCCCCTCCATCGCCTCGGTCCGGCCCGATCCGATCAGACCGGCAAAGCCCAGGATCTCGCCCTGACGTAGCTCGAATGACAGATCACTCGCAAAGCCCGGCACGTCCAGCCCTTCGACCTTCAGCAGGACGGGCGCGTCGGGTGGAACGCCGGGCTTGGCGGGATAAAGATCCGAGACATCGCGGCCCACCATCGCGGTCGCCATGTCATCCTCGGTCATCTCGCTGGTCGGCCCGGAATGGACCACCGCCCCGTCGCGCATGATGGTCACGCGATCCGCGATATCCTTGACCTCGCCCAGCTTGTGCGAGGTGAACAGGATCGCGGTGCCCGCATCCCTGAGGGCGCGCACCTGATCAAAGAGGATGCTGGCCTCGGCGTTTGTCAGAACGGCGGTCGGTTCGTCCATGATCAGCACCCGCGCATCACGGCTAAGCGCCTTGGCGATTTCGACCATCTGCTTGTCGGAATTCGACAGCCGCGACACCGGGGTATCCGGATCGACGGTGCACTTGACGCGGGCCAGATAGTCGCGCGACCGCCGCCGCATTTCCGCCTTGTCCAGCAAACCGCGTTTCAGCACCTCGCGGCCAAGAAAGATGTTCTGCTCGACGGTCAACTGCTCGGCCAGATTGAATTCCTGATGGATCAGGACGATGCCAGCCTCTTCGCCGTCATGCAGCGAGCCAAAGGTGACCTCTGCGCCGTCCAGCAGGATGCGCCCCGAACTGGGCGGCTGATATCCGGCAAGACATTTCATCGTGGTCGATTTGCCCGCCCCGTTTTCGCCGATCAGCGCCAGGACCTCGCCTGCGTGCAGGTCCAGATCGACGCCGTGCAAGACCTCGATCGGGCCGAAATTCTTGTGAACGTCGCGCATCGACAGGACGGGTTGACCGGTCATAGCTTGACCCAGGCTGAATTGTCGCCGGCAGAGGTGACGCAGGCCCGCACAAAGGCCATGCCGTCCAGCCCCGCCTGTATGTCCGGCAGCAGACCCATGGCGTCGTCGCGCGCGCTGCCGCCCTGCACCGCGCGGATCGCATCTGCGGCGCCGGCATAGATCGTGGCGAAGCCCTCAAGATACCCCTCGGGGTGGCCGCCCGGAATGCGGCTGACTGCATTCGCCGCCTCGCTGGCGCCCGCGCCCATGCGCCGGATCAGGCGGGGCGGTTCGCCATGCGGCGTGAACCACAGGTAATTCGGGTCCTCTTGCTTCCATTCCAGCCCGCCCTTGTCGCCATAGACACGCAGACGCAGGTTGTTTTCATTGCCCGGCGCGACCTGGCTGCACCACAGCATCCCGCGACCGCCGCCCGCAAAGCGCAGCATGACATGGGCGTTGTCGTCCAGCGACCGACCCACGCCAAAGCTTTGCAGATCGGCCGCCAGTTCCTCGCCCCGCAAGCCGGTCACGAAACAGGCAAGGTTATAGGCATGGGTGCCGATGTCGCCGGTCGCGCCACCGGCGCCAGAGCGGGCGGGATCGGTCCGCCACTGGGCCTGTTTCGAGCCCTCGCTTTCCACAGGATCGGTCAGCCAGTCCTGCGCATATTCAACCTGCACCACCCGCAATGTCCCGATATCACCGGCGGCGATCATTTCGCGCGCCTGCCGGATCATCGGATAGCCGGTATAGTTATGGGTCAGGATGAACAGCGCCTTGCTGCCAGCAACCGCGTTTGCCATTGCCTCGGCATCCTCTGCGGTCGAGGTCAGCGGCTTGTCGCAGATGACATGGATGCCGCGATCCAGAAACGCCTTGGCGGCAGAGTAGTGAACATGGTTCGGGGTCACGATGCTGACCGCCTCGATGCCATCTTCGCGGGCGGCCTCGGCCTCGGCCATCTCTTCGAATGAGCCGTAGGACCGTTCGGGCGCCAGACCCAGGGCCTCGCCGCTGGCCTTTGCCTTTTCCGGCGTCGAGGACAGCGCCCCCGCGACCAGTTCGAACCGATCGTCGATGCGGCTGGCAATCCGGTGAACCCCGCCGATAAAGGCGTCATTGCCGCCGCCAACCATGCCCAGTCTGATCCGTGCCATATCAGTCGATCCCCAGAAATTTGCGGTTGGTTTTTTCATCCGCACTGCCGCCGACGAAGTCATCAAAGGCATGCGGTGTGACGCGGATGATATGGTCCTTGACGAATTGCGCGCCTTCGCGTGCGCCGTCCTCGGGGTGCTTCAGGGCGCATTCCCATTCGACCACGGCCCAGCCATCGAAATCATTCGCCGCCAACTTGGAAAAGATCGCCCCGAAATCCACCTGCCCGTCGCCGGTGCTGCGGAACCTGCCCGCGCGGTTCACCCAAGGCTGAAAGCCCCCATAGACGCCCTTGCGCCCGGTCGGATTGAACTCGGCATCCTTGACGTGGAACATCTTGATGCGGTCGGCATAGATGTCGATATTGTCCAGATAATCCAGGCATTGCAGGACGTAATGCGACGGGTCGTACAGCATGTTGCAGCGCGGGTGGCCGTCCAGCCGGTCAAGGAACATCTCGAACGTGTCGCCGTCATGCAGATCCTCCATCGGATGGATTTCGTAGCAGACGTCCACGCCCATTTCGTCCGCGTGATCCAGAATCGGCCGCCAGCGCCGGGCCAGCTCGTCAAAGGCGGTTTCGACCAGCCCCTGCGGTCGCTGCGGGAAGGGATAGATGAAGGGCCAGCACAGCCCGCCTGAAAAGGTCACATGCTGACCGATACCCAGATGGTTCGTCGCGGTGATGGCTTTCTTGACCTGATCGATTGCCCATTCGGTGCGTTCCCTGGGCTTGCCCTGAACCTTTGCGGCCGCAAAGCCATCTACCCACTCGTCATAGGCCGGATGCACGGCGACCAGCTGGCCGATGATATGGCTCGACAGATCGGTCACCTCGACGCCGTTCTCGCGCGCCTTGCCGGCCCATTCCTGAGCATAGTCCCTGGACGCGGCGAGCTTTTCCAGATCGACAAGGCGGGCATCCCAGACCGGAACCTGCACCCCCAGATAGCCGATATCAGCCGCCCATTTGGTGATTGCATCCCACGAATTGAATGGCGCCGCATCACCGACGAATTGTGCCAGAAACAGGCCGGGGCCCTTGATGGTTTTCATCTGTCTGTCCTTCCTCGTCTCAAACGTAGCGATTGACGATGTTTTCAAGAATTTCCTGCCGTCCCGATTGCGGTTGTGGGTCGCGCCCGCTGGCCTCGACCTGGGCTGCGATGCTGGCAAGATCGCTGTTCAGCATCGCTTGCGCATCGGCACTGTCCCATCCGGCATAGCGGTCGCGCCGCGCGGCCTCTAGCAGGTCGTCATCAAGCATCTTTGCCGCCGCTTTCAATCCGCGCGCGCACACATCTATTGCGCCGACATGGGCTGCGATCAGGTCTTCGGGCGACAGCGACTGACGGCGCAGCTTGGCATCGAAATTGGTGCCGCCGGTGGTAAACCCGCCCGCCTTGAGGATTTCATAATAGGCCAACGTGACCTCGGGCACATTGGTGGGAAACTGGTCGGTGTCCCAGCCAGACTGATAATCGTTGCGGTTCATGTCGATGGACCCAAGCAGCCCAAGCGCGCTGGCCAGCGCGATCTCATGTTCAAATGTATGGCCCGCCAGAATGGCATGACCCTGTTCGAGGTTCAGTTTTACTTCATTTTCCAGACCATAGCGCTGCAGAAATCCGTAAACCGTGGCCACGTCGTAATCATATTGATGCTTGCTGGGCTCTTGCGGCTTTGGTTCGACCAGAATCTGGCCTTTGAAGCCGATCTTGTGCTTGTAATCGACGACCATCGACAGCATCCGGCCCATCTGGTCCATCTCGCGCGCCAGATCGGTGTTCAGCAGCGTTTCATAGCCTTCGCGCCCGCCCCAAAGCACATAGTTTTCGCCGTTCAACCGATGCGTCGCGTCCATGCAATTCTTGATCGTCGCGGCGGACCAGGCGAATATCTCCGGGTCGGGATTTGTCGCCGCGCCAGACATGAACCGGCGATGCGAAAACAGGTTGGCCGTTCCCCAAAGCAGCCGGGTGCGGGCGGTTTCCATCTTTGCCTCAAAGACGGCGATGATCTCTTCGAAGTTGCGTTTGCTTTCGGCGAAACTGCTTCCCTCGGGGCGGATATCGGCATCGTGGAAGCAGAAATAGGGCACGCCCAGAATACCGAACATCTCGAACGCCACATCAGCCTTTCGCCGCGCCGCATCCATGTCGTCGGCGAACCATGGCCGCTGAAAGGTCTGACCGCCGAACGGATCACCCCCCGGCCATGCAAAAGAATGCCAATAGGCCACGGCAAAGCGCAACTGATCCTCTAGCCGCTTGCCCGCGACCGTTTCGTCGGGGTCATAGTGCCGATAGGCAAGGCCCGTCGCGTCCGGCGCAAAGCGGACGGGCTCTATTCCGTTGAAAAAGTCGGTCATGGCATTTCGCCTTTTTCTGACAGGACCCCGTTTGCCGGGGGCAGGTTGTCCTTGACGTAGATGACGGGAACGATCCGTTCCGGCGCAGGAACAGGCCTGCGATCTGCAAGCTGGCGCAGATAACCAAGCGCCAGCTCGATCTCATCTTCGGGGCGCTGGTCGATGACGATATCGATCAGGTCGGCCTCTAGCGCATGGCGTGAATGCGCGACCAGTTCGTGCAGAATGACGGTCGGGCGTGGCATATCGGGTGGCAAATCCTCCAGCACGCGGATCAGACCGGCATTGCCCGCGCCGGCGCTGTAGATCGCGGTGATCGCGGGGTCTGCGGCTAGCGCGGCACGCAGCTTTTCGTCGACCAGAGCATGACGGTCGCGCCCCTCGATCAGGGGTGCCAGCGACAGATCGGGGCTTGCCGCCGCGATCGTCTGGGTCATCCCCTGCAGGCGTTCGGCATGGTCGCGTGCAGAAAGCGAGCCGATCACGGGCAGGATCCTGCCCGGCCTGCCACGATGCGCCAGCGCCAGCAGACGGCCTGCGGTTCGTCCCACGACGATATTGTCGACGCCGACATAACCGTTGCGCTGTTCGCCAATGACATCCGAGATCAGCGTCAGAACCGCGATGCCTTGTTGCTGCAGCGCCTCGATCTCGGCGTTCACATGGGAATCGTCGATCCCAACCAGTGCCACACCATCCAGGCTTTCCGCCGCCAGCCGCCGCAGCCGCGCGGCCAGTGCCTCTGCGTCGAAGGCCGCGACGCCCTCGATCTGCACCTCAATCTGTTCGGGGATCAGCCGGACACGGCTTTCGCCCAGAACCGTTCGGACCCGCGCGAAAAAGCTGTTCGAGCCTTCGGGAATGATGAATGCGAAACGGTAGGTTCGGCCCTGCGACAGGTTTGCCGCGGCCACGTTGCGCACGTAACCAAGCTGTTCGATGGCCGAACGCACGCGGCGCACGGATTTATCCGCCACCCCGCCGCGATCATTCACGACACGATCCGCAGTGGCATAGCTGACGCCTGCGCTGCGCGCGACGTCCGACAGTGTCGGTGCCCGTCCTCCCATCATGTCCTCCCACAGCTAGGGTTACATCCTGAATGATATACGTCAATCATTTTGATGGAGGGCCCGCGAAGGCGGGTCCATGATGCACCGTCTGGTCGTCGCCGCCAGCCGGGCAACGCAATCCCAGGTATTCAACCCGTCACGGCTTCGGGCCGTGGCCAAGTGCCTGCTGAACCAGCTTGGCAATTTGCTGCAATTGCCCCGACAGAGGCGAGGTGTTGCGCCAGATCATTCCGATGGTGCGCGTGGGCTGCGGATGGGACAGGCGCGCAGAACAGACCGGGGCTGCACCCGTTTCAAGTGGCAGGGCCATTTCCGGGATCAGCGTCACGCCGATGCCCGCGCCGACCATCTGTACCAGGGTCGACAGCGAACTGCCCTCCATCAGGTCGCGGGGCATGGCCGAGGTCCCGCCGCAAAAAGCCAATGCCTGATCGCGGAAACAATGGCCCTCTTCCAGCAACAGCAGGCGCATCTGCGACAGTATCTCTGGGCGCGGGACAGGTTTGTCCTTGTCGGCGATGGGTCGGACCAGCGCGAATTCTTCGGTGAACAGCGGTTCTTCATGCAGCGCCGCTTCGGATACAGGCAGCGCGACAATGGCGGTGTCCAGACGCCCTTCGGTCAGGTCGTCGATCAGCTTTTGCGTAACCGCCTCGCGTGGATACAGATCAAGGTGGGGATGGCTTTTGCCCAGCAGACGGATCAGTGAGGGCAGCATATAGGGCGCGACCGTCGGGATCACGCCAAGGCGCAAGCGTCCCTGCAACGGGCCGTCACCGATGCGGGCCACCTCGGTCAGGTCATCGACGGATTGCAAAATCGCACGGGCGCGGTCGGCGAACACCTCGCCCAGCCCGGTCAGGCTGATCTGTTTTGGCCCGCGTTCGATCAGTTGCGCGCCCAGGATATCCTCTAGTTCTTTCATCTGCACCGACAATGCCGGCTGCGAGATCGCCAGCATCTCGGCCGCGCGCCCGAAATGACCCCACCGGGCTAGGGCCTCGAAATAACGCAGATGGCGAAGGGTCAGGCGTTTCATAGCTTTTAGTTATCATCGAGATTAAAAAATACAAATTCTAATAATCGACCTGATCGTGCACTATGTCGTCGATCGCAAGGCGCTGCCTGTCGGCCAGGGCGCAGAAATGATAGAACTGCGCGCGACAAGACGGCGCGGCCGCAGCACCAAGCAACAGGCTAGGATTCGGAGAGAAAAATGGACGGAAACGACGTTAACACCAGCGGCAAATGCCCGATCATGCACGGGTCGATCACCGAAACCGGCGAATCGGTCATGGACTGGTGGCCGAAATCGCTGAACCTCGACATCCTGAGCCAGCATGACAGCAAGACCGATCCGATGGGCCCGGATTTCGACTATCGGGAGCAGGTCAAGTCGCTGGATTTCGAGGCCCTCAAAAGAGATATGCACGCGCTGCTGACCGAAAGCCAGGATTGGTGGCCGGCTGACTGGGGTCACTATGGCGGCCTGATGATCCGCCTGTCCTGGCACTCGGCAGGGTCGTATCGTCTGGCCGATGGTCGCGGTGGTGGTGGCACGGGCAGTCAGCGTTTCGCACCTTTGAACAGCTGGCCCGACAATGCCAGCCTCGACAAGGCACGTCGCCTGTTGTGGCCGCTGAAGAAGAAATACGGCAACAAGGTCAGCTGGGCCGATCTGATCGTTCTGGCGGGCACCATCGCCTATGAGAACATGGGCCTGAAGATCTTTGGCTTCGGCTTTGGCCGCGCCGATATCTGGGCGCCGGAAAAGGACACCTATTGGGGCGCGGAAAAGGAATGGCTCGCGCCGTCTGATCAGCGCTACGGCAGTGTCGAAAAGCCCGACACGATGGAAAACCCGCTGGCCGCCGTTCAGATGGGTCTGATCTACGTGAACCCCGAGGGCGTGAACGGGAAACCCGATCCGCTGAAAACCGCCGAGCATATGCGCGAGACCTTTTCGCGCATGGCAATGAACGACGAGGAAACGGCGGCATTGACGGCAGGCGGCCACACTGTGGGCAAGACCCACGGCAACGGCAACGCCGACGCCCTTGGTGCCGAACCCGAGGCGGCCGATGTCAGCGAGCAGGGCTTTGGCTGGGTCAACCCGAACATGCAGGGTAAAGCCAGCAATGCCGTGACCTCGGGTCTGGAGGGCGCGTGGACCACGCACCCGACCAGGTTCGACATGGGCTTTTTCGAGATGCTCTTCGGCCATGAATGGGAACTGCGGAAATCACCTGCCGGTGCATTCCAGTGGGAGCCGGTGAATATCCGCGAAGAGGATATGCCGGTCGATGCCAGCGATCCCTCCATTCGTCGCAATCCGATGATGACCGATGCCGATATGGCGCTGAAGTTCGACCCGATCTACAATGAGATCTGTCAGCGTTTCATGGCCGATCCGCAGTATTTCGCAGATACCTTCGCCCGCGGCTGGTTCAAGCTGACCCACCGCGACATGGGCCCCAAGGTCCGCTATATCGGCCCCGATGTCCCGTCCGAGGACCTGATCTGGCAGGACCCGGTTCCGGCTGGCGCGACTGGTTACGACGTCGAGGCCGTCAAGGCCAAGATCGCGGCATCGGGACTGTCAGTCGCGGATATGGTGGCGACTGCGTGGGACAGCGCGCGGACCTATCGCGGGTCCGACATGCGCGGCGGTGCCAATGGCGCACGTATCCGGCTGGCCCCGCAAAAGGACTGGGAGGGCAACGAACCTCTCCGTCTGTCCAGGGTGCTGTCGGTGCTTGAGCCGATCGCGGCGACCAGCGGTGCCTCGCTTGCCGATGTGATCGTGCTGGCGGGCGGCCTCGGTGTCGAACAGGCAGCCAAGGCCGCAGGCTATGACGTTGCGGTGCCCTTTGCACCGGGTCGCGGGGATGCCACGGCAGAAGAAACCGACGCCGAATCCTTCGACGTGATGGAGCCTCTGGCCGATGGTTATCGCAACTGGCTGAAAAAGGACTATGTCGTCAGCCCCGAAGAGCTGATGCTGGACCGCACGCAGCTGTTGGGCCTGACCGCGCCGGAAATGACCGTGCTGGTCGGCGGGATGCGTGCAATCGGCGCCAATTACGGTGGCAGCATGCATGGCGTCTTTACCGACCGGGTCGGCGCGCTGACGACCGATTTCTTCGTCAACCTGACCGATATGGCCAATAAATGGGTGCCTGTCGGCGAGGGCGTCTATGAGATCCGTGACCGCAGGACGGATGCAACGAAATGGACGGCAACCAAGCTGGATCTGGTGTTCGGCTCGAACTCGATCCTGCGCTCCTATGCCGAGGTTTATGCTCAGGATGACAATCACGCGAAATTCGTGAACGACTTCGTCGCGGCCTGGACCAAGGTGATGAATGCCGACCGGTTCGACCTGAACACCTGAACGCGGATCGACTGACAACCAGGCGCGGCCCTCTCGGGGGCCGCGTTTGCATGTGGCGCAGACAAATCGCATAGGCGCGGGGGCTATTCTCTGATAAGTCCGATCCCGTCGGAACAGGGTGCACCACCGCATGAGCGTCGAAGGCCGGAAATTGGATCAGATCGCGCGGGCGGCTTGGCTGTCCTTTGTCGCTGGCCAGACTCAGGACGAGATCGCCGCGCAGATGGGTGTTTCGCGCCAAAGCGTGCAGCGTATGGTCGCACAGGCGCAGGCCATGGGTCTGGTCAAGGTCCGCATCGATCATCCCTTCGCCGATTGCCTCGATCTTTCCGTCAGGCTGAAAAAGCAGGCCGGGCTGGCCTTTTGCGAGGTCGTGCCGTCCGATCCTGCAGGTGCTGGCATGGCCATCGCGCTGGCCGATTGCATCGAAGGCTGGCTGAAGCGAGAAGAACCCCTGATCGCGGCATTCGGTACCGGGCGCACCCTGCGCGCGGGTGTCGAACGGATGTCGCGGCTGGAGTGTGACCAGCACCGGCTGGTGTCTCTGACCGGAAATATCGCGACCGATGGCTCGACCGCCTATTACAACGTGCTCTTTTCGCTGTCGGAACGGGTGACGGCGCGCAGCTATCCGCTGTTGATGCCGGTTGTGGCCAGCAGCGCCGAGGAACGTCAGGCGCTGGCGGGGCAGGCGGGCATTGCGCGGGTGATCGAGATGGCAGAACAGGCTGCCGTGGCCTTTCTCGGTATCGGCACCGTCAACGACGATGCCGCGCTGGTGCTGGACGGCTTTGCAACGGCGCCCGAGATTGCCGCGCTGCGCGAGGCGGGCGCTGTGGGCGAAATCACCGGCTGGGCCTATGATGCCGAGGGTCGGTTGCTGGACGATCCGCTGCTGGCGCGCGTGGCATCGGCGCCCATCCCTGCGCGCGAATCGGCGCTGGTAATTGCAGCCGCAACGGGTAAGTCCAAGCGCGCTGCAATCCAGGGCGCATTGGCCGGAGGGCTAGTCAATGGCCTTATCACCGATACAGAGACGGCAGAATTCCTTTTAAAATAGGTCAGTTAGATGATCGTTAAGATTTTCGATTGACTTTGTGGTGACGTTGCGTGAGCATTTGCCCATAGCAATAGCATTTGCTAATGGGAGGATAATATGAGCTTTGCCAAGCGCGCCCTGATGGGGGCGAGCGCCCTTACGGCCATCGGCTTCGCGGCCCAGGCCGAGACGCTAACCATCGCAACCGTCAACAATGGTGACATGATCGTCATGCAGAGCATGACCCAGTCATTCACCGATGCGAACCCGGACATCGAACTGGAATGGGTCCAGCTGGAAGAGAACATCCTGCGCGAGCGCGTGACCACCGACATCGCCACGCAGGGCGGTCAGTACGACGTGCTCACCATCGGGACCTACGAAGTGCCGATCTGGGCCGCTCAGGACTGGCTGGTGCCGCTGAGTGACCTGCCGGACGATTATGACACCGACGATCTGCTGCCCGCCGTGCGCGGCGCACTGTCGGTTGACGACACGCTCTATGCCGTGCCGTTCTATGCTGAATCGGCGATGGTAATGTATCGCACCGACCTGGCCGAGGCCGCCGGCGTGACCATTCCGGACAGCCCGACCTGGACCGATATCAAGACCGCAGCCGAGGCGATGACCGACAAGGACGCGGAAGTCTATGGCATCTGCCTGCGCGGCAAGCCGGGCTGGGGCGAGAACATGGCCTTCCTGACGGCGATGTCCAACAGCTATGGCGGCCGCTGGTTCGATATGGACTGGAACCCGCAGTTCGACAGCGAAGAGTGGAAAGCCGCGCTGACCGATTATCTTGACCTGATGACGAATTACGGACCTCCGGGTGCGTCGTCGAACGGGTTCAACGAAAACCTGTCGCTGTTCCAGCAGGGCAAATGCGGCATGTGGATCGACGCAACCGTTGCCGCCAGCTTTGTGACCAACCCCGACGATTCGACCGTTGCTGACAGCGTTGGCTTTGCGCAGTTCCCCAACAAGGACGGCGTCGACAACCACGGCAACTGGCTGTGGGCCTGGTCGCTGGCCATCCCGACATCTTCGGATGCGCCGGATGCTGCGAAAAAGTTCGTCGCCTGGGCAACCAGCAAGGCCTACACCAACGAGGTGGCCGAGGCCAAAGGCTGGCGTTCGGTTCCTCCGGGCACGCGGACCTCGCTCTATGAGAATCCGGAATATCAGGAAGCGGCGCCCTTTGCGGCAATGACCCTGACCGCCATCGACGGCGCGGATACGCAGAAATCGTCTGTTCAGGATATTCCCTATACCGGCGGGCAATTCGTCGCGATCCCAGAATTCCAGGGCATCGGCACCGCCGTTGGTCAGCAATTCTCGGCAGCTCTTGCCGGGCAAATGTCGGCTGACGACGCGCTTGCCGGTGCGCAGGCGAACGTGACCCGCGAGATGACCCGCTCGGGCTACATCAAGTAGCGGTTATTCCTGGTTGATGACGCATCGTCCGGGGCAGCGCGGGCGGTGCACGCTGAGACGCATGAGGCGCTGCCCCGCGCAGCCGGAGGAGACACGCCATGGCTACCCGTCAGACACAAAGCCTTGCCCGCCTGATGCGCGCGCCCGCAATCATCCTGCTTCTCATCTGGATGGTCGTGCCGCTGGGTATGACGCTTTATTATTCATTCCTGAACTACAACCTGTTGAACCCCGCCAACACCAATTGGGCCGGTTGGTTCAACTATCAGTATTTCTACACCGATCCGGCCTTTTGGGAATCGATCTGGAACACGCTGGTTCTGGTCCTCGGCGTGCTCTTGATCACCGTCGTCGGCGGTATTCTGATCGCCATGCTGATCGACAAGCCCATTTTCGGGCAGGGGATCGTGCGCATTCTGGTGATCAGCCCGTTCTTCGTCATGCCGCCCGTTGCGGCGCTGGTCTGGAAGAACATGATCATGCATCCCAGCTACGGGGTGTTCGCAGATATCGCCAAGTTCTTCGGCATGCAGCCGGTGGACTGGTTCGCGCAATATCCGCTGTTCTCGATTATCCTGATCGTTGCCTGGCAATGGCTGCCATTTGCAACGCTGATCCTGCTGACCGCCCTGCAATCGCTGGATGGAGAGCAGATGGAGGCCGCCGAAATGGATGGCGCGCCCGCGTTGCAACGGTTCATCTACCTGACGCTGCCGCATATGTCGCGCGCGATCACTGTGGTCATCCTGATCCAGACGATCTTCCTGCTGGGCATCTATGCGGAAATTCTTGTGACCACGAATGGCGGGCCGGGCAATGCCTCGACCAACCTGACCTACCTGATCTATCGCGCCGCACGTCTGAACTTTGACATCGGCGGGGCAGCGGCAGGCGGGATCATCGCGGTCGTTCTGGCCAATATCGTCGCCATCTTCCTGATGCGCGCCGTCGGCAAAAACCTGGACTGAGAGGAGGACGATATGGCACGCGCAGTTTCCCGCAATACCAGGATCGGCTGGACCATCGCTGCATGGTTCGTCGCCCTGCTGATCTTCTTCCCGATCCTCTATGCGATCATCACCAGCTTCAAGACAGAGCAAGAGGCAATTGCGGGCTTCGACCTGATCCCCAGCTTTACGCTGGAGAGCTATCGCGAGGTGCAATCGCAGTTCAACTACTTCCGGCCGTTCATGAACTCGGTGATCATCGCGGTGGGGTCCACCATCCTTGCGCTGATCGTCGCCATTCCCGCGGCCTGGGCCATGGCGTTCTCGCCCACCAAGCACACCAAGGACATCCTGATGTGGATGCTGTCCACCAAGATGATGCCCGCCGTCGCGGTTCTGGTGCCGATCTACCTGATCTTTCTGCGCACCGGTTTGATGGACACGCGCACCGGTCTGGTCATCGTTCTGATGCTGATGAACCTGCCGATCGTGGTCTGGATGCTGTACACCTATTTCCGCGAAATTCCGGGCGAGATCCTGGAAGCCGCGCGGATGGATGGCGCCACCCTGGGCCAGGAAATCGTGCATGTGCTGACGCCGATGGCGATCCCGGGTATTGCCTCGACGCTGCTGCTGAACGTCATTCTGGCCTGGAACGAAAGCTTCTGGACCATCCAGCTGACAACCACCAATGCCGCGCCGCTATCGGCCTTTATCGCGTCGTTCAGCAGCCCGCAGGGTCTGTTCTGGGCAAAGCTGTCGGCGGCATCGGTCATGGCCATCGCGCCAATCCTGATCATGGGCTGGTTCAGCCAGAAACAACTTGTCCGCGGCCTGACCTTCGGCGCGGTTAAATAAGGGGGAACCTGTCATGGGTAGCATTACGCTGAAAAACGTTCGCAAGGCCTTTGGCGATGTCGAGGTGATCCCCGGTGTCGACCTGGAAATCCACGAAGGCGAATTCGTTGTCTTTGTCGGCCCCTCGGGCTGCGGTAAATCCACTCTGCTGCGGCTGATTGCCGGGCTGGAGGATGTATCCGGCGGTCAGATCATGATCGACGGCAAGGATGTCACCGATGCCGGCCCCGCCAAGCGTGGTCTGGCCATGGTGTTCCAGTCCTACGCGCTTTACCCGCATATGACCGTCGGCAAGAACATCGCCTTTCCGCTGAAGATGGCCAAGATGCCCGAGGCGGAACAGAAAAAGCGCGTCGATCACGCCGCCAGCATTCTGAACCTCACCGACTATCTGGAACGCAAGCCGGGGCAGTTGTCGGGCGGTCAGCGTCAGCGGGTCGCCATTGGCCGCGCCATCGTGCGCGAACCCGAGGCCTTTCTGTTCGACGAACCGCTGTCGAACCTCGACGCGGCGCTGCGGGTGAACATGCGGGTCGAGATTTCCGAACTGCATAACAGCCTGAAGACAACCATGATCTATGTGACGCACGATCAGGTCGAAGCCATGACCATGGCCGACAAGATTGTCGTGCTGCGCGCCGGTCTGGTGGAACAGGTCGGATCGCCGATGGAACTGTATTCACGGCCCGCCAACCGCTTTGTCGGCGGCTTTATCGGCAGCCCGAACATGAACTTTCTGGAAGGCGAGGCCGCGGCCGCGCATGGCGCCCACTCGATCGGCGTGCGCCCCGAGCATTGGTACCTGTCCAAGACCGAGGGCGCCTATTCCGGCGTCGTCGGCGTGGCCGAGCATCTGGGTTCTGACACGTTCCTGCATATCGACCTGGACAGCGGCGAACATGTCATTGCCCGCGCCGAGGGTGAATTCGCCGCTCGTCACGGCGACAAGATCTGGCTGACCCCGCAGGAAGGCCGCATCTACAAATTCGCCGCAGACGGGTTGGCGCAAGCATGATCCTTGAGGGCAAATCCGCGCTGATCACCGGTGCCGCACGCGGCATCGGGCAGGCCTTTGCTGCGGCATTTGCCCGTGAGGGCGCGACGGTCGCCATCGGGGATATCAATATTGACGCGGCCAAAGCTGCGGCAGCCCAGATCGGCAAGGCCGCCTATGCGGTGCAGTTGGATGTCACCAAACAGGACAGCATCGATGCCGCCATGGCGGCGGTGCTCCATCGCGCCGGCAAGCTCGACATTCTGGTCAATAATGCGGCGCTGTTTGACGCGGCTGAAACCGTGGACATCACCCGTGCGGATTATGACCGGCTATATGCCGTGAATGTCGCCGGCACCTTGTTCACCATGCAGGCGGCGGCGCGGCAGATGATCGCGCAGGGCCGTGGCGGCAAGATCATCAACATGGCCTCGCAGGCCGGGCGACGGGGCGAGCCTCTGGTTCTGGTCTATTGCTCGACCAAGGCGGCGGTGATCAGCATGACCCAATCGGCGGGGCTGAGCCTGATCCAGCACGGCATCAACGTCAACGCCATCGCGCCCGGTGTGGTGGATGGTGAACATTGGCAGCATGTCGATGAAATGTTCGCCAGGCTGGAAGGCAAGGCCCCCGGCCAGAAAAAGGCCGAGGTCGAGGCAGGCGTCCCTGCCGGACGCTTTGCAACGCCGGATGACCTGACAGGAATGGCGGTGTTTCTGGCCTCGGATCAGGCCAATTACATCGTCTCGCAATGCTATAACGTCGATGGCGGCCAGTGGATGAGCTAGGGCCAGAACCGGCCCGCGCGACAGCCCTGGAACAAGATCGGCCATAAGAGTGGTGAAAACTGATGGCACAGAAACTCTCTGACGCGACGCTGAGCCAGATCGGCCATCCCGTGCCGACCTATGATCGGACGTCGCTGACGCCGGGTATCCTGCATTTCGGGGTCGGCAATTTTCACCGCGCCCATCAGGCCGTCTATCTGGACCGGCTGATGAATGCAGGCGGCGGTCGCGATTTCGCCATCGTCGGCGCAGGTGTCATGCCGGGCGACCAGCGGATGCGCGACACGCTGGCCGGGCAGGACAACCTGTATACGGTGGTCGAGCAGTCGGCGGATGCATCGCAGGCGCGGGTAATCGGCCCGATGATCGATTACATCGCACCGGGCAACAGCGCGCAGGTGATCGCGCAATTGTCCGAGCCGTCGATCCGGATCGCCAGCCTGACCATTACCGAGGGCGGCTATTTCATCGACGCGAATACCGGCCATTTTGATCCGGCCCATCCGGCAATCGCCGCAGACGGTCAGAACCCCGACGCGGCGGGCACCGTGTTTGGCCTGCTGGTCGCCGGTCTGCGCGCGCGCCGCGCCGCGGGCACGCAGCCTTTTACCGTCATGTGCTGCGACAATATCCCCCATAACGGTGTGATCACCCGCGAGGCGGTGGTGGAAACCGCGCGCCTGTCCGACCCGGAACTGGCCGAATGGATCGCGGAAAATGTGGCCTTTCCAAATGGCATGGTTGACCGCATCACCCCCGCCACCAGCGACCGTGAAAGGGCCATGGTGCTGGATGATTTCGGCATCGCCGATGACGCGCCGGTCTTTTGCGAGGATTTCATCCAGTGGGTGCTCGAGGATAACTTTCCCGCCGGTCGCCCTGCGCTCGAGGATGTCGGTGTCGAGTTCGTCGCGGATGTGACCCCGTGGGAGATGATGAAGATCCGCATCCTCAACGGCGGCCACGCGGTCATCGCCTATCCCGCCGGACTGATGGACATCCATTTCGTGCATGAGGCGATGCAGAACGATCTGGTCGCCGCCTTTCTGGAAAAGGTCGAGACCGAAGAAATCATCCCCGCTGTCGCACCTGTGCCGGGCACCGACCTGAACACCTACTTTGCCAAGGTCAAGGAACGCTGCGCCAATCCCAAGATCGCCGATACCGTACGGCGGCTGTGCCTTGACGGGTCGAACCGTCAGCCGAAATTCATCGTGCCGACCATCGCGGACCGGCTGGCGCGTGATCTGCCGGTCGAAGGTCTGGCGCTGGAATCGGCGCTGTGGTGCCGTTATTGCGCCGGGCAAAGCGACTCGGGCGCGGTGATCGAACCGAACGATCCGAATTGGGACCGGTTGACCGAAACCGCGAAACGGGCGAAGGACGATCCGTCCGCATGGCTGAACATGGCCGATATCTATGGCGCGACCGGGCGCGACCCGCGTTTTGCCAGCGCTTTTGCAGATTGGCTGGCAGCCTTGTGGCGCAATGGAACGGCGGCCACCTTGCGCCGCTATCTTGGGGGGTGAGACGCTTGTGGGCCGTGCGCTGATCTTTGATTGCGACGGTGTTCTGATCGACAGCGAGGTTCTGTCGATGTCCGAACTGTTGCGCGTGATCCAGGACCGCAAGGTGCCGATAAACGAGACGCAGGCCTATGACCTGTTCCTCGGCACCTCGGCCACCCATGAGATCGCCTGCCTGCGCGACAGGTTCGGCGTTGATATCACGGCGGATCTGCCGATTTACCAACAGCGCCTGGCCCGGCGGTTCAGCACAGATCTGCAGCCGATCAACGGCATTGCCAAGGCGTTGGCCAACCTGCCCGGCCCGCGCGCTGTTGCCTCGTCCAGCAATCCGGAACGACTGCGCCTGTCCTTGGGTCTGACCGGGCTGTGGGACAGCTTTGCGCCGCATGTCTATTCCGCGACCATGGTGGCCAATGGCAAGCCGGCGCCGGATCTGTTCTTGCTGGCCGCGCGGCAGCTGGGTGTAGCGCCCGGTGATTGCATCGTGATCGAGGACAGCCCCGCCGGTATTCGCGCCGCACGCGCCGCCGGGATGCGCGTCGTGGGCTTTCTGGGTGGCAGTCATGCCGGGCCCGCGCGGCTGGCTGACAAGCTTGCGGCACTGCAACCCGATGCATTGGTTGAACATGCAGAAAATTTGGTCGACACTCTGACCCGGTTGGGGTGAGGGGGCAAATCTTGCTGTTCGGTGCCGTTGATGTGGGCAGCGCCCGTGCGCGGGCGGCGATCTTTGGGTCCGACGGCAGACTTTTGGCGCGATCCAGCCACGGGTTTTCAACCATTCACGGCCCTGATGGACAGGCCAGCTATGCCTTTGCCGAAATCTGGGACGCCGTCGCCTCGGCGATGACCGAGGCGCGTGGCATGGCGGGGGCTGCGCGCGATGATCTGGTGGGCCTCAGCTTTGATGCCACCTGTTCGCTTTATGTCGATGCGCCGGGTTTCGCCCCTGATGTGATTGCCTGGCACGATCACCGGGCAACGGCCGAGGCCGCGGAACTCAGCGCCATCGATCACCCGCTTGCCCGATTGGCCGGCGGGCAGGTTTCGCCCGAAATGCAGACGCCGAAACTGATGTGGCTGGCGCGGCACCGGCCAGATGCCTGGGCGGGTCTGCGCGCGGCGCGCGATCTCAGTGATCAGCTTGCCTTCGTGGCGACCGGCAAGCCTGCGCGCTCGCTTTGCGCGATGGCTGCGAAATGGCCCTATATCGCCGAGGCGGGCGGCTGGCAGACCGATTTGCTGCGTCAGCTTGGCATCGGGGCGATGCCGCGCGAAGGGGCGGTTCTGGCGCCGGGCACCGTGATCGGGCCGCTGACCGCGCAGGCGGCGGATCAGTTGGGGCTGTCACCAGATTGCCGCGTGGCAGCCGGGCTGATCGACGCCTTTGCGGGCGCGCTTGGTGCGACCGATGACATGCCGGTCTTGATCGCCGGAACCTCGAACTGCGTGATGGCCCGGGATGTGCCGCCACGGCCCGCCGTCTGGGGGCCGTATCTGGGTGCGATCGTGCCGGGGCAGGTGGTCAGCGAGGCCGGACAATCGGCCACCGGCGCCTTGCTGGACCGCATCCGGCAGCAATACCCGCAGCCGCAAAGCCATGGCGATATTCTGTCACGCCTGCGCCCGGATCAGCACGAAATCGGCGCCGGCATTCACGTTCTGCCGGATATCAAGGGCAACCGGACGCCCTTTGCCGACCCGTTGATGCGCGGTGTGATCCACGGCGCCTCGCTGGATCGCAGCCCTGCGGCGCTGGATGCGCTTTATTGGCGCGCGGCGATAGGCATTGCCATGGGCACGCGGCAGGTGATCGAACATATGGGGCTGGGCGATACCAGGCGTCTGGCCATGGCGGGGGGGCAGGCGCGCGCGCCGCTGCTGCGTCAGCTTTACGCCGATGTGACCGGGGCAGAGATCCACTGGCAGCCCGAAGACGCGGTTCTGCGCGGCTCGGCCATCGTGGCGGCGGCGCCGTTTCTGGACGGGGTCGAGGCGGCGCGGCGGCGTTTTGCGCTGCCCGCGCAGATCGTGCCGCCCAACCCCGCCACGCGGGATCGGCTGGCGCGCGATTGGCGCATCTTTCAGCGGATGCAGCAAAATCGCGCCGAAATAGATGCGCTGTCACGGGACGGGGGCGAATAGCCTCTGGCACAGCGACCGTATTTGGTATACCAGAATTTCAACATGAGCTGGCAGTGGAGGGCAGCAGATGCGGTTGAAGGACAAGGCTATCCTGATCACGGCAGCAGGGCAGGGGATGGGACGCGCCTCGGCGCTGGCCTGCGCGGCAGAGGGGGCCAATGTCTGGGCCACCGACCGCGACGGCGCGCTGCTGGACGGGCTGGCGGACCATGGCATCCGCACACAGGCACTGGACGTGACCGACCACGACGCGATTGCCGCGCTGGCATCTGAACTGCCGCCGCTGGACGGCTTGTTCAACTGTGCCGGCATTGTCGTCAACGGCTCGCTGGAAACCTGCACGGTCGAGGATTGGGACCTGAGTTTCGCGGTCAATATCAACGCCATGTTCCATATGACCCGCGCCGTCATGCCGGGCCTGCTGGAACGCGCCGGCGAAACCGGCACCGCCGCTATCCTGAACATGGCCTCGGTCGCCGGTTCGGTTCGCGGCCTGCCCAATCGCTGCGCCTATGGCGCCAGCAAGGCGGCGGTGATCGGTCTGACCAAATCCATCGCCGCCGACTACGTCGGGTCCGGGCTGCGGGCGAACTGTTTGTGCCCCGGCACGGTCGACACGCCCAGCCTGCGGGGCCGCATCGCCAGTGCCGCTGACCCTGTCCAGGCAGAGAAAGACTTTATAGCCCGGCAGCCTATGGGCCGCATTGCAACCGTCGACGATATGACGCCTGTTGTGATCTATCTGCTGTCGGATGAAAGCCGCTTTGTTTCAGGCCAGGCGGTCAGCGTCGATGGCGGCATGACGATCTGAACGCTTAAGGAGGAAATGCGATGAAACTGTTGCGTTACGGCCCCGCCGGGTCGGAAAAGCCGGGTCTGCTGGACGATCAGGGTCAGGTCCGCGACCTGTCGGGCCATGTCGATGACATTGCAGGCGATGTGCTGACGCCCGAGGGTCTGGCCAAGCTGGCCGCAATCGACGTGAGCGCGCTGCCCGTGGTCGAGGGCGCGCCGCAGGACGGCCTGCGGCTTGGTGCCTGTGTCGGTCGCGTGGGCAAGTTTGTCGCCATCGGTCTGAACTATGCGGACCATGCCGCCGAAAGCGGCCTGCCGGTGCCTGACGAGCCTGTCGTGTTCAACAAATGGGTCACCTGCATCTGCGGTCCGGACGATGATATCGTCATCCCCAAGGGCTCGAAAAAGACCGACTGGGAGGTCGAACTGGGCGTCGTGATCGGCAAGGGCGGCAATGATATCCCTCAGGACAGCGCGCTGGATCATGTTGCCGGCTACTGCACCGTCAATGATGTCAGCGAGCGCGAATGGCAGATCGAAAAAGGCGCCACCTGGGACAAGGGCAAGGGTTTCGACACATTCGGCCCCATCGGCCCCTGGATGGTCACCCGCGATGAGATCCCCGATCCGCAAAAGCTGGGTCTGTGGCTAGAGGTGGACGGCCACCGTTATCAGGACGGCACCACCGAAACGATGGTCTTTGGCGTGGCCGAACTGGTCGCCTATTGCTCGCGCTTCATGCGCCTGATGCCGGGCGATGTGATCACCACCGGAACCCCGCCGGGCGTGGGTCTGGGACAAAAGCCGCAGGTCTTCCTGCGTCCCGGCCAGACGGTGCGCCTTGGCATCGACGGTCTGGGCGAGCAGACGCAGCGCACCACGGGCGGCTAGGTCGCCGCCATGCCGCGGTTCTCGGCCAATCTGGGTTTTCTTTGGGCCGAACTGCCCTTGCCGCAGGCCATCCGGGCTGCGGCAAAGGCCGGCTTCGATGCGGTCGAGTGCCACTGGCCCTTTGACCACGATCCCGGCGCGGTGCGCGCGGCGCTGACCGAGGCGGGGCTGCCGATGCTGGGGCTGAACACCCTGCGAGGAAAGCCGGGCGAGAACGGATTGTCCGCCCTGCCGGGGCGCGAGGCCGAGGCGCGGGCGGAAATCGACCGGGCGCTGGATTACGCCGCCGCGACAGGCTGCGGCGCGGTTCACGTCATGGCGGGCTTTGCCCAGGGCGCGGACGCCGCCTCGACGTTCAACGACAACCTGCGCTACGCCTGCGAACGGGCCGCAGATCGGCGTATCGTGATCCTGATAGAGCCGCTGAACCATCACGATGCGCCGGGCTATTTCCTGCGCGATGCGACGCAGGCGGCAGGCATCATTGCGGCGCTGGACCGGCCCAATCTGCGCCTGATGTTCGACTGCTATCACCTGCAGATCATGCAGGGCGATCTGACCCGGCGGCTGCGGGACCTGCTGCCGATCATCGGGCATATCCAGTTCGCCGCCGTGCCGGACCGCGGCGCGCCGGATCATGGCGAGTTGGATTACCGCCATATTTTCGCCGCCATCGACGCCATGGGCTGGGACCGCCCGCTTGGCGCCGAATACAAACCCGGCGGCGCGACAGAGCCGACCTTGGGCTGGATGAAAACCCTGCGCTAGACCTGCGCGCGCCTGCGCATCAGCAGTCGCACCAGCGGCAGCAGCCAGACCAGAATCGCCACGACCCCAATGCCCGCGGCAATCGGGCGCTCGAAAAACGCCAGCCAATTGCCATCTGCCTTGATCATCGAGGTGATGAAGTTCTTTTCCAGCATCGGCCCCAGAACCAACCCGAGGATGGCCGGGGCGATGGGGATGTCGTTTTCCTCCATCACAAAGCCGAGGATGCCGAAGATCAGCATCAGAACCACGCCGTAAGCCGAATTGGTGATCGAGAAGGATCCCACGATACAGAACAGCAGGATCAGCGGCATCAGCACCCGCTGCGGCACCTGCAGCACCCGCGACGACAGCCGGATCGCCAGCCAGCCCAGTGGCAGCATCAGCAGGTTCGCCAACAGAAACACGATGAACAGCGCGTAGATCAGCTGCGGTTCATGCAGAAAGATCGTCGGGCCGGGGTTCATGCCTTTGACATAAAGCACCCCAATCACGATGGCGGTGATGGAATCGCCCGGAATCCCGAAGACCAGCGCCGGTATCCACGCCCCGCTGACAGCGGCATTGTTCGAGGACCCGGCTTCGACCAGACCCTCGACATGGCCGGTGCCGAATTTCTCGGGCGTGCGCGAGAAACGCTTGGAGATCGCATAGGAAATCCAGGCCGCGATATCCGCACCTGCCCCCGGCAGCGCGCCGATGAACGTGCCCAGGGTGCTGCCGCGCAGGGCCTGCACCGGGTAACGTGCCAGATTGCCCAGCTGCGCGCGGAACAGACCGTTGGTGTCGGGCTGGATGGGTGCCGTGGCGCCGCTGCGACCATGGACCATCGCGCGGAACACCTCGGCCACGGCAAAGAGGCCGATCATGGCAGGGATGAACGAGACGCCTGCCAGCAGATCGATATTGCCAAAGGTAAAGCGCGCCTCGGCCGCCGGGTTGTCCATGCCGATGGTGGCGGCGAACAGCCCGATCAGCAGCGAGACAATCGCCCGCGTGGGTGCGCCGGGCGAAACGAAAATGGCGCAGGACAGGCCCAGAACGACCAGCCAGAAATACTCGAATGAACTGAACTTCAGCGCGATCTCGGCCAGCATCGGCGAGGCAAAGATCAGGATGATGGTGCCAAAGATGCCCCCGATTGCGGAAAAGACCAGCACCGCCCCCAATGCGTCGCGCGACCGCCCGTCGCGGGTCATCCGATACGCATCCTCGACATAGGCCGCGCTGGCTGGCGTGCCGGGGATGCGCAGCAGCGCGCCCGGTATGTCGCCGGCAAAGATCGACATGGCGGCGGCGGTGACGATGGCCGCGATGGCCGGCACCGGGTCCATGAAAAACGTCACCGGCACCAGCAGCGCGGTGGCCATGGTCGCGGTCAGTCCCGGAATCGAGCCGACGAACAGCCCGAACAACCCCGAGGCCAGCATGACCAGCAGCACCTGCGGATCGGCGACAAGACCAATGGCCTGAGTAAAGGTGTTCATGCCTGTCCCCTCAGAACGGCAAAGCCAACAGATCGCCGCGCGGCAGCGGCACGCGCAACAATTGTCCGAACGAATATTGCACGATGACGACCGCACCCACGGCGACCAGCAGCGCGGTCAGCGGATGCGTTCCGGTCAACAGCATCATGGCGACCAGCAGCAGAAACGCGGTCAGCGCAAATCCCAGTTTCGACGCGAAAAGCACATATCCCAGGATCAGCAGGATCGACGCTGCCAGCCGTGCCCAGGCCATCGGGTCACGGGTCCAGCCATCCAGCACCAGCGCGGGCTGGCCGCGCCCGCTGACCATCATCACCGCGCCGACAGCCATTGCCAGAACGGCGATGGTCTTGGGCATGGTCTGGGCGCCGTATTCCTGTCCGGGAATGGGTGAAAACCCCAGTGCGGCCCAAAACAGCGCCGCGCCCCCCAGCAGAACCAGCATGCCAAGCGCGCTGTCGCCAAGCCTCATCACGATCCCTCCTGCAAAAGCAGCAAAGGGGGCGGGCAGCACATTGCCGCCCCCTGCTGAATGCGTCACTCTTTGGCGAGGCCCGTCGCCTTCATGACTTCGCCCAGATTGGTGTCATCCTCGGCCACGATCCGGGTCGCCTCTTCCGGGCCGGCCCAGAGCAGGCCAAAGCCACGCTCGTTCATGAAGCTTTGATAGGTTTCGCTGTTATAGGCGGTCTCGATTGCGGCAACCAGTTTTGCGCGCGCCTCTTCGGGCATGCCCGTGGGTGCGGCGATGGTGCGCCAGACGGAAAGCGTCCAATCCGACCCCGTGGCCTCGTTGATGGTCGGCGCATCCGGGAACAGGGCCTGGCGTTCATCTGACATGGTGGCCAGCGCATTGACCCGTCCGGCCTCGATCAGCGCCCGCCCCTCGGCCAGCGATGAGGGCACCAGATCGACGCCGCCTGCGACCATATCGGTCAGGCCGGGCGCCGCGCCCTCACTGGGAACCCAGGTCAGGTTCTCGACCGGGATATCCTCGGACATCATCCAGCCCAGCAGACTGAGATGCCAGATGCCGCCCTGTCCCGTGCCCGAACCCTTGACCGCGCCCGCACCGCCATCGCGGATCGCGTCACGCAATGCGGCTGCGTCCTGATATTCGCTGTCAGCGGATACCATCAGCCCGCCCGGATCGGCGTTAACCATGGCGAGGATATCGAAATCCTCATAGGTCAGATCTGTCAGGCCCTGCCAATGCATCATGTCGATCTCGATCGTCATGATGCCGATGGTATAGCCATCGGGTTCGGCGCCTGCGATGGCCGAATGCCCGACCACGCCAGAACCACCGGTGCGGTTCACGACATTGACCGGCGTGCCCAGTTCCTCTTGCAGCAGTTGCGCAAAGATACGACCCACCGCATCGGTGCCACCGCCTGCGCCCCAGGGCACGATCATTTCTATCGGACGGTCGGGATATTCGGTTTGCGCCATCGCTGGCAGCCCAAGGGTCAACGCCATAGCGGTGCCCGTCATCAGTCTTAGAAACCTGTTGCGGTTCATGTGTGATTCTCCCCCCTCTTTGGTGGCCGTCTGCGTGGGCGTCATCGGCACCACGACGGCACTGAAGACAGCATTGTCATCCGTGTATACATTGTCAAATCAATCCGCTCTGCCTGTGGCGCAGTGAGATTTCGCGCAATTCAACAGAATTTGGTTGCCAACTGCTGATTGCTTTGTCAGCTTTGCCAGCAATGGATACCTGGGGGGAGGGTCCGAATGGCATCGGTCACCATTGACGACGTCCGTAAATCTTTTGGTCAGACCGAGGTGCTGCATGGCGTCTCGGTTGATATCGAAGAGGGCGAGTTCGTCGTTCTGGTCGGCCCTTCGGGCTGCGGGAAATCCACGCTGCTGCGGATGCTGGCGGGGTTGGAAAACATCACCTCGGGGCGCATTCTGATCGGCGACAAGGTGGTGAACAAACTGCCGCCCAAGGAACGCGACATTGCGATGGTGTTCCAGAACTACGCTCTGTATCCGCACCTCACCGTCGCCGAGAATATGGGTTTCTCGCTCAAGTTGAATGGTGTCAGCAAGGCCGACATCGCCGAACGGGTCAAGCCTGCCGCTGAAATTCTGGGCCTCGCGCATCTCTTGGAACGCTATCCCCGGCAATTGTCCGGCGGCCAGCGCCAGCGCGTCGCCATGGGCCGCGCCATCGTACGCGATCCGCAGGTGTTCCTGTTCGACGAGCCGCTGTCGAACCTCGATGCCAAGCTGCGGGTCAGCATGCGGACCGAGATCAAGAACCTGCACAACCGCCTGACGACGACCACCGTCTATGTGACCCATGACCAGATCGAGGCGATGACCATGGCCGACAAGATCGTGGTGATGAATGACGGTCGCGTCGAACAGATCGGCGCGCCGCTGGAACTCTATGACAATCCGGCCAATCTGTTTGTGGCCGGCTTTATCGGCAGCCCGGCGATGAACATGGTTCAGGGAACGCTGAGCAACGGTCATTTTGCGGCCGGCAACGGACAGGCACTGCCGACGCCATCGCGGCTGCCTGCCGATGTGGGGAACGGACGCACGCTGATTTACGGCATCCGGCCCGAAGGCATCGCCCTTGGCGGCGAGGTTCCGCTGCAAGTCGAAGTGACAGAGCCGACGGGCTCAGAGACCTACGTCGCCGGGCAGATGGGCGGCGCGCCCGTGACCTGCGTGTTCCGCGAACGCGTTGCCGCGCGGCCGGGCGATACAATCCAGATCAGCGTCGATCCTGCTGCCGTGCATTTGTTTGACGCCGAATCGGGCGACCGGCTGACCAGGCCGGCCGTCTGACCGCGCAGCCGCAAGGCCGCCGACTTATCTCAGGGAGGAGAAAAGACATGACCATAGATCGCAGAAAACTGCTGCAGGGCACCGCCGCGCTGGCCGCTGGTTCGGCCCTGATCGGACCCTTTGGCGCACGCAAGGCACTGGCGCAGGCCGCCGCCGCCACGTTCCAGCCGGAAGAGGGCGCAAGCCTCAGGCTGTTGCGTTGGGTGCCCTTTGTCGCGGGCGAGGAAGAGGCGTGGAACACCAATACCGCTGCCTTCACCGAGGCGACCGGTGTGCAGGTGCAGATCGACCAGGAAAGCTGGGAGGACGTCCGTCCCAAGGCCGCCGTTGCCGCCAATGTGGGCTCTGGCCCCGACATGGTGATGAGCTGGTTCGACGACCCGTTCCAGTATCCCGACAAGTTGGTCGATGTGACCGATCTGTGCACCACATTGGGCGATCAGCATGGCGGCTGGTATGACGGGCTGCGCGCCTATGCCGAGCAGGACGGCAAGTTCATCGCCGTGCCGCTTTGCGCCATCGGCAACGCCATCTGCTATCGCGACAGCCACATGAAGGCCGCCGGTTTCGAGGAATTTCCGACCGACACGGCGGGCTTTCTTGAACTCTGCAAGGCGATGCAGGCGGCAGGCACGCCCGCAGGCTTCCCGCACGGCAAGGCAGTGGGTGACGGCAACAACTATGCCCATTGGCTGCTCTGGTCGCATGGCGGCATGACGGTGAACGAGGCAGGCGAGGTCGCCATCAACAGCCCCGAGACGCTGGCCGCGATCAACTATGCGATCGAGCTGTACAAGACCTTTATTCCGGGCACCGAAAGCTGGCTGGACATCAACAACAACCGCGCCTTCCTGGCCGGAGAGGTCTCGCTGACGGCAAACGGCGTGTCGCTGTATTACGCTGCCATCAACGACCCGGCCTTGGCCGAGATCGCCGAGGATATCCGCACAACCACCATGCCGATCGGTCCGGTCGGCGAATCGGTGGAACTGCACCAGACCTCGACCATCTCGATCTTCAACCACTGCCAGTTCCCCAACGCGGCCAAGGCCTATATCGAGTTCATGTATCAGGCCGACCAGATGAATGCCTGGCTGGAAGGCGCCAGCGCCTATTGCTGCCAGGCGCTCAAGGGCTTTGCCGACAACCCGGTCTGGACCTCGAACCCGATCCACGCGCCCTATGCCAAGGCATCGGAATCGCTGCGCGAGAATGGCTATGCCGGGCCTCTGGGTGCGGCGTCGGCGGGGACCATGGCCGATTATGTTCTGGTCGATATGTTCGCCGAGGCCGTCAGCGGCCAGCGCACGCCGGAAGAAGCCATCGCCAATGCCGAACGCCGCATCGCGCGGTACTATCGCTGATCACTGACCGGGCCTGCCCTCGTGCGGGCCCGGCTCTGACCAAAGGACACCGCCATGTCGACAACCGACCGAATACAGGACGATCCGGTGGATGAGCCTCGCGGCTCGGTCTGGTCACGCTTTGTCGGCAGCCGGAACGGGCTGGGCCTTCTGTTCATGCTGCCGGCGGCGGTGTTTCTGCTGTGTTTTCTGACCTACCCTCTGGGCCTTGGCGTCTGGCTGGGCTTTACCGATACCCGGATCGGACGGGCCGGCGTGTTCATCGGTCTGGAAAACTACCAATGGCTGTTCGAGGACCCGGTCTTCTGGCTGTCGGTCTTTAACACCATGGTCTACACTTTCGTGGCCTCGGTGCTGAAATTCGGGCTGGGGCTGTGGCTGGCGCTGCTGTTGAACCGGCACCTGCCGGCCAAGAACTTCTTTCGCGCCATCATCCTGCTGCCCTGGGTCGTGCCCACCGTTCTGTCGGCGCTGGCCTTCTGGTGGATCTTTGACGCGCAGTTTTCGATCATCTCCTGGGTGCTGATGGAATGGGGGCTGATCAGCCAGCCGATCAACTTTCTGGGCGATCCGTGGAATGCCCGCTGGTCGGTGATTGCCGCCAATGTCTGGCGCGGCATCCCCTTTGTCGCCATCTCGCTGCTGGCGGGCCTGCAAACCATCCCGCAATCGCTGAACGAGGCCGCCGCCATCGACGGCGCGACGCCCTGGCAGCGCTTCACCAAGGTCACGCTGCCGCTGCTGACGCCGATCATCGCGGTGGTGATGACCTTCTCGGTGCTGTTCACCTTCACCGACTTCCAGCTGATCTATGTGCTGACGCGCGGCGGCCCCGTGAACGCCACGCACCTGATGGCAACGCTGTCGTTCCAGCGCGCCATTCCGGGCGGTCAACTGGGCGAGGGTGCTGCCATCGCGGTTGCCATGATCCCGTTCCTGCTGGCGGCGATCCTGTTCAGCTTTTTCGGTCTGCAGCGCCGTAAATGGCAGCAGGGCGGGGGGGACTAGGCCATGAATGCGACACCCAAACCGGTCGAGGACAATGTCGAAGGCGTCGATCAGTTCGAGACCCGGGCACGCCGGATCTTCGTGGTCTACCTGCCTTTGGCCTGCTTCATCTTTGTGCTGCTGTTCCCGTTTTACTGGATGGCGATCACGGCGGTAAAGCCGAACTACCAGTTGACCGACTATGACAATTACAGCCCCTTCTGGGTGGTCGGCGCGACATTGGAGCACATCAAGTATCTGCTGTTTGAAACCAGCTATCCGGGCTGGCTGTGGAACACGATGATCGTGGCCACGGCCTCGACCTTCATTTCGCTGGCGGCCTCGGTCTTTGCCGCCTACGCGATCGAGCGGCTGCGCTTTACCGGCGCGCGGATCACCGGGCTTCTGATCTTTCTGGCCTATCTGGTGCCGCCTTCGATCCTGTTCATCCCGCTGGCCTTCATCGTGTTTCAGGTGGGCATCTTCGACAGCAAACTGGCGCTGATCCTGACCTATCCGACCTTCCTGATCCCGTTCTGTACCTGGCTGCTGATGGGCTATTTCCGCAGCATTCCGTTCGAACTGGAAGAATCCGCGCTGGTCGATGGCGCGACGCGCTGGCAGATCCTGACCAAGGTCGTGCTGCCGCTGGCCGTGCCCGGCCTGATCTCTGCCGGGATCTTTGCCTTTACGCTGTCATGGAACGAATTCATCTATGCGCTGACCTTTATTTCCAGCTCGGAAAACAAGACCATTCCGGTCGGTGTGCTGACTGAACTGGTGCGCGGCGACATCTATGAATGGGGTGCGCTGATGTCCGGCGCGCTGCTGGGGTCGCTGCCGGTGGTGATCCTGTATTCGTTCTTCGTGGATTACTATGTTTCGTCCATGACCGGCGCCGTCAAGGAATAGCCCGCCCGTCCTGTTTGGCCGTGCTGCTCTGCGGGGCCGGGCTGTCGTCCGGCGCGTCCGATGCGAGGTCAGGCGTTGCCTCCTCATCCGTCGTCTCAACCTCGGCGCTGTCGCCACCATCCACCTTGGCCAATCGCCGCATCGCCTCGCGAAAGGCATCGGCGCGCGTCATGGCCAGCGACACGGCGTCACCGCCGGGATGTTGCTCCAGATGTTCGGCAATCAGCCGGTGGCCCAACCCGTAACCCGACCATTTGCGGATCTTTCCCCGGCCAAAGAACCATTCGGCATGGTCATAGCTGAGCCGCGACCATTCGGACATTGCCCGCCGCGCGGTCCCCGCCGAGGGCGTGGTCGCGTCCCGGGGATCGGGCTTGCCGCCCAGAACCTGCAGCACGAAATGCCCCGCCAGCCCCTCGCTGACCAGCGCCTCGCCCAGGGACTTGCCATAGCCCGGACCATCCCACCTGATCAGGTGGTGCATCTCGTGGACCAGCGTCCGGATCAGCAGATCGGGGTCGAATCGCGCGGGGTTCAGGGTGATCTCTATCAGCGCGGGCGCCTGCGCATGACCGCCGACGCCCCAATCGGCTATCCCGCCGCCGGGCTGGCCACGCAACACCAGATCGAAATCCGGCACGTCGGCCTGCGCGCCTGCCAGCGCCACGGCCTGCCGCGCGGCGGCGCGGATATCGGGCAGAATGGCAGTCAGCTGGTGCCGCGAATTCAAGAGATGAAGGTGCCAGATCGTCATGGCGCGCATCATCGCAGGTTCGCTTGGGTGGTGCCAGCGCAATAGCCCGCCTGCGGGCCGGATCGGCGGCAGTTCGCGCCGGGCCGGCAGGCGCCGTGATTGTCATAAAACCGTCACGCAACATTCGCATAAGCGTCACGGCCACAAACTAGATCACGGGGCAGGCCGATTCTGGCCATCGGAATACATCAGATTACATCAGGAGAGATCCATGAAATCCGTCAAACTCGCCATCTCATCGGCCGCGCTGCTCGCGGCCACCGCTGGCGTCGCTGCTGCCCGTGACCAGATCCGCATCGTCGGCTCATCGACCGTCTTTCCCTATACGCAGGCCGTTGCCGAGGAATTCGCGGCTGAAACCGGTGCATCGGCGCCGATCGTGGAATCGACCGGTACCGGCGGCGGCATGCAGATTTTCTGCGAAGGCGTTGGCGAAAACACCCCTGACATCACCGGTGCCTCGCGCGCCATGAAGAAATCGGAATTCGATCTCTGCGCCCAGAACGGCGTCGATAGCGTCTCCGAGGCGATGATCGGCTATGACGGCCTGTCGATCGCAACCTCGGTCGAGAACGAAGGCCTGACCAATCTGACGCTGGCACAGGTGTTCCTGGCGCTTGCCGCCGAAGTGCCGGTCGACGGTGAACTGATAGCCAACCCCAACACCAAATGGTCGGATATCGACGCATCGCTGCCTGATACCGAAATCGTCGTCTTCGGCCCCCCGCCCACCTCGGGCACGCGCGACGCCTTTGTCGAACTGGGCATGCATGCCGGTTGCGAAGAGATCGAAGAATTCGTCGCGCTGGCCGATGCGTCGGGTGATGAGGACTTCATCGACAACAACTGCTCGCGCATGCGCACCGACGGCCCCTTCATCGAAGCCGGCGAGAACGACAACCTGATCGTGCAGCGTCTGGCCGCCGACCCGAACGCACTGGGCATCTTTGGCTATTCGTTCCTGTTCGAAAACCAGGACAAGCTGCGCGATGTCAGCCTGAACGACGTCGCGGCCAATATGGACACCATCGGCGACGGCTCCTACCCGCTGTCGCGCCCGCTGTATTTCTACGTCAAGAACGCACATCGCGGTGTGATCCCGAACCTGGACGAGTTCATCGGCGCCTATATGTCCGACAATGCACTGGCCGCTGACGGCTATCTGTCCGAGCGCGGCCTGGTCGCCCTGGGTGATGAAGAGCGTGCGACCCTGCAAGAGGCAGTGACCTCGGGTGCGGCGATGGAAGCGCCCACCGACTAAGGCAGCCGTTCTTCGATCAACTGAACGGCCGCGCCTCGTCATGGGGCGTGGCCACCCCTTTAAAAGCGGACGCATTCGATGGTTCTTTTCGCATTTGCACTGCTGCTGACGGCCGCTGTCATCGGGTATGTCTTCAACCGAAGGGCGGCTGTTGCCATCCGTTCGGACGGGACGCGTCTGCACTCGCTGCCCTATTTTCACGGCCTTTACGCCGCGCTTCTGGTTCTGGTGCCGTTGCTGGTGCTGATCCTGGTCTGGCTGGCGTTTCGTGGGCCGGTCATCAACATGCTGGTGATGAACGCGCTGCCGCCTGACGTTCTGACCGGAACGGGCGCAGGCGCGCCGCAACTGGTAAGCGCCGAGATCACCTCGATCGCGAATGGGCAGATATTTGGTCAGCCGGACCAGTGGAAACTGGACGCCGCCGCCTACATGGTTCGCCTGCAGGACATATCGAACTGGCTTCTGGTGATCGTCGTTGCCGGGCTGGGCTTTGGCCTGCTTGCCTTTGCCCGCCGCCGGGTTGACGCCGAATTTCGCGCCAGACAGGGCGCAGAGGCCATTATCCACGGTGTCATGGTCGCCTGCTCGGTCTTTGCCATCCTTGTGACCGTGGGCATCATTCTGTCGCTGGTGTTCGAATCCATCCGCTTTTTCCGCATGGTCCCGATTACCGAGTTCCTGTTCGGCACCAGTTGGGAACCGCAAATGCCCATCCGCGCCGATCAGATCGCGGCCGAGGGCGCATTTGGCTGGTTGCCGGTACTGACCGGCACGCTGGTCATCACGACGGTTGCCCTGTTCTTCGCCGTGCCAATCGGCCTGTTTTCGGCGATCTACCTGAACGAGTTCGCCTCAAGGCGTGTGCGAAAGACCATCAAGCCGATCCTTGAAATTCTGGCCGGTATTCCGACCGTGGTTTACGGCTTCTTCGCCACCCTGACGGTGGCGCCGTTCCTGCGCGATACAGGTGCCGCGATGGGGATTTCCGTTTCGCCCAACACGGCGCTGGCGGCAGGCGGGGTGATGGCGATCATGCTGATCCCGTTCATCTCGTCCTTCACCGATGACGCGCTGTCAGCCGTGCCGCGCAGCCTGCGCGACGGCAGTCTGGCGCTTGGCTCTACCCGGTCCGAGACGATGCTCAAGGTGCTGTTCCCGGCGGCCATTCCCGGCATTGTCGGTGGGATCCTTCTGGCCGTCAGCCGCGCCATCGGTGAAACCATGATCGTGGTGATGGCAGCGGGCATCATGGCCAATCTGACGCTGAACCCGCTGGACAGCGTGACGACGATCACCGTGCAGATCATGACGCTGCTGATCGGTGACACCTCGTTTGACAGCCCCAAGACGCTGGCGGCCTTTGCCCTTGGTCTGATGCTGTTCATCTTTACGCTGCTCATCAACATTCTGGCGCTGCGGATCGTCCGCAAGTACCGCGAACTTTACGATTGAGGCCCAACATGGCGACGCAACCCGATATCGAAGGCCAGTGGAGTTCGCAGCGCGCAAGTGACAATTTGCGCAAGCGGCATCGCGGCGAAACCATCCTCAAATCCCTTGGCATCGCCGCTCTGGCTATCGCGGTGACGATGCTGGTCATCCTGCTGTGGACGCTGGTGGGCGAGGGGGCCAAGGCCTTTCGCCAGACCCATGTGACGCTGACCGTGCCAATCTCGGCGGAAAATGTTTCCGCCGATGCGCCGGCTGACGGCAATTATCGCGCCGTGTTTTCCGGGGCCGTGCAGGAAAGCTTTCCGTTCCTGTCCGAGGATGAACTCGAGATCGCCGAAGACATCCTGACCAGTCAGGCGCGCTTCCAGATCCGCGATGCGGTGGTCAACGATCCCTCGCTGATCGGGCAAAGCACCCAGATCGAGGTCGCGGCGTCGGACCCTTATGACCAGTTGAACAAGGGCGTCCTCAGCCGCGCCGTCGTCGAGGGCCGCAGCAGCCGCTTTTCGCCCGAGGATGTAGCCGTGTTCGAAAAGATCGAGGATGCCGGGCTGATTTCCCTGCCCTTCAACACCGCGCTGTTTCTCAATGCCGATTCCCGCTTTCCCGAGGCCGCGGGCCTCAAGGGCGCGCTGATCGGATCGTTCTACACGCTGCTGGTCTGTTTCCTGATCTCATTTCCGGTCGGCATCGGTGCGGCGATCTATCTGGAAGAATTCGCCCCCAAAAACCGGTTCAGCGACCTGATCGAGATCAACATCAACAATCTGGCAGCCGTGCCTTCGGTGGTGTTCGGGCTGCTGGCGCTGGCGGTGTTTCTGGGCTGGTTCGGCATGCCGCGCTCGGCCCCGCTGGTCGGCGGTATGACGCTGTCGCTGATGACGCTGCCAACGATCATCATCGCGACCAGAAACGCGCTGAAGGCGGTGCCGCCATCGATCCGCGAGGCCGCACTGGGCGTCGGCGCGTCGCGTCAGCAGGTGGTCTTTGGCCATGTGCTGCCGCTGGCCATGCCCGGCATCCTGACCGGCACGATCATCGGCCTGGCGCAAGCACTGGGTGAAACAGCACCGCTGCTGCTGATCGGGATGAACGCCTTTATCACCGCCGCACCGGCCACGCCGCTGGATGCCGCGACCTCTCTGCCGACGCAGATCTATATCTGGGCCGATAGCCCGGAACGCGGTTTTGTCAGCCGGACCTCGGCCGCGATCCTCGTGCTGCTCGGCTTTCTTGTCATGATGAACGCTGTCGCGATCTTCCTTCGCAACAAGTTCGAACGCCGCTGGTAGGATTGCGGCTGGGATGGATAATATGAACGATATGACCCGACTGGAAAACGCGGTGGACCAGCAAGCCATCAAGATCTCGGCGCGTGATGTGCAGGTCTTTTATGGCGACAAGCAGGCCATCAAGGACGTCAATGTCGATATCCTCGACAAGACCGTGACGGCCTTTATCGGCCCCTCGGGCTGCGGCAAGTCGACCTTTCTGCGCTGCATCAACCGGATGAACGACACCATCGACATCTGCCGGGTTCAGGGAAACATCTCGCTGGATGGCCGCGATATCTATGATCGCCGCGTCGATCCGGTGCAACTGCGCGCCAAGGTCGGCATGGTGTTCCAAAAGCCGAACCCGTTCCCCAAGTCGATCTACGACAACGTGGCCTATGGCCCGCGCATCCACGGCCTGACCCGCAACCGCGCCGAGGTTGATGACATCGTCGAACAGTCGCTGCGCGGGGCGGCGCTGTGGAACGAGGTCAAGGACCGCCTGCAGGAACCGGGCACCGGGTTGTCGGGCGGCCAGCAACAGCGCCTGTGCATCGCCCGCGCCGTGGCCACCCAGCCCGAAGTGCTGCTGATGGACGAACCCTGCTCGGCGCTGGACCCGATCGCGACCAGCCAGGTCGAGGAACTGATCGACCAGTTGCGCGAACAGTTCTCGGTCGTCATTGTGACCCACTCGATGCAGCAGGCCGCGCGGGTCAGCCAGAAAACCGCCTTTTTCCACCTGGGCAATCTGGTCGAATATGGTGAGACCGACGATATCTTTACCAAGCCGCAGGACCCGCGCACGGAATCCTATATTTCGGGCCGCATCGGCTAAGCCGCGCAAAGGACATGAACATGAACCGCGACAAGCATATCTCTTCGGCCTTTGACCGCGATCTGGAAACCATCCAGGCGCAGGTTGTGAAAATGGGCGGCATGGTCGAAACCGCGATTATCGACGCCGCCACCGCGCTGGCCAATCTGGACGAGGAACTGGCCGACGAGGTGCGCCGCGGCGACAAGGCCATCGATGCCCTCGAGGCGCAGATCAACGAAGACGCGGCCCGCCTGATCGCCCTGCGCGCGCCCACCGCCACCGATCTGCGCATGGTGCTGGCGGTGATCAAGATCGCGGCCAGTCTGGAACGGGTCGGCGATTACGCCAAGAACATGGCCAAGCGCACGCATGTGCTGGCCCAGATGCCCGCAATCAACGGCTCGGGCATCGCCTTGCGCCGGATGTCGACGACGGTGGGCAAGATGGTCTCGGATGCGCTGGACAGCTATATCCAGCGCGATGCCGATCTGGCAGAGGATGTGCGCATGCGCGACCTTGAGGTCGATCAGATGTATAATGCGATGTTCCGCGAATTCCTGACCCACATGATGGAGGACCCGCGCAACATCACCGCCTGCATGCACCTGCACTTCATCGCCAAGAACATCGAGCGGATGGGCGATCATGCGACCGGCATCGCCGAGCAGGTGATCTATCTGGTCACCGGCGAATTGCCCGATGAAAGCCGGCCCAAGGATAACCGCGTGCCTGCAATGTCGGCAAACGATGCTAGATAACGGAGCGGCCAGGATGGCGTCACAACAAACCCCGCTGGTGCTGGTCGTCGAGGACGAGGGCGCGCAACGCGAAGTGCTGCGCTATAACCTCGAGGCCGAGGGCTTTGGCGCAATCATGGCCGAAAACGGCGATGAGGCGTTGCTGCTTGTGGCCGAGGAACAGCCCGATCTGATCGTGCTGGACTGGATGCTGCCCAATGTCAGCGGCATCGAGATCTGCCGACGGCTCAAATCCGATCCGGCAACCCGGCCTATCCCGATCATCATGCTGTCGGCCCGCAGCGAAGAGGTTGACCGCGTGCGCGGCCTGGAAACGGGGGCCGATGATTATGTGGTGAAACCCTATTCCGTGGTCGAGCTGATGGCCCGTTTGCGCACCCATCTGCGCCGCACACGTCCCGCCACCATGGGCGAGCTGCTGTCCTATGAGGACATTATTCTTGATGCGGGCGAACATCGCGTTTTCCGCGCCGGCCAGCCGCTGCATCTTGGCCCGACCGAATTTCGCCTGCTGTCCACGCTGATGGAAAAGCCGGGCCGGGTCTGGACCCGCGAACAGTTGCTGGACCGGGTCTGGGGCCGCGACATCTATGTCGACACCCGCACCATCGACGTCCATGTCGGGCGCTTGCGCAAGGCGCTGATGCAGAATGGCGGTGCCAATCCCGTCCGCACCGTGCGCGGTACCGGCTATGCGTTGGGGTAGGGGCGTTGGGATAGCGGCGTTGGAATAGCGTCGTTGGGGTCTGACCTTCTGCCTGCCCTCAGTCAACGCGGGTTGCGACACGGTCGCAAAAGCGTCATCATCGTCGCCGAACTGACCTCGCCGGACCGGACCGACCGCATCACCCCGGCGCTGACGATGCGGTGGGGCGGGTCGATGATCAGATAGCGTCCAAAGCTTTCGGCAATCGGCCGGCCCTCTGGCCCGAACCGCGAGGTTTCGATCCCGTCCTCGCGAAAATCATGCTGAAAGTCGTCGATCACCCAATCATTGCCGGGGACGTCCCATTCCAGTCGCTCTTCCCGATCGGACCATGCACGAAAGACGCGCTCTGGGCGCGCGGCGAGAAGGCGGGTGCTCTTGATGGTGTCAGGGGTGATCGCATCAGACATCGGGCGTCCCTTTCCTTGCAAGAAATTCCTCAAGTTGGTCCAGTCGCCGCATGGTGTGGCGCCGGCGTTCGCTCAGCCAGTTTTCGACGGCGGCAAGCTTTCTGTGATCGACGCTGCAATAGCGGGTTCGCCCCCGCTTTTCGGTAACGATCAGCCCCGACTTTTCAAGAATGCGCAGGTGCTGACCCACGGCGGAAAGCGACATATCGAACGGTTCCGACAGTTCGCCAACGCTCATCTCACCCTCGCAAAGTCGCGCGACAACAGCGCGCCGCGTCGGGTCGGCAAGCGCTGCGAAAGCAGAATTGAGGCTCGAATCATACTGAAGCATATACTTCAGTTTAGCGGTCCGGGGCCTTCTGGCAAGTGCGCATCTCTGGATCGTACAACGGCAACACCACCGCGCGCTGCCTGTGTACAGGCTGTGCACACCCTGTGCCCGTCCGGTGCACGCCCGGTGACGCCGGAAAACCAGCAATTGCTGGCCCTGTCCATGGCAGCCCGCGCAGGTGGCATCACGCAACGCCCGCGGCTGTTGCGCGTCAGTCCATGAACACCAGGCTCAACGCCGGGATGCCGGCGATCAGGGCCAGCCCGATCAGGCTGCTGATCAGAAACGGCAGCGCCCCCCGCGCCACCTTTTCCAGCGGCAACCGGGTGATATTGGCAGCGACATACAGGTTGATCCCCACCGGCGGCGTGAACAGCCCGATGGCCAGATTGACCATGACCAGCACCCCGAACCAGACCGGGTCCCAGCCCAGCTCGCGCGCCACCGGCAGAAAAATCGGCAGGCAGATCAACATGATAGTGATCGCGTCCATGAACATGCCGCAGATTAGCAGCACCAGCATGATCACCGCGAGGATGACGAACGTGTTCGACGACAGCCCCAGCAGCGCCTCTGAATAGCTGCCGACCAGATCATCGACCGTGACCACCCAGCCAAACAGCCCTGCATAGGCCACGACCAGCATGACCACGGCCGAAGATGAGGCGGAATCGACCAGCGCGCGGTAAAGGCTGTCGATGTTCAGCGTGCGATAGATCAGCCCGCCCACCGCCAGCGCATAAACCGATGCGACAATGGCAGCCTCGGTCGGGGTGAAGATGCCCGAATAGATGCCCCCAAGGATAACCACGGGCGTCATCAAGCCCCAGAAACTGTCCAGAAAACAACGCCATAACCGCGCGCCATAAGCCATGCCCGGATAGGGCGGGGGCACCAGTGCGCGGGTGGCGGCGGCGTCGCCCGAGGCGCGCCCAAAGGGCAGGGCGCACAGCATCAGCGCGCCGCAGAGCAGGCCCGGAATGATGGCCGCGATGAACAGGTCGGCGATGGATGTCTCGGCCAGAACCCCATAAATCACCAGCCCGATCGAAGGCGGGATCACGATGGACATGGCCGCCCCGGTGCAAACCAGACCGGCGGCAAAAGCGCGGGAATAGCCATCCTCTTCCATCGAGCGGATGATCATCGGCCCGATCGCCGCGACCGAGGCCGGACCAGACCCGCTGACCGCCCCCCAGAACAGACATACGACGGTGCCAACCAGCCCCATCCCGCCCGGCAATCCGCCAACCAGCACGCGGAAAAACCGGATCATACGCTCGGCAATGCCAAGCCGACCCATCAGGTTGCCGGCGAGGATGAAGAATGGAATGGCCAGCAACGAGAATTTGGCGATGCCGGCGGTCAGCAGATCGCCGATCAGATCCAGCCCAAAGCCCAATTGCCACATCGCCACCATGGCGGACAGGCCAAGCGCAAAGGCCACCGGCACGCGCAGGATCAGAAACAGGAAGAACAGGCCCACCATCAGGCTGCCCGCGCCGATCTCACTCATCGCGTTCTGGCCCCCGCATAAGCGCCTGAACATAGCGGATCAGGACCATGGCGAACCCGACCGGCACGGCCGCCGAATACCACCACAAAGGCAGGTTCAGCGCATAGCTTTTCATGCCGGTGGACAGCTGGTTCTGCACCAGTCCGATGGTGAACCAGACCGAGGCCGCCAGCAGCAGGATCGACAATCCCGCAGCCAACACGATCACAACGCGACGCGCGGCGGGTGGCAGCAGATCGGAAATCAGTTCGACCGCCAGATGTTCGCCGCGCCGCGCCGCAATGGCCGCGCCAAAGACGGTCAGCAGGACGAAACCGCCGGTCAGCAATTCCTCGGTCGCGGCAAAGGAATGGCTGGTGCCGTAACGCACCACGATATTGGCAAAGCCAAGCGCGGTCATGCCAAGCAGCAAGACCGCGCAGACAATCTTTTCGAAATTGTCCAGCAAGCGCACTTATTGCGCCGCGTTGGCTTCGTCGGTGAACAGTTGCACAATATCTGCGCCAACCTTTTCGGACCAGGTGTCAAAGCTGGGCTTGGTCGCATCCTTGAAGGCCTGCAGTTCCTCAGGCGTCAGTTCGGTGACCTCCATCCCCTGTTCCTTCAGGAAGGCCAGCCCCTCATCGGTCGCCTTGCGGCTGATGTCGATCTGATAGGCCATCGCCTCGTCCGCGGCTGTCTGGAACTGCGCCTTGGTGGCGTCGTCCATGGCGTCCCAACGTTCTTTGCTGATGCCAAGGAACAGCGGGTCATAGCTGTAATGCCAGGGCGTGATGTAGGTCTGTACCTCATAGACGCGCTGCGGGATGATCACCGCGCCGATCGGATTTTCCTGCCCGTCGACCACGCCTTGTTGCAGTGCCGGGAAGGTCTCGGACCACTGCATCTGCTGCGGGTTCGCGCCCAGATCATTCATCACGTCGATATACATCGGCCCGGCCACGCGCATTTTCAGCCCTTCCATATCGGCGGGCGTTTTGATCGGGCGCTTGGAATTGGTGACCTCGCGAAAGCCGTTCTCGCCCCATGCAAGAATATGGATGCCGTGGCCTGCCATGATCTCTTCCATCTTGTCGCCGGCCTTGCCTGCGGTGGTGCGATCCACGGCGGCGTAATCAGCGTACAGGTAGGGCAGCGAAAAGGCAGCCATTTCCGGCGCCAACGGGGTGACGTTGATGGCCGAGGTCAGCACGACGTCAATGGCGCCGCGCCCGGTCATCTCGGCCTGCTTCATCTGGTCGCCACCGGCCAACTGAGCATTGGGGAAGACGCGGACGTCATAGGCGCCGTCCGTTTCGGCGGCCAGCAATTCACCAAATTTCTCGGCGCCCTGCTGCCAGGTCGTGGTGTCACCGACATTGTGCGACAGCCGCAGCGTTTCGGCTGATACCGGCAATGCGAAGGCCAGCGCAGTGGCCAGACCGACTGAAAATTTCGTATACATTAAAGTGATCCTCCCTGATTTCCCATGGTTGATTGCAGATTGAACCGCCCCGCGCAATACGCCGTGGGGCAGTCAATACTGCTGTTTTAGTGCCTTATATCGGTGTGGTCCTGCCTTGCGGGTCATGTATGACACGTGCCGAATGCAAGAGAATAAAGTCTTGATTTGAACGCGTTCAGGCGAAACAGTGTTGTGGGTGTCAAAGTATACAGATGCCCCAGGGAGGAAATAAATGACCAAAGATACACCGAAGCCGGCGGTTTCGCGCCGCTCGTTTATTCGCCGTGGCGGCGCCATTGCCGGCGGCGCGGCTGCCAGTACATTGATCGCAGCGCCTGCCGTTCTGGCACAGTCACCACTGGTGCTGAAGATGCAGACCAGCTGGCCGGCATCCGACATCTGGCAGACCATGGCCCAGCAATATGTCGACCGCGTGCAGGCCATGTCGGGGGGACGCATTCAGATCGACCTTCTGCCCGCAGGTGCGGTCGTCGGCGCATTTCAGGTGATGGACGGCGTCAGCGATGGCGTCATCGACATCGCGCATTCCGTCAGCGCCTATTGGTATGGCAAGAACAAGGCCGCCTCGCTGTTCGGCACCGGCCCCGTCTTTGGTGGCGACCCCACCAATATGCTCAGCTGGTTCTATCAGGGCGGCGGGCGCGAGCTTTATGCAGAGCTGACCCAGGATATCATGGGTCTGAACGTCGTGGGTCTGATGGCCTTCCCGATGCCGGCGCAGCCGTTCGGCTGGTTCAAGAACCCGATCACGGGGATCGACGATATCCAGGGCATGAAATACCGCACCGTCGGCCTGGCCGCTGACCTGCTGCAATCCATGGGCATGTCCGTGGCCCAGTTGCCCGGCGGCGAGATCGTTCCCGCGATGGAACGTGGCGTGATCGACGCGTTCGAGTTCAACAACCCGTCCTCGGACATGCGCTTTGGTGCGCAGGATGTGGCCAAGAACTATTACATGGGCTCTTATCACCAGGCGTCGGAAGCGTTTGAATTCCTGTTCAACCGCGACGTCATGGAAGATCTGGAACCTGATCTGCGCGCCATCCTTGAGCACGGCGTCGAGGCTGCCTCGACCGCCAATACGGCTTATGCGCTGGACAACTATTCGGCCGACCTGCTGAAGCTGCGCGATGAAAGCGGTGTGAGCATCCACAAGACCCCGCAGGATATCCTGCAGGCGCAGCTGGATGCCTGGTCCGAGATGATCACCACGCTGGAGGCCGATGAAACGATCAAGAAGATCATGGGCAGCCAGCGTGACTGGGTGAAGCGGACGGTCTTCTACGAACTCATGGACAAGCCTGATTATGCATTGGCCTATGAGCATTTCTTCCCCGGCGAACTGAAGATCTGATCCATGAACGATACGCTGCCCCCGGCACCTGTTGCGGTGTCGGGGGCGGATTCAATTTGCGGGGGATAGGATGCTTCGCTTTGTGCGGTTTGCCGACAGCCTGTCGGCCTGGTTTGGCAAGACCTTTGGCTGGCTGATCATGCTGATGACCATTGGCGTCAGCTACGAGGTCGTCGTGCGCTATATCTTCAACGCACCGACATCTTGGTCGTTGGACGTGTCGTTCATCATGTATGGCACGCTATTCATGATGGGGGGCGCCTATACGCTGTCGCGGGGCGGCCATGTGCGGGGTGACTTCCTGTACCGGCTGTGGCCGGTGCGCGTGCAGGGCGCGGTCGATCTGGTGCTGTACCTGATCTTCTTCTTTCCCGGCGTCTCGGCGCTGATTTTTGCGGGCTGGAAATACGCATCGCGCAGTTGGCAATACGGCGAGGTCAGCGTGAACAGCCCCGCCGGCATTCCGATCTTTCAGTTCAAGACGGTGATCGTCGCCGCCGGTATCCTGCTGTTCATACAGGGCATCGCGCAGGTGATGCGCTGTATCATGGCGATCCGCGATGGCGTCTGGTACGCCGCCGAAGAGGACGTCGAAGAGACCGAGCAACTGCTGATCCGCGAGCAGGCCGAAAAGGCGCACGCGCATGAAGCCTGATCTGGCGCTGCCCACCATTCCCCGGACGGAGAAACAATCGTGACCGACCCGCAGGTCGCCCTGTCGATGCTGGGCGTATTCATTATTCTGGTGTTCCTGGGCTTTCCCATCGCCTTCACGCTGATGGCTCTGGGGATCATGTTCGGCTATTACGCCTATTTCGATGCCGACCGGATGTGGCGGACCTTTAACCGGCTGGGCGAAGAGGCCGATGGCTGGACTTCGTTCACGGCCTGGATAGAGGGGCTGTTCAACAACCGCATCTTCGATTTGTTCATAAACCAGACCTATACGGTCATGTCGAACGAGGTGCTGACGGCTGTGCCGCTGTTCCTGTTCATGGGCTATATCGTCGAACGCGCCAATATCGTCGACCGGCTGTTTTCCACGCTTGCCGTGGCGGCACGTCGGATGCCCGGCAGTATGGGTGTGGCCGCGCTGATCACTTGCGCCTTGTTCGCTACCGCAACCGGGATCGTGGGTGCTGTGGTCACGCTGATGGGGCTGCTGGCCCTGCCGGCGATGCTGAAGGCGCGCTATAATACCAGCTTTGCCAGCGGGATCATCTGCGCAGGCGGTACGTTGGGCATTCTGATCCCGCCCTCGATCATGCTGATCGTCTATGCGGCGGCGTCGGGCGTGTCGATCGTGCGGCTTTATGCAGGCGCCATGGTGCCGGGGCTGGTGCTGGTGGGCCTGTACCTGACCTATATCATCGGCCGTTCGATCCTGCAGCCCTCAGCCGCGCCGCGCCTGTCCGAGGAAGATGTGCCGGCGGTCCCCTTCGGCAAGCTGATGGTGATGCTTTTCACCTCGTTCTTTCCGCTGGCGGTGCTGATCATTTCGGTCCTTGGCTCGATCCTGTTCGGGCTGGCCACACCGACCGAGGCCGCGGCCATCGGCGCCATGGGCGGTCTGGTGCTGGCTGCTGCCTATCGGGCGCTGAGTTTCCAGAGATTGCGGGAATCGGTCTATCTGACGGTGCGCACCACGGCGATGGTTTGCTGGCTGTTCGTCGGCTCTTACACGTTCTCGTCGGTGTTCAGCTATCTCGGAGGCGAGCATCTGATATCGGAATTCGTGAGCGGCATGGACCTGACACCGCTGCAATTCCTGCTACTCGCGCAGCTGATCATATTCTTGCTGGGCTGGCCGCTGGAATGGTCGGAAATCATCATCATCTTCGTGCCGATCTTCTTGCCGCTCTTGACCATGTTCGGGGTCGATCCGCTGTTCTTCGGCATTCTCGTGGCGCTGAACCTGCAAACCTCTTTCCTGACGCCACCCATGGCCATGTCGGCCTATTACCTGAAAGGGATCGCCCCGCCCGAGGTCAAGCTGACGCAGATCTTTGCCGGTGTGATGCCGTTCCTGTTCATGGTCTTTGTCGCCATGGCGGTGGTCTATATCTTCCCCGGAACCGTGTTCTACCTGCCCGAGGTGTTCTATGGCGGTTGATCTGACAGGGCTGTCGGCCATCGAGCTGCGCGACCGCATGGCGGCAGGCGCTGTCTCGGTGGTCGATGTGGTGACGGCACATCTCAAGCGCATCGCCGAGACAGAGCCCACCTTGCAGGCCTGGGCCTGGGTCGACGGCGAATATGTGCTGGCGCAGGCCCGCGCGCTGGACGCACGGCGCAAGTCGGGGGCGGCCATCGGGCCGCTGCACGGCCTGCCGGTGGGCATCAAGGATGTGATCGACGTGGCCGGTGTGCCGGGCGAGAACGGCACCGCCATCGACAAGGGCCGTGTGCCCGACAAGGATGCCGCATTGGTGACACGGCTGCGCGCCGCCGGTGCGGTGATCATGGGTAAGACCGTGACCACCGAGATGGCCTATATGAACCCGTCCAAATCGCGCAATCCGCATGATCCGTCGCGAACGCCGGGTGGCTCTTCGGCGGGCTCTGCCGTGGCGGTTGCCGCGGGCATGGTGCCGCTGGCCGTGGGCACGCAAACCGGCGGATCGGTGATCCGGCCTGCCTCGTTCTGCGGCATTGTTGGCTTCAAACCCAGCTTTGGGCAGATCGGGCGCACGGGTATCCTGCCGCAATCGCCGTTTCTCGATACGGTCGGGGTCTTTGCCCGCACGGTTGAGGATGCCGCCCTGTTGGCCGAGGTGCTTGCGGGCCACGACCCCGATGATGCGGCAACCGACCCAATGCCCGCGCCCCGGCTGCTGCAGATAGCCATCGCCCGCCCGCCCGTAAAACCGCAATTCGCCATGGCCGATCTGCCCGCCCCGCCCGAGGTGCCGCAGCAGATGAGGGCCGCGCTGGATGAGGTGGCGGCGTTGCTGGGTGATCGCTGCGAACGCTTTGCGCTGCCCGGCATGTTTGGCGAGGCCGTCGCGATCCGCACCCGGATCAACAAGGCCGAGATGGCGAAATTCTTTTACGGTTACGAAAAGCGCGGGCGCGAGCTGATGTCGCCGATCCTGACCGAGGCGATGGATGAGGGCAAGGCCATCCCCGCGCGTGACTATCTGTCCGCACTGGATTGGCGCGAGGTTCTGAACGCAGGGCTGGACCGGCTGTTTGATCGCTGCGATGCAATCCTGTGTGCGGCCAGCGTCGGCCCTGCGCCCGCAGGGTTGGACAGCACCGGCGACCCGACATTCAACGGGATCTGGACGTTGTGCGGCACACCCGCTGTGACCCTGCCCCTGTTCAGCGATGAAAACGGTCTGCCGATGGGCCTGCAACTGATCGGGCGGGTTGGCGATGATGCGCGGCTGTTGCGCAGCGCGAACTGGCTGATGCAACATGTGACAGCCGCCAGCGAAATCGAAGAGGAGACGACAGCATGATGGACAGGATCATGGCAGGTCTGGCCTATGCGATTCTGGTCGGTTTTCTGGTCACTCTGGTGATCTATGTCCCGCGTTGGGATCTGGGCGGGGTGATCCTGCTGACGCTGCTGCTGGCGGGTTATGACACGCTGCAGGTCATGCGCAGGCACCGCGATCCGAGCCACGAAACGGTGACCGAGCACGACCCGCGCGACGACGCCTGACGATCAGGGGCGGGGCTGTTCCAGCCCCAGCCACCGATCCATTGACCAGTTGCCCGGCCCATAGGCCAGCAGCAGCAGAAAACACGCCGCCCAGATCCCGTGCGTAGGCCAAGCGGCTGGATAGACGAAGATCTGGATCACCGCCGTCATGACCAGCAGCGCCAGCGCCGACAGTCGTGTCATCAGGCCCAGCACCAACAGGATCGGGAACAGATGTTCCGCGAGGGTGCCGAGCCTCGCCGCCAGATCCGAGGGGATCAGAGGCAGGGCATATTCTTCGCGGAACAGAAAGAACGTGGAATCGCTGATGGTGAACAGCCCGTCCACCTTGGTGCGGCCCGATTGCCAGAATACGGCGGCGGGAAACACGCGCGCGGCCAGTGCGACCAGCGAATAGGGAATGGTGCCGGCGGCGCTGTTGAAACGTTGAATGGATGCGGTAATCATTTTTGTTGTTCCTTGATATCGGCCGCCGCGATCAGCCCTTCGCTGATCAGCAGGGTCAGCATGGGTGTCGGATCGACGACATGGGTTGCCGCATCAGCCAATGAGTCCCCCCCGATCACAGCCGCCAGAAAGGCGGCGGTATCGTCGGACACACTGCGCACAGGCACCTGAAAATCCGGCCTGCGGTAGATCAGTGCCTTTTCCGGGCCTTCGGCGCGGGTTGAGGGATTGCCGCCGGGTTGGTTTGCCTGCCAGATCGTGACCGCCGGATGATCAAAGCAGAGCAATCTGGTGCCGGGCGCCAGTGTCAGGCTCAGCCGGTCGGGCTGCCCGCAAGCCGCCAGGGCGGCGCTGTCCATCGGCTTGATGTCAGCGGCGTGGTAAGCCTGCCCGCGCGCATATTCCAGCCGCGCGACGTCGGGCAGATAGGGCAATGACGCGACCGGCGGAAAGCCCTGCAGAAAGCCCGGAAATTCGCCGCCCCATGCGATGAGAACCGGAGAGCGCGGGGGATGCGCATGGATGAACTCGACCGCCATCGCAGCAAAGAACTCTGCACCGACAAGCCGTTCGATCACCGGAAATCGGCGGGCCAAGGCGCGCGACAGGCTGTGCATGACATTGTTGCGATAGACCGCAAACCGCGCCGCAAGCGCCGCTCGGTTCGGGGCCAGCCCGCCGTCGGTCGCCGCGGTCACACCACGTGGCAGATGGTCCGCCGTCAGCGCGCGGCGGAAATCATCGGCAAAGCCGTGATGCGTATCCTCAACTGGCAAGGGCATTGCGCGACCCCTGAATGACGGCTCTGGCGCGCTCGACCTCGGCCATCAGCACCGGGAATTCGGGAACATCATTGTCCCATTCGATCAGCGAGGGCAGCGGGCCGCTGCGGGCAAGCACATCGGCATAGAGCGTCCAGACCGGATCGGCAATTTCGCTGCCATGCGCGTCGATCAGCAGCGGGCCATCGGGCAGGTCCTCTTGATCGTGGCCACCCAGATGGATCTCGCCCACCGCATGCATCGGAAAGGCGTCCAGATAAGCGCGCGGATCGGTCCGATGGTTGGAGCAGCTGACAAAGACATTGTTCACGTCCAGCAGCAGGCCGCATCCGGTACGGCGCACGATCTGGGCCAGAAAGTCGGTCTCGGAGATGGTGGACTGTTCGAACAGCACATAGGTCGACGGGTTTTCAAGCAGCATCTGGCGACCCAGAAAATGCTGAAGATGGTCGATATGCTGGCAAATGCGTTGAAGCGTTTCGTCGGTATAGGGCAGGGGCAGAAGATCGTTCAGATATTCGCTGCCATGGCTGGACCAGGCCAGATGTTCGGAAAAACTGTCTGGCTGGTAACGGTCGCACAGCGATTTCAGCCGGTTCAGATGGTCGCCGTCCAGGGGGCCGGGGCCGCCGATGGACAGGCCCACGCCGTGCAGGGAAATCGCATAATCAGCGCGCAAGGCTGTAAGCATGGCATGAGGTGCACCGCCGTCGCCCATGAAATTCTCGGCATGGACCTCGAAAAAGCCCAGATCGGGGCGGCTTTCGCGGATGGCGGGGAAATGTTCTGACTTGAAGCCCAGGCCGGGCGCTGCTGGCAGTGACATGTGAACCTCGGATTCAGCTGGAAAGGTAGGGCGCGGTCAGGGAAAACCGCGCCCCGGGGGTCTTACATTTCGATCACTTCTAGGCTGCCATTGTGGCCAGCCGGGGTTTCCATGTCGACACAGGTGCCGGCCGGGACCAGTTTCCAGGCATTGCCCTGATAGTCCGAGGTTGAAGTGCCGGCGCAGGTCGTGCCGGGGCCAGCGGCGCAATCGTTTTCGCCTGCCAGGGCGACGCCGTAGCATTTTTCCATCTCCGCTTTTTTCATCTCGTCGGCATGGGCCATGCCCGCCATGGTGATGGCTGCGGCGAAGGCGGTGGCGATATGCGTGGTTTTCATCAGAGATATCCTCCTGTCTGGAAAGGACAGCGTTCATCGCCGTCCCATGGTGGTGCCATTCGCTGGCCAGAGCCGTGGCGTTACGCCGCTCACGCTGTCGTGATGCGGGTTGCCGAGGGCGAATTTTTTCGGGATGGCTGTAACGCGGCTGGCGATTGCCGCGAATTGCAGGGCACAGAATGCAGAAACAGGACGATCCTTGGGCCGATCTGCTGCGCGCCGCGATGGCGGGAGACGAGGCCGCTTACACCCGGTTTCTGACCCAGGTCACGCCGGTTGTGCGCGGAATCGTGCGCGCCAAAGGTGCAGGGATCGACCCGTCCGACCGCGAGGATATCGTGCAGAACATATTGCTGGCCATTCACCTCAAGCGCGGCACCTGGCGGCAGGATCAGCCGCTACGGCCCTGGCTTTACGCCATTGCGCGCTACAAGGTGGTCGACGCCTTTCGGGCGCGCGGTCGGCGGATCAACCTGCCGATCGAGGACTTTCAGGATGTCCTGCCAGAGCCGGATCAGCCTGATCCATTCGAGCAGGACGATGCGCGCAAGACCATCGCACAGCTTGATCCGCGTTCGGCAGATATCCTGCAAGGCGCGGCCATAAAGGGCGAAAGCGCGGCCGAAACAGGCCAGCGCCTGAACATGAGCGAGGGCGCCGTGCGTGTGGCCTTGCACCGGGCGCTGCGCCGGCTGGCCGCCCTGCGAGACGGAGAGAATAGATGAAGACCCAAGACCTGATCACTGCCATGGCCGCCGATGCCATGCCGCGTCCGCAAGTGGGCGCGCTGGTGGCGCGTTGGTTCTTGCCGGTTCTGGCGTTGTCGGGGCTTGTGGCGCTGTTGGTGCTGGGTGTGCGCACCGATCTGGCTGCGGCCATGGCCGCGCCGGTCACCGCGATGAAGTCGTTCCTACCGCTGATCGTTGCGCTGGCCGCTGGTTTTGCCGTGTTGCGCCGGGCCGATCCGGCGCGAAGCGCGGGTTGGTTGGTCTGGCCGCTTGTGATCGTGGCCGGGCTGGCCGCGCTGTGGTTCACCACGACACTGGCCGGGATGCCGGCGGATCGCTGGTGGCCGACAGCCAAGGGTCAGACGCTGTTTTTTTGCCTGATTGCCATTCCGGTGATCGCGCTGTTGCCTTTGGCTGTGCTGATCGCGGCCTTGCGCTCGGGTGCCTCGACCGCGCCGATGCGCAGTGGTGCGCTGGCCGGGTTGGCAGCCGGTGCGGGCGCGGCGGCGATCTATGCCTTCCACTGTACCGAGGACAGCCCGCTGTTCTTCCTGTGCTGGTATTCGCTGGGGATTCTGGCGGTGTCGGTGGCGGGTGCGTGGGCCGGCCGGCGCTGGTTGCGCTGGTAAAAGATCCGCCCCGCCCGATCTGCTGACCGGGCGGGGCGTTGGTTATTACCTGGGTTCGGTCTGCAACGCCTTCCAGATGGTGTAGCACATCACCACCATGACGACCGAGAACGGGATGCCCGTCGCCGTCACCCCCGCCTGCAGCGCCGACAACCCGCCGCCGATCAGCAGCACGATGGCGATCAGGCCCTCGATGGTTGCCCAGAAGATACGCTGGGGTTTGGGCGCGTCGATCTTGCCGCCTGCGGTGATCGTATCGACGACCAGCGAGCCGGAATCCGACGAGGTGACGAAAAAGACCAGCGCCAGAACGATCGCGATGGTCGAGGTGATCCCCGTCAGCGGCAACTCGTTCAACATGCCGAACAGCGACAGTTCGGGGCTGTAATTGTCGATCACGTATTCCTTGACCAGACTGTTGTCGGGATCGGCCAGCATGCCTTCGATGGCGATGCCGCCAAAGACGCCCATCCAGACAAAGATCATCAGGCTGGGGATCAGCAAGACGCAGATCACGAATTCACGGATCGACCGGCCACGCGAAACACGGGCAATGAACATGCCCACGAACGGCGCCCAACTGATCCACCATGCCCAATAGAAGGCCGTCCAGCCATCGCGGTAGGCGTCATCGCTGCGGCCAAAGGGTTGTGACAGCGGAATGATCTTCTGGACATAGGTCACGAGCCCGTCCCAAAAGCCCAGCAGGCCTGCAATCGTCGGCCCGGCGAGCAGGACGAACAGGAAGAACAGAACGGCGACGATCATATTGATTTCCGACAGGATCTTGACCCCGCCGTCCAATCCTCGCCAGACCGAGACCAGCGCCACGGCCGTCACCGCGATGATGACGATCACCTGCGTCGAGGTGTTCACCGGCAGCCCAAAGACAAAGTTCAGCCCGGCATTTGCCTGCTGCGCCCCAAGCCCCAGACTGGTCGCCAGCCCGAACAGCGTCGAAAACACGGCCAGAATGTCGATCAGATGGCCGGGCCAGCCCCAGATACGTTCGCCCAGGATCGGATAGAACGCCGAACGGATCGAAAAGGGCAGCCCCTTATTATAGGTGAACAGCCCAAGCGCCAACGCCATCACGACATAGACGGCCCAGCCATGCAGGCCCCAGTGAAAAAACGTGCCCGCCAAGCCTATTGCACGGGCCTCGGCGATGTTTTCGGGGATGATCTGACCATCCGGCCCGATGGGCGACGGCGTGCCGAGCGGCTGCGAGACGTTCATGTGATAGACCGGCTCAAGCACACCAAAGAACAAAAGGCCGATGCCGATGCCAGCCGCGAACAGCATCGCGAACCAGGACAGGTAACTGTATTCTGGCGTCGCTTCCGTGCCGCCCAGCTTGATCTTGCCATAGGGCGAAACGACCAGCACCAGACAGAAGATCACAAAGAAATTCACCACGATCATGAAATACCAGTCCAGCTGCGTGGTCGCGAATGTGACCACGGCCTGAAAGACCATTCCGGCGGTGTCTGCAAAGATCAGCGTCAGCAGGATGAAAACCACTGCCGTCAGCGATGAAACGACAAAAACCGGGTTGTGAATGTCAAAGCCGAAGGGGCCGAAACTGCCCTCGATATTGTCCTGGCCAATGTCGTAGTCGGTATCGAACGCATCGTCGTTTTCCGGCGGTAATTGCCCATTCGCGTCTGCCATTGTTATCTCTTTTCCTTGAGCCCAATCCTCTTGACCCTAGGGCAGTCCCAAAAAATATGCAAAACCGATCAGCTAGGTCAGATGTCCCCGGGGTTGACCTTGGAGGCTAAAAAACCGAATTCTGCAGCGAGTTAACGGTAGCGGCGTATTGTGATGAATGACTCGATCCCACCGCCGACGCGGTCAGATGCGGACAAGACCCGCCCGCCTGTCGGTGCGCTGCGCTTTGATACGCCGCAGGACCTGTACCTGCGCTTGCCCGAAATTGCCGAACTGACCCAGCAACGCCCCCGCCCGGGCGAGGACCCGCTGGCCTTTCTGGGTCGGCTGCGGTCGTCGACCACGCCTGAGGAGGCAGTGACCTACACAGCCTTTGCCGCTTTGCCCCAGATGACCGTGCGTTGGGGATACGAGTGTTTGCGGCTGATGGCTGACTATCTTGACCCGATGGAACGCCCGATGATGGAGATGGTCGCCGCATGGCTGAACCATCCATCGACAGCCATGCGCCAGAGGATCGCGCGCGAGGCCTTGTGGGCGCCCTCGCGGTCGCCTTCGGTGTTTCTGGGACTGGCGGTGGCATGGTCGGGCGGTGCGGTCGCGCCCAACGATCCGATGCCGGTGCCGCTTTATCGTTCGCCGCGTGCTGTCAACAGCGCCGTTCTGTCCTGTCTTGCCCGCGCCGAGTTGCAGCGCCGCCCGATCTACCTGGCGCGGTTCATCGACATGGCCGAAACGCTGTTTCGCGTATACTGACAAATCGCATGACCCTGACCCTTCAGATAGAAAACTATCAGATCCTCGATGATGGCGGGCCGGCCAGCGTGCAGATCGTGGATACGGGCCTGTCTGCCGGCAGATCCAGCGGAATGGGCTGGGTGCTGCCCGATGCGAGCCGGCATATTTCAGGGCATCATTTCGATATCTTTCGCGACGACAAGGGCTGGTGGCTGCGCGATGTCTCGACCAATGGCACCTTTCTGCAGGGCCAGCGTTACCGTCTGGACGGCCCTCACAAGCTGAACCACGGCGACCGCTTTCAGGTCGGCCAGTACATCATCGTCGTTCTGGTGGATCAGCCGGCTGGCGCGGCGGCGCTGACGCCCGCATCACTGCCTGATCGTTCGCAGGCACCGGGCTATGCCGAGGATCCCTGGGCCTTGGGCAGCGGCGGTCATGTCGAACCCGTCGATCCTCTGCCGCCCAGCCCCACCGGGCGGCGGTATGATTTTGCCGACGACTTTATCTCGACGGGGCAGGGTGGCGTCGCGCCAATGCCGGTGCCGGCCATGCCGCCGCCCGCCCCACTGCCAAATGCGCCCCAGCCCGCGCGATCCGATGTGCGCGAAACCACGGGGATCAAGGCACCGGCGCCGCCCGTTGCCGAGCAGGATTTCGTGCGCGCCTTTTGCAAGGGTGCGGGTCTGGCGCCTGACCTTTATGCCGACATACCGCCCGCCGAGTTGGCGCAGGCTTTGGGCGAGACCGTGCGCCGTGTGTCGCAGCAGGTGATGATGTCTCTGCAGGATCGCGCCGCCGCCAAGCAGTTTGCCCGCACCGGCGAACGAACGATGCGTGGTGCCACGGACAACAATCCGCTCAAGTTTCTGCCCGATGTCGACCAGGCCATCGAGGCCATGTATCTGAAGCCGCGGGCGGGTTTCCAGAATGGCCCGGATGGGTTCGAGGATGCGCTGACCGATCTGCGCCTGCATCAGGCGGCCCTGTTCGCGGCGTTGCAGCCGGCTTTGGCGAGGTTGATGACGGATCTGGCGCCGGAAACCATCGAGCCCGAGGCCGAAACGGGGCGGTTGGGTGGCAACAAGCGCGCAAAGGCCTGGGAGATTTTTGTCGAGCGTTGGGACAAAAAGACCGCGCCGCATGAAAACGGCATGCTGGATGAATTTCTGAACCATTTCTCGACGGCCTACCGCGAGATGGCGGCCCGTCAGGACGGCGCGGGCAACAAAGGGGGCTCTGATGGCTGATACTCAGGCAAAGGGGCTGGACTGGCTGCTAGAGCCGGTGACCGAGGACACGCCCTGCGGACCCGATCTGGAAATCGAAGGCGCTGACAGGTTTATCGACTATTATTACGAGGCCGAAGCGCGCATGCCCGAGCGTTACTTTACCCCCGGCATGGCCGGGGTCGCGGGCAGTATCGACCGGCTGTTCGATCCCAAATCAATCAATTTGCGGACCGAAACACAGGCGATCACCGCATTGCTGCGCGAAACCCGTGACCTGCGGTTGCTGTCGCTGCTGGCGCGGTTTCAGGTTCTGGCGGCCCGCCCTGCCGAATTCGCTGACAGCCTGCAGGCGATGGCAGCGTTGTTGGAAAAATGGCCCGATGGCGTGCATCCGACAACGGCGGGTTCGGTCTCTGAACGGCGTGCGGCGCTGGATGAACTGGGGTCGATCAAGACGGTCGGGATGCCGCTGCAATATCTGCCGCTGGCTGGCCAGACGGATGCCACCTATCGCCGTTATCTGGTCGCGACGGGCCAGGTGCCGGCGCGGCCTGATGAAGAGGGCGTTGAGCGCGGCGCGATTGTCTCGGCTTTGGCTCAGCCCTCGAACGAAAAGCAGGTCGAGCGGCTGCATGGCGATCTGGGGCGGGCGGCCACTGCGCTGAATGCCATTGTCCAGGTCTGCGCATCGGGCGGCACCACACGCTTTCACCCGACGGTCGATGAGACGCTGCAGACGCTGACCGGAATGCAGCAACTGCTGCAAGAGGCGCGACCGAATCTGAGCCTGTGGTCGGATCAGGTGTCGCCGCCGATAGAGATGGATGGGGATGGCGCGGAAGCGCCCTCCGCTGATGCCGGGCCGTCAATGCAGGCGGCGTCGGCGCCGGTTGTCCCGGTCCAGGCCGCAGGGGCCATTTCGGACCGCGCTGGCGTTCGTCAGGCGCTGGAGGGGGCCGAGCGGTTTCTGGCGCGCAACGAGCCTTCATCGCCCGCGCTGCTTTTGGTGACGCAGGCGCGCCTGCTGATCGGACGCCCGTTGATCGAGGCATTGGAAACGCTGCTGCCAGCGGATGCGGGTCGGGCGGTCATCGGGTTCACGCCAGAATCAGGCTTTGCGGTGGCGATGGAACGAATGAAAAAACTGTCGGACAGTGCGCTTGGCGGTTTCGAAGATTCGGCACAGCCGGATGACGCCCCTCCGGCACAGCCTCTGGTTTTGACGTCGCGTAGCGAAGTCGCTGCACAGTTGCGCGCGGTCGAGGAATTTTATGCCGCGAAAGAGCCGGCAAGCCCGATTCCCATTCTCCTTGCGCGTGCAAGGGGGCTCATGGACAAGGGGTTCCAGGCAATTGTCGCCGAACTGTTGCCGAAACCAGAAGCAAAAGGATAATCTCTGACCAAATGGACAGGGCATTAGGCATGTGGCATTGACACTTTAGTGATTTGAGGGTTTCGTGCCGCGCAACTGTTAGGAGTTCGAGTAATGGCCGCTGACAAGTCGACCGATTTTATCAAACGCAATCGCCCGCCTCGGGTGAACATTTCCTACGAAGATCCCTATGACAGCGAAAAGATGGTCGAGCTGCCCTTTGTGATGGGTGTGATGTCCGATCTGTCGGGCAATGCGTCGCCTGTCGATAAAGAGGCAATGGAAGAGCGTGACTTTGTCGACGTCACCGCCGCCTCGCTGGATGAATTCATGGAAAGCGTGACGCCGGGCCTGTCCTATAACGTCGGCAACGAACTGGGTGGCGAAGATCGTCTGGGCGTCAGCCTGGAATTCCAGTCGATGAATGATTTCGAGCCGGCAGCCGTGGCGCGCCAGGTTCCGGCGCTGAAAAAGCTGCTGGAGGCGCGCGAGCATCTGGCCAATCTTCAGCGCTACATGAACTCGAAACCCAAGGCGCAGGACCAGATCAAGCAACTCTTGAACGACCCCGAGCTGATGGCGGCACTGGCAGCGCGTGAAAGCGCCAAGGACGCATCCGACGAAGGGACGGAGGATTAATTCATGGCCCAAGCCCCGCAGCAGATCGACCAGCAGGATGCTGGCCTAAACGAGCTGAACGAGTTTTCCGACATTCTGCGGCAGACGATCAAGCCGCGCACGGATGTCGCCGCGAAAGAGGTCGACAACGCCGTTGTCGCGCTGGTGCAAGAGGCGCTGGAAGATCAGACGCTGATCGGTGAGGACGTGATCGACACGATCACGGCGATGCTGGCCAAGATGGACAAGAAGCTGTCCGACCAGTTGAACCAGATCATGCATCACGATGAGTTCCAAAAGCTGGAAGCATCGTGGCGCGGTCTTGCCTATACGGTCAATAATTCCGAAACCGACGCCTCGCTGCGGGTCAAGGTGTTGAATGCCTCGAAGCCCGAACTGGCTGCGATGATGCGGCGCTATCCCGGTGCGAAATGGGACAAGTCGCCCCTGCACATGAAGATCTATGAGCAGGAGTTCGGCACCCTGGGTGGCAAGCCGTTTGGCGCGCTGGTGGGCGATTATTATTTCGACCAGTCCACGGCTGATGTGGGTCTGCTGCGCTCGATCGGCAAAGTCGCTGCGGCGGCTCATGCGCCGTTCCTCAGCTCGGCCGCGCCCGAGTTGCTGGGGATGGACAGCTGGAACGAGATCGGCACCCCGCCCGACCTGTCCGAGATTTTCGATACGCCCGATTACGCCGCCTGGAACAGCCTGCGCGACAGCGAGGACAGCCGCTATATCGCGCTGACCCTGCCGCGGGTCCTGTCGCGCGAGCCCTATGGTCAGAACACCAATTCGGTGGTCGAGGAATTCGATTTCGAAGAGGAAACCGACGGCCATGACGGCACGCAATACGCGTGGATGAACGCGGCCCATGCGATGGCCGTGAACATCAACCGCGCGCATAAGGAATACGGCTGGACGGTGCAGATCCGCGGCGTTCAATCGGGCGGCGAGGTTCTGAACCTGCCCAGCCATACTTTTGATACCGGCGATGGTTCCAAGGACCTGAAATGCCCGACCGAAGTGTCGATCACCGATCGCCGCGAGGGTGAGCTGTCCAAGGCTGGCCTGATCGGTCTGATCCACCGCAAGCACACCGACAAGGCTGCCTTCATCGGCGCTCAGACCTTGTACCGTCCAAAGAAATATGTCGACGATCTGGCCACTGCCTCGGACAATATGTCTTCGCGGCTGCCTTATATTTTCGCCGTGTCACGCTTCAGTCATTATCTGAAGGTAATGGTGCGCGACAAGATCGGTCAAAATCCGGATCGCTTGCAACTGCAGACCCAATTGCAGAGTTGGGTCAACAAATACGTGTCAGGCAATCCTGAAAGCGCGAGCGAGCGGGAAAAGGCCAAAAAACCTTTGGCGGGAGCCAAAGTGGAAGTCGTGGAGGACGAGGAGAACCCGGGCTATTACGTCGGCAAGTTCTTCTTGAAGCCGCATTTCCAACTGGAAGGCATGGATATCGGGATGAGCCTTGTGTCCAAGCTGCCGAAAGGCAAATAGTTTTTTTATCTGGCTGTCGTAAATAAAGGAGCGAGTAAATATGGCCGTTGATATCTTTCTGAAGCTGTCGAACAACATCAAGGGTGAGTCGCAAGATGATACTCATCGCGATAACATCGACGTCTTGGCTTGGGGTTGGGGTCTGACCCAGTCCGGTACGACCCATGTTGGTTCGGGCGGCGGCGGTGGCAAGGTGAATGTCCAGGACATCACTCTGACCAAATACGTCGACCTGGCTTCCAACGACCTGATCAAGCGTTGTACCTCGGGTGAGCACATCGAGAACGGCGAACTGATCGTCCGTAAATCGGGCGGCACCGCTCCGGTTGAGTATTTCCGCCTGAAAATGGAAAACATCATGATCACCAGCTACAACACTGGTGGTTCCAAGGATGGCCTGGACCGTATCCAGGAAACCCTGACCCTGAACTTCCGCAAATTCGAAGTTCTGTATACCCTGCAGGAAGAGTCGGGCGCAGCTGGTGCCGAGACGATGGCCGGCTGGGATATCGCAGAAAACAAGGAATGGAACGCCTGATCCATTTGGATCGGCCCCATTTCCTGACAGGAATGAACCCCGGCGCAGCGCAGACCTTGCGCCGGGGTTTTTCTATGGCAGGCTGAGGTATCATGTCCCGCAGCCCCCGCACCAAACCCGATCGGCAGATGTCGATCATGCAGATTTTCCGCGCCAGTGCCCGTGCGGGCGATGCGCGCGACGCGGCCCCGGCCGAGCGGCGTGTGGACGAGGATCGCATGATCTCGGTGCGCCGACGCCAAAGCCGCGACGGCACGGATCCCGCGTCATTGCAGGCCGATCTGGCCGCTGATCTGGGCAGCCTGATGAACACGGTTCGACTGGATGCAATGGTTCCACTGACCGATGCGCCACTGGTCGAACGCTCAATCGTCAATTTCGGATTTCGCGACATGTCCAGCCTGACGCAGAGCCAGGAAACCAACAGCCGGATCGCCGCGTCGATCCGCGAATCGCTGATCCGGCACGAACCGCGACTGATCGCGGAAACGCTGGAAGTGCGCGTCTCGGAACGAGATGAGATGACGGATCAACGCATCTTTTTTGATATTACCGCCGAAATGCGCGCATCACCGGCTGACCTGCCAATGGATTTCGTGGCCGAGGTCGATCTGGGCGCGGGCAAGCTGCGCATGACCGGGCGGCGGGTTGAAAGGTAGACACGGGCGATGAAAAAGGCATTCCGTGATATTTATAACCGTGAGCTGGCGATGCTTTACGAGCGTTCGGCAGAATTCGCGGCGGAATATCCGGGCATCGCCGACCGGCTTGGCGGTTTGCTGCGCGACAATACCGATCCGGCCGTGGCCGGCTTGCTGGAGGGCACGGCGTTTCTGGCGGCGCGTGTTCAACTGAAGCTGGACGAGGAATTCCGCGGTTTCACCGTCGAAATGCTGGAGCAGATTTTCCCCGATGCGCTGGCGCCCGTGCCCTCGGTCATGCTGGTACAGGCGCAATCCTCGGCCGATGAGAAAAAGCTGGAAGAGGGCCGGCGCTTTGCGCCCGGCGAATACCTTGACGCGCGGTTTGTTGATGCTGATCAGCGTGTCTCTTGCCGCTTTCAGTTGACGGCGCCGGTGACACTCTGGCCCCTGGCCGTCGATGATGTGAGCTATCTGGACGCTGCCGGCCCGGTTGGCTCCCTGGGGCAGGACCCCGACCTGAGAACCAAGGCGGGATTGCAGATCGGCATCCGGCGCACCACGCCCGGCGGCATGAACAGCCTGCCAATGGACAGTCTGGCCCTGCACCTCACCGCCCCGGATTTCGGGCAGGCCGCCGCGCTTTATGAGCAGGTGCATTGCGACCGGCTGCGACTGTCCTTGCGTTGGATCGACAAACAGGGCGATCCGGCGTTCTTGCGGCTCAATCCCGACCAGGTGGAACAGATCGGTTTTTCGCAAGAAGAGCGGCTGTTCCGGCGCGATACGCGTCTGTTCGATGGGTTCGCGCATCTGCGCGAGGCGTTTATCTTTCCGCGCAAGTATCTGGGTTTTCGCCTGACAGGGCTAAAGCCGATCCTGTCGCGCATCCCTGCGGATCGGGTCGAAATCGTGATGGAGTTCCGGCGCAGCGATGACGTGTTGGCCGCGCGGCTGACCAACAGTCATGTCGCTTTGAACTGTGCGCCGGCGATCAACCTGTTCGAGGAGACCAGCAGTCAGGTTCGGCTGGACCAGAAACGGCATGAGTTCGTCGTGACGCCGGATTCCAGCCCGGTGACGCATTACGAGATCCAGCGGATCACCCATGTCTTTGCCCATTACGGCAGCAGCGCCGACAAGGTCGAGGTTCGCCCGCTATACTCGCTGCCCGACGGTGGCACCCCGCCGCGCCAGGCACTGTATTACACTTCGCGTCGCAAGCAGCGCCGCCTGACCTCGCATGAGAACCGTTTCGGCATGCGCCACCGCTATCGCGGCACCGAAACCTTTATTTCGCTTTACGAGCCGCCAGAGGGCGAGGTGTCGCAACGGGCGCAGCGGCTGCAAATCCGGGCGCTTTGTTCAAACCGGCACTTGGCGGAATATCTGCCGATCGCGGGCGGCAAGGACGACTTTCATTTCCTGTCTGACACCAGTGTTGCGCTGGCCTGCCTGATCGGTCCGACCCGTCCACGCGAATCGATGCTGGAAATCGACAAGGGTGCGCCGCATCGGGCGACGCAGGGCGATGTCTACTGGCGTCTCCTGTCCTATTTGTCGCTGAACCATTTCGGGCTGGACGACCGCCCCGGCCGCGATGGCGCCGAGAGTTTGCGCGAATTGCTGAGCCTGTTCGCTGACATGTCCGACAGCATCACAGAATCGCAGATCCAGGGGATCCGGTCATTGGAGACGCGCCCCATCGTCCGCTCTATCCGGCGTGCGGATGGCTATTTCCCTGCGCGCGGGCTGGAAATCCGGGTGACCTATGACGATGCGGCCTTTGAGGGCACCGGCTTTATCGCCTTGGCGGCGGTGCTGGACAGGTTCTTCGCGGAATACACCAATATCAACAGCTTCACCCAATCGATCACGGTCAGCCAGCAGCGCGGCGAGATCATGCGCTGGCCACCGCGAACCGGCAGCGGGGCCCTGCTATGAGCAGCGGCGGCGATCAGGGCTTTCTCGCACTGTTGCGCCAGATGGAACGCGAGGCCCCGGGCAAGCCGCCCATTGGCCGCGCCACCCGGCTGCGCGATGAGATCCTGCGCATCGGGCAGGACCCCTCGCTGGCCTTTCCTGCAGGGGATTTCGCACCCGAACGCAGCGGCTCTCTGCGGGCGCAGGTCATGGGGTTTTTCGGGCCGCAGGGCGCGTTGCCGCTGAACACGACCGAAGAGGTCGCGCGTTGGCTGGAGGGGGGCGATGACAGCTTTATCGCCTTTACCGATATTCTGGCGACGCGATTTTTGCAGTTGTTCTTTCGCGCCTGGTCCGATTCGCACGCGATCAGCCAGTTCGACCATCCGGGCAGCGACCGCTTTGACGGCTATGTCGCTGCGGTCGCGGGGACATCCACGCCCGCCTTTCGCAATCACGACGGGCTGAACGACCTTGCGCGCCTGCCGATGGTGTCGCTGTTCGGTGGCCGCGTCCGCAGCCCGGTCCGCCTGCGCCAGATGATCGAAACGCATCTGGCTGTGCCCACGCATGTCGAGGAACACGTTCCCTATTGGATGGAATTCGACGCCGCCGATACCTCGGCCCTTGGTCAGCGCGGCAGCAGTCTGGGGCGCGACATGTACCTTGGCGCGCGTGTGCAATCGGTGGGCGAAAAGATCCGGCTGGATCTGCGCACCGGCAGTCTGGCCGAGTACCGACGCTTTCTGCCCGGCCAGCCCGGCTATCAGCGCCTTGCCGATATCGTCTTCTGGTATCTGGGCAAGACCTATGTGGTTGATGTGTCGCTGGCCCTGCCTGCATCCGAGGTAGAACCGGCGATGCTTGGCAAATCCGCCAGTCTGGGCTGGATGGCAGCGCTTGCCCCTGCCAATGACGATCCCAATGCTTTTGTAACCGCCGCCAGTTTTTCGCTGGATGCCGACCGACCCGCCGCCTGAGGACTTTTAATGACCGAAATCAGTATCGAGAAATTTGCCGGCAAGATGAACCGTGCAGGCTATGACGCCTTTATTCAGGCCATGCGCCATGCACGAGGCGAAGGGAATCGCAACGTGGAACTGGCCCATTGGCTGTTTCATGTGCTGTCCAATCAGGACTGCGATATCTCGGTCAGCCTGCGTGAAATGGGGCTGGATCGCGGCAAGGCGCTGCAGGATGCAGACAAGGCGATGGGCGCGCTGAAAAAGGGTGTGACCGAAACGCCGGGCATTTCCGAAAGCCTGGGCGACACGCTGAACCACGCCTGGACCTATGCCACGCTGTTCTTTGGCGAAACCCAGATCCGTTCTGGCCACGCGCTGGTTGCGATGTTGAATGACAGCCATCTGCGGCGCGAATTGCTGACCGTCTCGCCGGTCTTTGCCGATGTCTCGGTCGATCGGCTCAGCGGCGAAAGCCGCACCCTCTGGGCCACCTCGGAAGAGGAAGAGATGCGCCCGATGGACGGCTCGGGTCTGGTCGGTGCGGGCACGCCGGGTGCGTCCCAGGGTGATGGCGCCAAGACCGCGCTTGGCCGGTTCTCGGTCGATCTGACGGCGCAGGCGGAGTCGGGCACGATGGACCGGATCGTCGGGCGCGATGATGAGATCCGCCAGATCGTCGATATCCTGCTACGGCGGCGCCAGAACAACCCGATCCTGACGGGCGAGGCCGGGGTGGGCAAAACCGCCGTGGTCGAAGGCTTCGCGCAGCGTCTGGCATCGGGCGATGTGCCGCCGGCGTTAAAGGGGATGCGGCTTTACATGCTGGATATCGGTGCCATGCAGGCAGGTGCCAGCATGAAGGGCGAATTCGAACAACGCCTGCGTTCCGTGATCGAGGAAGTGCAGGCCAGCCCGACGCCGATCATCCTGTTCATCGACGAGGCCCATACCCTGATCGGCGCAGGCGGCGCGCAGGGCACCGGCGATGCCGCCAACCTGCTGAAACCGGCACTGGCGCGCGGCACCTTGCGGACCATCGCCGCGACCACCTGGGCCGAGTATCGCAATCATATCGAAAAAGACCCGGCGCTGACCCGCCGTTTCCAGCCGATCACCGTGGATGAACCGGGGATCGAACAGTGCTGCTACATGCTGCGCGGTATCCTTGACCCGATGGAGGCGCATCACAAGGTTCGCATCTCGGACGAGGCGATCACGGCTGCCGTTGCGCTGTCGGCACGCTATATCCCGGCGCGACAACTGCCCGACAAGGCCGTCAGCCTGCTGGACACGGCCTGCGCCCGCGTGGCGATCAGCCAGAATGCCACCCCCGCGCGCATCGCCGATCTGCGCGAGGGCATTGCTGCGCTGGAAACCGAGATCGCCGCCAAAGAGGCCGAGCGCGATCTGGGCGAGACCAACGAAGAACGGCTGGCCGAGGCACGGGAAGAGGCCGACAGGCTGCGCGAAAAGCTGGCCGAGGCCGAGGTCGGTTACGGCGAGGAAAAGGCGGTCGTCGATCAGATCCTTGCCTTGCGCGAACGGCTGGCTGCGGCAGAGGGTGAGGCGTTTGATCCAGACGCCGTGCGGGCCGAGATGGCCGCCGAGATGGCCAAGCTGGACGACCGCAATCCCGATGACCGGATGATCTGGCCGCATGTCGACGAACAGGCCGTGGCATCGGTCATCAGCGACTGGACGGGCATTCCCGCTGGCCGGATGGTGGCTGATGAGTTGCAGGCAATTCTGGGGCTTGCCGATCACCTGCGCGAACGTGTCATCGGGCAGGATCACGGTCTGCAGATGATTGCCAAACGGGTCGAAACCAGCCGCGCAGGCCTGTCGAACCCCAACAAGCCCATCGGTGTTTTCATGCTGTGCGGTCCCTCGGGCGTCGGCAAGACGGAAACCGCGCTGGCCCTGGCAGAACAGCTATATGGCGGCGAGACGAACGTCATCACCATCAATATGTCCGAGTTTCAGGAGGCACATTCCGTGTCGCTGCTGAAAGGCGCGCCTCCGGGTTATGTGGGTTACGGCGAGGGTGGCCGTCTGACCGAAGCCGTGCGACGCAAACCCTATTCGGTGGTGCTGCTGGACGAGATCGAAAAGGCCCATCCGGACGTGCACGAGCTGTTCTTTCAGGTGTTCGACAAGGGCATGATGGAGGACGGCAATGGCCGCGCCATCAACTTCAAGAACACGTTGATTTTGCTGACCTCGAATGTTGGCACGAACGTCATCATGGATATGGCCGAAGGCGGCGAGACGACGCCCGATCTGGAAACGCTGGATGCGCGGATGAAGCCGGAACTGCTAAAGGTCTTTCCGCCTGCGCTGTTGGGCCGCATTGTGACCATCCCCTATTTCCCACTGGGTCGCGAGGTGCTGGCAGGCATCGCCAAGCTGAAACTGGGCGCGATTGTCGGGCGGATGCGCACGGCCCATGGCGCGCGGCTAGGCTGGGACGACGCGGTGATCGACCATATCGTCGAGGAATGCCGCGATCCGGACAGCGGTGGGCGGATGATCGACAATATCATCACCAACTCGATCCTGCCCGATCTGTCGCGTCAGGTCCTGGCGCGCATGGTCGAGGGCAATGGCATGTCCGACGTGACGATCACCATGAAAGACGGCAAGTTCGATTACATTTTCGCCTGATCCATGGCGCCGAATGGCTTTGATGGCCTTGCAGCAATTGCGCTGCGGCCATCAGGGCGCGGCGCGCACATAGATGGGGGCCACGCCGATCAGCGCCTCGCCTTCTGCCGCGTCTGCCAACGGTGGAAAGAAATCGCTGGCCAGTCGCCCGGCCAGTTCAGAGATGCTTGCCGGCCGTTCTGGCAGCGCGATGGCCATCAGCAGTTGACTGGTGTCGCGATCGCCGCCGGTGCGATAGACCGGCACGTCAAAGCGGATCGCATCACCAGATTGCAGGGTAAATCGGCGCAAGTCCTGCACAACGCCGTTATCGTCGATCAGCAGAAGGGCAGTCTGCAAGCCCGCCGCCCCCTCGATCTGCCCCACCAGCCTGTCATCCGAGGCAACCTCGGACGCCTCTAGCCGCACGATCAGCGGCAAGGCCGGATATGTGGCCGACGATCGCGCGAAATCGACCGCCGGGCATTGCCGCGCGTCCAGCAGGATAGAGCGTTCGGTCATCGGGACCTCGACCGAGCCCGCCATGTCGCGGAACAGATCGGCAATATCGCGATCTTCCGCGCCCAGCACGGTCAGCATCACCTCTTCGCCGCCAATCGTTTGGGGCAGGGCCGCCAGACAGGGCTGGTCCAACTGCGCGCGCAGCCGCAGCACCAGATCTGAAATCGCCGCATTCTGTGCCGCAGAGCCTTGCGGGGCGTCGCCGCCTGCTGCGCTGGCCGAGCCGCCAGGCATCATGGCGGGCGGCAATCCGGCCACCGCAACGCCCTGACCTGTCTGTGGTATGGGCGCAACGATCTGGCTGTCGTCGGGTGTCGTGACCGAGGTGTTGGCGGTCGCCCCCAGCATATCATCAGCCGGGGTCAGGACCGGGGACACGACCTGGGATGGGCCATCTTCGGATGGGGCGGCGGTGACCGTTTGCGGCGCAACCTGCGTTGCGGCGGCGGCGGTATCGATCTGCTGGACAGGATCCAGCGCAACTGGGGCAGGTGTCCCTTGTTCGACCGGCAGGCTGAGAATGTCGATCTCTGGCAGGGCGCGATCGCGGGGCTGGTCGGGAAAACCGGGCAAGACGTCCATCATGGCAGCCGCGGCAACGCCGTGCAGCGCGACGGAAGTGACTATCGCCTGTATCCAGTGACCTCTCTTGTCGGCGATCCGACCGATCATTCCTCCGACCTTTCCTTCAGCGTCACCAGCCGCACTGAACGTTCGGCCATCGCCGGGTTTTGCAGCACGGCGATCAACTGATCAGCCGGCGCGCCACGATCCAGCAGGATGTGCAGGGTAACCGGCTGTGCCAGCCCGTCCAATGCCACCTCTAATAGATCGGGTGCGACCTCGGTTCCGTCAAGCATCCAGTCGCCTTGCGCGGTCACCAGCAGCAGCGGGCGGGGCAACTGGTCCAGAGGCAATTCGCGGCTGATCGGCAATTCGACCTCATCGCCGACTTCCTCGGTGGTGATCTGCCCGGTGACGAGGAAAAAGAAGATCAGCAGCAGCACGATATTGACGATGGCCAGTGACACATCGATCTGGGCGCCATGCGGGCGCGGGGGCAGTGACACGCTCATTCGTTGCTTCCCCCACCGCTGCTGGCCAGTTGCACATCGGTGATGCCATTGGCGGCCAACGCCTCTAGTACCGAGACGATGCCCTGCACCTGTGCATCGGGTCGGGTGACCAGCAACACGCGCGCGGTGCCGGCCCGTTCAATCGCCTGGGTCAAACGCGGCAGGGCGTCAAAGCCGAAACGCTGGCCGCTGGCGACGATTGATTCGCGGCTGATCGACCAGATTGCGGTCTCGCCGGGCGACAAAGCACGGGGATCGGCCTCGTCTTCTGCTGTGCCTGTCTGGTCGGTCGCGCCGCCCGCGACCGCGCCGGCACGCAGGCTGAGCAGCGAGTAGGGGGTCAGGTTCGCCGACAGCATGAAAAAGACCAGCAATTGAAACATTGCATCAGCCAGCGGTGTCAGTGCGAACCGATACTGCCGCGGCCGTTGCGGCAATTTTATTCGGTTGCGGGTCTGCACCGCCTGCATGCGCTACCGCCGTCCGCCGCCCGCGACGCGGCCATGTATGGCGGCCGAGATCGCCATCTCGATCTCTTGCCGTTCCGTATCAATTTGAGATTCCAGCCAATTGGCCACGAAATAGGCCACAAGCGCGATGGCAAGGCCGATGGCGGTTGTGGTCAGCGCGGTCCAGATGCCGCCAGCCAATTGCGAGGGATCGACCGCGCCGGTCGCTTGCGACAGCGCCGAGAAGGCGTCGATCATGCCGATCACCGTGCCCAGCAGGCCCAGCATTGGTGCTGCCTGGACCACGGCCTCCAGCAGCCGCATCCGCGCCGCCATGGTCGACAACTCGACCAGCGCGGATTGCCGGCCCAGTTCCTCGGCGTAGCTTGGATCATTGGGTCGCGCGCGCAGACCGGACATGACGGCATGCAAGACCCGTTGCAGCACGCCATCGCCCTTGCTCGCCTTGCGCATCGCCTCGTCAGGCCGGCCATTCAGCCAATCATCCAGAATCTGATCGGCCAGGGTGCTTTTGCCCACACCGATCCGCCGGAATTGCATGATCTTGAAAATTGTGACCGTCAGCGCCAGCACCGAAAGGATGGCAAGTGCGATGAACACCGCCATGGTCGCAGCGGGAAGACCAAGGGATAGGGTAGATGAATTCATGGAATCAGATGCCGAACTCGATATTTTCACGCGACCGGGTGGTCAACGCATCCAGGCAGGCCGAAGCCACTTCGCCCTCTGCGCTGCCCTCGGGTTGACACAGCGTTACGTCATTTACAACCACGCGCGAGATATCGTCGCAGCCGCGGCCGGGCAGATCGAAGAGCACGATCTTGGTCTTGCTGGCTGACAGGGCACCGAATTCCAGCGCCAAAATGGACCGCACAATGCCTTGCGCGTCAAAGATCCCGACCTGCCAACCGGTGCGCTCAAAGCTTTCTGGGCTGTTATTTGTGGCGACAAAGGTCATCCGGCAGGCGCCGCCATCAGTGTCGGTTGCGTTGTTCAATTCCAGCATGATGCGGCCTTCGTCGGCATCGGGCTGGGCGTCGGGTGCGACGTCTTGTCCATGTGCGATGGCAGTAAAGCCCAGCAGGGCGGTTGCGATCAGCGCCGAAAGAGCGGGCGTTTTGCCGTGTCGGGGGGCAGGCACAGGTAAACCTCTTGTTCTGGTTCGATTCGGTGATGGATAACACGAATTTAGCAATGATGATGGTAACAGTCGTGATTCAAGACTGCTGCTTTCGGGTTAACTCGACGTCAATCATTGCGTCGTTTCATGCACAATGCCGGCTTGCTATTCCCGGTGGAAGCAATTCAAAAACGCATGATGTTGCGCTGTATGGGTTCTGTTCTGGTTCTGGTGTTCGCTTTGGCAGGTGCTGCCAGAGCAGAACTCAAGGTCTGCAACCAAAGCTTTGACGTGTTGAACCTGGCATTTGGTCAACCCGATGAGCGCGGCTTCAGCACCGAGGGTTGGTGGCGTGTCGCGCCGAACCAATGTGCGACATTGATCCGCGGCACGCTGTCTGCGCGCTTTGTTTATCTGTTTGCCTCGGACGTGTTCGGAAAGTCTGTCTTGCAGGGCTCTGTGCCGATGTGCGTCGCGCCGCGGCGTTTTCGTATCACCGGTGAACAGGACTGCCTACTGCGCGGCCATATCGAGGCGCGGTTCATCGAGATCGACACCGGACGCGCTGATGATTGGACGGTTTTTCTTGCGCCGCGACCATAGGGCAAAGGGTGTTCACAATGACCTGTTGGGGACGCTGCGGACTCGCCTGACGGCGCTGATTACGGTACATATTGATACGATTACGGGAAAGGACGCGATGCTCAAAACCACTCGGCGGATGATGATACAGGCCAGCGCGGCAATTGTGCTGCTGGCCTCGCCCCTGTTTGCCGAGACGCGGCAAGCACTGGTCATCGCTGAGCGCGCGCAAGGGCAAGAGATCGGGCAACCCGTCCGTGATGCACTTGCTGTTTCGCGCGCATTGCTGGCAGCGGGTTTTGACGTGCGGCGGCTGGAAAGCCCGTCAGCATTGCCTGATGCGCCCGCAGAGGCGCCCGATGTGATGTTGATCTATCTCTCTGCCGATCTGTCAGAACAGGATGGCAAGGCGATGGCCATGCTGTCCTCTGGCGCAGTGTCGCTGGACGATTTGGCGGCGCGCTATCCAGCGCGGCAGGCGCGGATCGTGCTGGCTGAATCCTGTCCGGTCGCCCCGGCGACGGAGGCTGCTGACAGTGACTCCGCTGATCTGGTTGCCGCGCCGGAGAACGGCATGATCGTGCAGTCGCCCGGCCCGGACGCCGCCTGTCCAGAGACGCCGAGGCTGACCCAGGTTCTGCTTTCAACGCTGGAAGAGCCGGGGGCCGAGATATCGGCCAGCCTGTCAGATGTAGGCTTGACCATGGCGACGGGTCCGCGCTGGCCCGGTTTTCAGGCGCTGTCCGCCCGGCCCGCGACCGTGATTGATGCGGGGCCTTTGGTGCTGGACCAGCCCCTGCGTCCGGTCGACCCAACCATCACCCTTGGCAGCGCGCAGGCGGGGTCGATCTCGTCGCCGGGGCGCGGTCCAATGGGTGGCGTGCAGATTCTACCCGCAGCCGCGCCGGCCATGCCTCTGGGCGGTGACCGTCAGGCGCGACCCGCGCAGTCCGGCCTGCCCGAGCCGTCCATCATCGTCGGTACCCGCCCGCGCGACGGTGCCGAACAGTCCGCCGATGATGGCCTGCTGGGCAGCGCCCTGGGCACGGATTACGAAGAGCGCCGGCGCATTCGCGAAGAGGATGCCGATCTGTTTGCAAGCCTGCTGGAAAGCGGTGCCTTTGATCCGCCCACCGATCAGATGGCCGGGGCGATCCAGACAGAGTTGCAGCGCATGAACTGCTATTCGGGGGGCATCGACGGCTTGTGGGGCAATGGCTCGCGCGGTGCAGTTGATCGTTATTTTCAACAGGTCGGCACGACGCCTGTCACAAGGAATGCTGACGTGGCGCTGTTTCGCCAGATCGCGCGGCGTGACGACGTGCGCTGCCCGGCCATCGTCTCGGCACCGGCTGCAGCACGCACCCCGGCGCCCACGGCGACACGGCAACCGGCCAGACAGCCCGCCAGGCAACCTGCGGCAGTTGCCCAGCAGCCGCGTCCGGCACCGCCTGCGGCTGCGGCGCAACAACCTGCCCTTAACCCCAATGCCATAGGCACCGGGATGTTCCGCTAGGTTGTCACGACATGCAGGTTGATCCCGCCTTTCAGAACCACCGCCGCAGTGCGCGGCGTCGCCGGAACCGCAGCCGTGCGATCCGCGGCGGGGTGGCGGCTGCTTCGGTGCTGATTGTGGGCGGCGTGGCCTGGATGCTGTGGCCCGATGCGCCGACCGATGGGATGCCCGCAGGCGATCCGCAGATTGCGTCGGAGGCGCAGGGCGACGATGCGCAGATGGTGCAGGTCGCCGAGGAATTCGACGTGGCCCCTGTGGTGCGCGCTGATACCTTTACCGACCTGCCCGGCGATCCGCTGATCCTGCGCCTGGCCGAGGACGGCCAATCCAGCGGCAATCAGCCGCTGACCGGCCCGCCGACGCTGGACGTGGGTCGCGTGGGCCTGCCTGCACCCGACCGGCTGACGCTGGTCGATGAGACACTGCACACGCGCGAACGACGGCTGATGACTGCGCTGCCCAGTTCGCCCGAGGATTTCGCGCTGTTCCAGCAACAGCGGACCCGCTCGATCGAAATGCTACAGCAGCAACAGCAGGCACCGGCACCCATCGACCCGCTGACAATGACAGAGGAAGAGAAAAACCCCGCGCGCGCCTCTGCCAACACCCTCTTTCTGCGTCCCGAGGCTGAACGCCTGCCCCTGTCGCAAGAGCTGATCCTGGATCTTGCGCTGGAAACGCCGCTGGCGGATCTGTTGCGCGACAATGGTTTTCAGCCGTCCGAGATCGAGGCCATCGTCGCGCGCGCGCCGGACGGGCTGCCGCTGGACAAGCCGCTGCCGCAGGGTGCGGTCATCGCCATCCGCTATGCCCCCATTGCCGATGATCCCCGGCTGATGCAGCTGTCGCTGTATGGTGAGCAGGGGTGGCAGGGCTCGGTTGCGCGCAACGGACGCGATGAACTTGTGGCAGCGGCTGATCCGTGGATCGACGATGATATCATGGTGCTGGCACGCGGCGACGCCGAACAATCCGGGGAGGGGCTGCAATACCGCCTGCTGGATGTGATCTATTCCGCCGCCATCCGCGCAGAGGTCCCGACCGAGATCGTGGGCGAAATCATCGCGATGATGGCGCAGGTGCATGATCTGGGAGGCTATGCCGATCCGGGTGACAGGCTGACCATGATCTATGCGCGCGATCACGGCGCGGGCGGCGGGCTGGCGGGGCAGGTTTTGTATGCCGGCGTTGACGGGCCATCGGGTGAAAAGCCCTGCTACGTCGTCCCGCGCGAGGATGGGCAGGGATTTCGTTGCCATGCGCCGGGCGCACGGATCGTCGAGGCCGGAACCGGCGGGCTGGTGATGACCATGCCGGTGACCGGCACGATCCGCCGCAAGTTCGGGGCGGAGATCACGGATCAGGCCGGTCAGGAAACCTTGCCCGGTCTCGAATTTTCCGCCGCACGCGGTGCGCCTGTCATTGCCGCCGCTGCGGGTAGTTTGCTGGCTGTCGATGGCGATGCGGCCGCTGGTTTCATCTTGACGCTGGATCACGGCGGCGGGCTGCGGACCCGCTATTCCGGGCTGTCGGCTGTGGCCGAGGGCGTGACGCAAGGGGCCGCTGTTGCCGCAGGAGGCGCGCTTGGGCGTGTCGGTCAGCCAAGTGGGGGCGAGGACGGCTTGTTCTTTCAGGCCTTCCGGGGCGGCGAGGCGATCAACCCGATGCCGTTCTTTACGGGCGGGCAGACAGTGCTGGCCTCGGACGCGGTCGAAACGCTGATCGGTCGCATCATCCGGGTCGAAAGCGCCGGCAATCCGAACGCCAAGAACCCGCTGTCGACGGCCTCGGGGCTGGGGCAGTTCATCGAATCGACCTGGCTCAGGATGATGCGCAGCTATCGACCCGATCTGGCGGCCACCATGTCGCGTGGCGATCAGCTGGCCTTGCGCTTTAATGCCGATCTGTCGCGCGAGATGGTCAAGCATCTGGCGCAAGAGAACGAGGCCTATCTGCGCGCGCGCGGCCATCAGATCAACGCCGGGCGACTGTATCTGGCGCATTTTCTGGGGCCCGAGGGCGCGCACCGGGCCTTGTCATCGGCGGACAATGCCAGCGTCCTGCAGGTCATGGGCGGGGCAGTGGTGAATGCGAACCCGTTTCTGCGCGGCTATTCCATCGCTCAGCTGAAGGGCTGGGCTGATCGCAAGATGACCTCGGCCCCGGTCGCGGCTGCAACGCCCGAGCCCGAACGCGAGGCACCGCCATCGCCTGCGGTTCTGGCCTTTGTTGCCGCCATGGATGCCATGCTGTCGGAAAGCAAGCCGGATCAGGGTTAGCGCCGCACCGGTCCTGCGCTTGTTCACGCCGGACCGCACGGCTAGGCTGCCCCAAACCCGCTTGAGGAGCCGCCATGACGCCCAAGATTATCGGACCAGATGCCGAAGCGCGGCTGGATTGGATCGCGCTGACGGATGCCATGGTCGCAGGCCATCGTTTGCCGCCCGCCGAGATCGCCGACAGTTTCCTTTATCGCGGCCAGGACACCCTGCTGACACGATCGGCCTGGATCGACGGGCTGGGGATTGCAGTCAAGCCTGCCAGTATTTTCCCCGCCAATCCGGCGCAGGATCTGCCGATGGTCAACGGCGCGGTCAACCTGTTTGACGACGCAACCGGGCGGCTGGCTGCCATTGTCGATTTTCATCTGGTGACAAAATGGAAGACCGCCGGCGATAGCCTGCTTTCCGCGCGCCATCTGGCCCGCAAGGATGCCCGCCGGGTGTTGATCGTCGGCGCTGGCAAGGTCGCAGCCGCGATGATCGAGGCTTACCGCGCGCTGATCCCGGATGCAGAGGTGACGATCTGGAACCGATCCGCGGGCGCGGCGCGGGATCTGGCGGAACGGATGAGCGCGGTCGCGGCGGATGATCTGGAACAGGCCGTTCGCCAGGCCGAGATTGTCGCGACGACGACCATGGCGCGCGAACCGGTGGTGCAGGGCGACTGGATCGCGCCCGGCACGCATCTGGACCTGATCGGCGCCTACCGTCCCGACATGCGCGAGGTCGATGATACGGCGCTGACCCGCGCGCGCCTGTTCGTGGACAGCCGCAAGACGACCATTGGCCATATCGGAGAGATCCAGATTCCGCTGGATCAGGGCGTGATCACGCCCAACGACATTCTGGCAGATTTTTATGATCTGCCCTCAGGCAGCTACGCGCGGCAATCAGAGGACGAGATCACCATCGCCAAGAACGGCGGCGGCGCGCATCTGGATCTGATGACGGCGCGCTACATCATGGACGCAACCAACGGTGGGGCAGGGGCATGACCGACGACATCATTCCTAATCGGTCGCCGAGGATCCGCACCATCGCCATGCCAGCCGATACCAATCCGGCGGGCGATATCTTCGGCGGCTGGCTGATGAGCCAGATGGACCTTGCCGCCGGCTCGGTCGCCTCGTTGACCTCGCATGGCCGCAGCGCCACCATTGCCGTCGAGGGCATGAAGTTTCTGCGCCCGGTCAAGGTCGGGGACGAGATCTCGCTTTATGCCGATCTGGTCCGCACGGGCCGCAGCTCGATGCAGATCCATGTCGAGGCCTGGCGGCGAGAGCGCGACCGGGAAACCGGCGAAAAGGTGACCGAGGCCGAGTTTACCTTTGTCGCGCTGGACGACGATGGTCGCGCCCGACCAATTGAGCCGCATGTTGCAGCACCCGAGGGGGCAGAGCATGACTGATCCCGCCGAATGCGCACCCGTCAAGGCGCGGGTCTTTTCGCGGGCGGAGCGGCAGGCGCTGTATGATGTGATTGCGCATCGCCGCGATGTGCGGAACGAATTCCTGCCCGACCCCATCGACCCGCAGGTCCTGCGGCGTATCTTGCAGGCGGCCCATGCCGCGCCGTCCGTCGGTCTGTCGCAGCCGTGGAATTTCATCCTGATCCGCGACCCGCAGCGCCGCGCCTCTGTCCGGCAGGCATTCGCCCGTGCGAACGCCGAAGCCGCAAGCATGTTCCCCGCCGAACGGCGATCAGACTACGCGGCGCTAAAGCTGGAAGGGATCGACAAGGCGCCGCTGAATATCTGCGTCACCTGCGACCGCGAGCGGGGTGGCAAGGTGGTTCTGGGCCGTACCCACAACCCCGATATGGACCTGTATTCGACGGTTTGCGCAGTTCAGAACATGTGGCTGGCGGCACGGGCCGAAGGCATCGGAATGGGCTGGGTCAGCATCTTCAACGATGCGGATCTGCGCCCGATCCTGGGCCTGCCTGACCATATAGCGATCGTGGCCTATTTGTGCCTTGGCCATGTCGAAGAGCTGTTCGACGGACCCGAACTGGCGGCACGTGGCTGGGCCACGCAGGACGAATTCGAGACCGTGGTGATGCAGGAATGCTGGACTGATCCAGCTGCCGCGACAGATTAGGGCGGCGGGCACGACTGACCCGCCGACCTGCCGCGACTGTGCCGCGTCAGGCGCGTTCGCTATATTCGAACAGTTCGGTATTGACGATGATGTCCTCGCCCTCGCCGACGAAGGGCGGGATCATGACGCGAACGCCATTGTCCAGAATCGCGGGCTTGTAGCTGTTGGCAGCCGTCTGGCCTTTGACCACCGGCTCCGTCTCGACGACCTTGCAAGTGACCTTTTGCGGGATCGAGACCGACAGGGCCTCTTCGCCATAATATTCGATGGTGGCCATCATGCCGTCTTGCAGGAACGGGCGGCGGTCGCCCAGCAGTTCTGAATCCAGTTCTGTCTGCTCAAAGGTCTCGCTGTCCATAAAGACCAGCTTGCCGTCGGTCTCATACAGGAACTGCTGATCCTTCTGGTCCAACCGCACACGTTCGACCTTGTCTTCGCTGCGAAAGCGTTCGTTCAGCTTGCGGCCGTCGCGCAGGTTCTTCATCTCGACCTGAGCAAAGGCCCCGCCTTTGCCGGGCTTGACGTGGTTGACCTTCACGGCGGCCCACAGACCGCCATCATGTTCCAGCACATTGCCGGGACGAATTTCGTTGCCGTTGATCTTGGGCATTGGGGAAACCTTGAAAGGATTGGCTGATTTTATTGCTTGGTGCCGGTTGACCGGCATTTTGGCGAACCTATATCGGTGGAGTGTCAAGCTGGCAACCGTTTGCGGTGCCGGCGTGTTTTCGTTGACCAGTCGACTGTAGCAGACAACCAAAAGGCGATTGAGTTAACACCTGCGAGGTGTAGGTATGCGATGAGTGCATGGCAGTCCTGCGCCCAGAGGCATACCGAATCGGGTGGTTGATAGGCTATTCAATGCGGCAGCGCAGAATGTTGGATGTGCAACTCTCCGACGGGCCGTACGGGCCAACTGCATAATAAGAAGAACAGGACGAGCGATATGCGTGATTTCGTTGACGGCTCAGCTTTCAATTTCGAACAAGGCCAGCGCGCTCGCAAGCTGTTTGCGGCCGTGGTTCTTGCGGCTTTGGACGATGCGATCGCAGATGACAAGAAATATGGTAACGGCCCCGAGCAGATTGCCCGTTGGGCGCGCTCTCGCGATGGTCGTGAAGTGCTGTCTTGCGCCGGGATCGACCCGAACGAACGTGTCGTCAAAGGCTTGATGGAATTCGTGTCCAAGGGCGTGCGCACCTCGGTTGCGCTGTCGCGCGAGGAAAGCGAACGCCGCATGGCTGCCGAAGAGGCAGAGGCCGCCTGAACCGGCTGCCACCAGATTTGAGTAAGGTCGCCTGCGGGCGGCCTTTTTCGTTGTGCAGCACTGATGTCGGACCACCCTGACCGGCTAGCGCAAACCACCGCTGATGCGCGCGGCCTCGGGCAGTCTGCGCAGCCACAGCATGGCAATGGTGCCAATCGCGGGGCCGGGCACCAGCACCAGAAAGGCCCATTGCCAGCCGCCGATCCATTCGGCGAAGACCGGCATCAGGCGCAGGCTGATCACCGTCAGGGCAAAGCCGACGCCCATCTGAAAGGCCAAGGCGGTGCCGACCAGCCTGCGTTCGGACAGTTCGGTGACCATGGCCGAGAATTGCGCGGAATCGGCGGGGATGGTCAGCCCCCAGATCAATGCGATCAGGATCAGGACCCATTCCGGGCCACCCCATGCAAACCCAATCAGCGCGGCGCAGCCCCCTGATGCGGCCATCATGATCGCGGTTGTCGCGGTGCGCCCGATCCGGTCGGCCACCCAACCGCCAATGACGCAGCCCACGGCGCCGGTGGCGATGACCACAAAGGTCAGCGATGAGGCAAAGGCAGGCCCCTGCAGGCCTGACTGCACCAGCGCGCCCGAGGCAAATGCCAGAAACCAGCCCCACATCGCATAGAGTTCCCACATATGGCCGAAATAGCCGATATTGGCCAACATCAGCGGCTTGTACAGGACGATGTTGCGCAACTCGGCCAGCCGAAACGGGGCAGGGGCATAGCCATGCGGCCCCTCGCGCACCACCAGCGCCAGCATGACGGCCGAGATCAGCGCAAAGCCTGAGGTTGCCAGCACCACGATGCGCCAGTCCAGCCCGGCACTGGCGGCCCGGACCAGATGCGGAAAGGCCGAGCCAAGGGTCAGGGCACCGATCACCATTCCCAATGCCAGCCCGCGCGCCTGCACGAACCATGTCGTGACCAGCTTCATCGATGGGGGGTATACACCGGCCAGCGCTATACCGGTCAACATGCGGCTGGCGACCGCCCAGCCCGGATCAGGCGCGACCAGCAGCATCAGGTTCGACAGGCCCGCAACGCAGGCCGACCAACCGATCAGCTGGCGCATGGGCAGTCGGTCTGCCAGCCCGGTCACGGTCAGCCCAAGCGCACCGATAACAAAGCCGATCTGCACCGCGATTGTCAGCCAGGATGCGGTGCCCTCGTCCATCTGCCAGCGTGCCGACAGTTCGGGCAGGATCGCTGTGGCCGAAAACCACGGCGTCATCGACAGCACGACCGCGCTGCAGACCAGAGCAAGCGCCCGCCACCTGCCGGGGGCAGAGACTGTCTGGATGCCGAGGTCGCTCACCTGCCGCGAATACGCGGGTCCATCGCGTCGCGCAGGCCGTCACCGATGTAGTTCACGCACAGCACCGTCAACGAGATCAGCAGGCCGGGGAAGATCACCCGCCAAGGATACAGCACCATCTGGTCAACCGCGTCGAATAGCAGCCGCCCCCATGTCGGGAAATCCGGCGGAAAGCCAAGCCCCAGAAAGGACAGAGCGCTTTCGGTGATGATGGCGCTGGCGATGCCAAGCGTCGCGGCCACCATGATCGGCGACAGCACATTGGGTAGCACATGCTTGGTGATCATCCGGCGTGGCGGCGTACCGATCGAGCGTGCAGCCAAAATGAATTCCCGTTCCTTCAGGCCCAGCACATCGCCGCGCACGATCCGCGCAGCCTGCATCCAACTGGTCGCGCCGATGGCGGTGACGATGAGGATGAAGATCCCCATGGCCGGGCCAAAGGATTGCGACAGCGGTTCGCGGAACAGTGTCACCATCAGCAGCAGCAACGGCAGCAGGGGCAGCGCCAGAAACAGCTCGGTCAGGCGCATCAGCGGCGCGTCCAGCCGTTTGAAATAGCCCGACATGACGCCGACAAAACTGCCAAGCGAGATCGCCAGGATCATCGCCGTCAACCCGACCGCCAGTGAAACCTGCCCACCCGACATCAACCGTGCCAGCAGATCGCGGCCCAGCTGGTCGGTGCCCAGAGGATGCGCGAGGCTGAAACTGGAATTGCGGGCGCGGATATCCACAAAGGTCGGGTCCAGCCTCCAGATCAACGGCCCGATCGAAACGAACAGAAGGATGCCGATGAACAGCACCAGCGAAATCATCGCGCCCTTGTGGTTGCGGAACTGGCGCCAGACGTCGCGCCATTGGCTGCGGGTCTCACCCCCGGCGGTGACCGGGTCGTCAGGCGGCAACTCGGCCGTGACGGCGGCATTTGCGGCGGTCTCGTCGATCAGTTCGGCGGTGTCCAGCTGGTGCTGGCGATCAGTATCAGTCATAGCGGATCCGCGGGTCTAGAAAGCCATAAAGCACATCCGCGACCAGCGTGAAGCTGACGATCAGGATGGCGAAGATAAAGGTCAGCGTCAGCACCATGGGCAAGTCGTTGGCGTGAATTGCGCTGATCAGCAACTGCCCGAGGCCATTCACCTTGAACACCTGCTCGGTGATGATCGCGCCGCCGAAGACCACAGGCAGGCCAAGTGCAATGACCGTGACCACGGGGATCAGGCTGTTGCGCAGCACATGTTTCAGCACGACGGTCTTTTCCGACAGGCCCTTGGCGCGGGCGGTGCGGACGTAGTCCTGCCCCAGATTGTCCAGCATGGAGGCCCGCATGAAGCGGCTGATCTGCGCGGCGTTATAAAGGGCCAGCACCGTGACCGGCATCACCATCTGTTTGACCTGCACAAGAAAGCTGTCCCAGTCATTCACGACATGGGTGGTGTCATAGATCGAGGGGAACCATTGCAGTTTGACCCCGAAAATGATGATCAGCACGACACCGGTAAAGAAGGTCGGCATCGAAAAGCCGACCATCGAGATAAAGGTACCCAGCTGATCGAACCAGCTATACTGCTTGTAGGCCGAGATGATCCCGATCGGGATCGCGATCAGGATCGCCACGACATAGGACATGCCCACCACGGTCAGCGTTTGCGGCAGGCGCTGCGCGATCACGTCAAAGACCGGGCTGCGCGACTGAAAGCTGATGATCCGCTGCATGCCATCGGCATAGCCTGTGCCAAAGAAATGATCGAACCAGTAAAGCGGCTCGACCCAGAAGAACTGCTTTAGCCACAGGACGTAGCGGATATACCAGGCCTGCCCCAGTCCAAGCGCCTCGCGCATGCGTTCCTTGACCTCTGGCGGCACGGTCAGCGGCACATCGCCCAAGGGGTCACCCGGCGATGCCTCCAGCAGCAGAAAAATCACCAGCGAGATGAACAGCAGCGTCGGTATCGCCAATAACAGCCGGCGGATGGTGAAATTCAGCATAGGGGCAGGTGCTCCTTTCGGGTTATTGGCCGCGCATCCAGTCCTGGATGTTCCACAGATCGCTTTCCCAGGCATTGGGCACGATGCCGACAAGCGAGTTGGCATGAGCCGATACCATACCACGATGGATCAGCGGGATAAGAATATTCGTTTCGGCGGTGGGCATCAGCGCCAGTTCCCGCACCAGTTCCTGACGCTGCTCGGGATCGGCAGTCTCGCGCAACTGCGCGACCTTTTCGTCATAGCTGGGGTCGCAGAAACGGGCGAAATTGTTGCCTTGCCACTGGTTCTCGGGCGAGGGGATACGGGCGCAGGTCAGGTTGCCCATGAAAGCCTCGGGGTCTGGGTTGTCAAAGCTGTTGGTGTACATCTGCACATCGGCGAACAGCTTTTGGATGGTGTCGGGCGAGCCCGCATCGCCGCCAAAAAAGACGCTGCCATCCACGGTTTTCAACTGCGCATCGACGCCGATTTCCGACCACCATTGCTTGACCAGTGCCTGAACGTCCTGCCGCACCGCATTGACGCTGGACTGATACACGACAGACAGGCGCTGCCCGTCCTTTTCGCGAATGCCGTCAGCGCCGGGCACCCAGCCCGCCTGATCCAGCAGCACCTTGGCGCCGTCGATATCCTGGGTCAGGCAATCCTCGTTCTGGGGCACGTAATCCAGCGGCGCTGGCACGATGTTGCAGGTGGGCTTGCCTGCCGGTCCATAGCCGATCTCGGCCAGCAGATTGCGGTCGATGGCCATGGACAGGGCCTGCCGCACCGCCGGATCGGTCAGAAACGGATGTGGATGCGCCAGGGTTGAACGTTCCGCGCCAAGATCGGTGGAAGGATCGGTCTGGTTCAGTTCGATCCGCTCTACCATGGTGCCAAAGCTGGCAAAGGTCTGCCCGTTGCCGGCGGATTCCATCTGGGCCAGCGTTTCGGGATCCAGCATCAGATTCCAGGCAAAGTCGAACTCGCCCGTTTCCAGCACAGCGCGCCCGGCCGCCGCCGCATCGCCGCCGCCCTTGATCGTGACATTGGCAAATGCCGGCTTGTCAGCATCGCGGTAATTGGGATTGATTTCGAACAGAGCCACGTCATTGGGCCGGAATTCGGTCACCGTATAGGGGCCAGTGCCGATGGGCGCGAAATTCTGGTCGGTGCAGCTGGCGCCGGCGGCGCCAAGGCAGTTCTGGAACTGCGCCGTTTGCAGGATCGGCGTGCGTGAGCCGACAAAGGCCTGATAGGGCGCGTATTTCGGTGTATCGAAATTGACGGTGACGGTCAGCGGATCGACCACGTCGACCGAGGTGATGCCCTGAAAACGGGCCGAGACGGCGCAGCCGAAATCGGGCGCCATGCAATACTCGGCGGTGAATTTGATATCGTCAGCGGTGACCGGGCTGCCATCGGACCAGGTCAGCCCATCGCGCAGCTTCCAGGTGATCGAGCTGAAATCGGCAGCGATGCCGCCATTCTCGACAGTCGGGATTTCGGTGGCGAGGCGCGGGAACAGTTTCCCATCGCCGTCATAGCCGGCCAGCGGCTCGAGCACCAAAGAGGCAGGGTCAACATCCTTGCCCGAGGTCGAGATATAAGGGTTCAGAACCGACGCGGCCTGCCAATAGATGATCCGCAGATCGCCATTCTCGCCGCGTTCGGCCAGCGCGGGGCTGGCAGCCAGCAGGGTCAGGGGCAGCAATCTGGACAGCTTCATGGGCGCGGCCTTCTTTCGTCAGTCGGGTGGTTTGCGGTTGCGCGCGCCCCGACCGCGCACAGGCGGCCGGGGCGGCAAGGTTTATCCCGTCACTCGGCGGCGCGGGTCCAGTCGGCGATGTTCCAGAACTCGCTGTCCCAGGGGTTCATCTCGAACCCTGCCAGGGCGTTGGAGGTGACCGAGACGCGACCACGCGAGATCAGCGGCTGCAGCACCATTTCTTCCTTGGTCAGGATCAGGTTCATCCTCTTGGCCAGTTCCGCACGTGCCTCGATGCCAGCGGTCTGTTCCATTTCCTTGGCCATTGCATCGAACTCTTCGTTGCAAAAGCGCGCGGCGTTCTCGCCCTGCCACTGGTTCTCGGGGCTCGGGATCGAGTCGCAGCTGTGCTCGGCCAGGAAAGTGCCGGGATCGGTGCCGTCATAGACGTCCGTATACATCTCGACATCGGCATAGAACTTGACCAGCGTATCGGGCGAGCCGGGATCGCTGCCAAAGAAGACGCTGGCATCAACGGTCTTCAGCTCGGTTTCCACGCCGATCTCGGACCACCACTGCTTGATCAGCGCCTGAAAGTCCTGCCGCACGGCGTTGACGCTGGTCTGGAACAGCAGGGACAGCTTCATTCCGTCTTTCTCGCGCACACCATCGCCGCCGACGGTCCAGCCTGCCTCTTCCAGCAGTGCCTTGGCGCCTTCGATATCCTGGGTCAGGCATTCGGTATTGTCCGCGACGAACTCTTCGGGGCCGCCGACCATGTTGCAGGTCGCCTTGCCGGTGTCGCCATAGCCGATCTCGTTCAGGAGGTTGCGGTCAATGGCCATGGATAGCGCACGGCGCACATTCACATCCGACAGGATCGGGTGCGGGTGTGCCAGTGTCGAACGCTCGCCCTCGGGCAGGCTGGAGGACGGGTCGGTCATGTTCATCTTGAGGTGCTCGGTGGTCGAGCCAAAGTCGACCTCAAGCCGGCCATTGCCCGCCGCCAACATGCCGTCCAGCACGTCAGGCGCGATCTGGATGTTCCAAGCATAGTCGTATTCGCCGGTTTCCAGAACCGCACGGGCCGCTGCGTTGGAATCGCCGCCGCCCTTCATGTTCAGCGTGGCAAAGGCGGGTTTGTCGGCCTCGCGGTATTCGGGATTGGCCTCCAGCGTGGCGACGTCATTGGTGCGGAATTCGACAACCCGGAACGGGCCCGTTCCGATTGGGCCGAAATTCTGCTCGGTACAGCTGGCAGCCGCCGCGCCCATGCAGCTTTCGAACTGTGCCTTTTGCAGGACAGGGGCCTGTGCGCCGACAAAGGCGTCATAGGGGTTGGGGCGGGGGCCATCATAGGTGATCTTGATCGTCAGCGGATCGACCGCCTCGATGCTGCTGATGCCGTAAAACTTTGCACCCTGCGAACAGCCGCCCTCTTCGTTCATGCAATAGTCGGCGGTGAACTTGACGTCCTCAGAGGTCACGTCGCTGCCGTCGGACCATTTCAGCCCTTCTTTCAGCTTCCAGGTGACCGTCGTCAGGTCTTCGGAAATGCCGCCATTTTCCAGCGTCGGGACCTCGGCTGCGAGGCGCGGAATGAATGTGCCGTCGGGACCGAAGGTCGCCAGCGGCTCAAGGACGAGAGAAGACGCCAGCATGTCCTTGGTGCCGGTGGACAGATAGGTGTTCATTGTCGACGGTGCCTGCCACAGCAGCAGGTTCAACTGCCCGTCGCTGCCGCGCTCGGCCATGGCCGCTGACGAAAGGCCTGCGAGCGCGGTCGCCGCAAATAGCCCGGTTCTGATCTTGGACATTCTACTTCTCCCTGTCGTTTGAATTGCCGCGTGGCCCCGACTGGCGGGGCCACGACCTATGCAAGGATGGCTTACTCTTTGATACGATACCAGTCGGCTGCGTTCCAGATTTCACTGTCCCAGGTGTTCAGGACGACACCGCCAAGCGTGTTGGAATGCGCCGAGACACGACCGCGATCGACCAGCGGTACGACGACCATGCTTTCCTTGGTCAGCATGTCGTTCAGTTCCTTGGCCAGCGTGGCGCGTGCCTCGATCTCGCCTGTCTTGCCCAGTTCGACGACCTTGGCGTCATATGCCTCGTCGCAGAAGCGGTTGACGTTTTCGCCCTGCCACTGGTTGTCCGGGCCGGGGATCTTTTCGCAGGTATACTGTGCCAGATAGGGCTCCGGGTCGGTGCCATCGAAGTTGTTGGCGTACATTTCGACATCGGCATAGAACTTCTGGAAGGTGTCGGGCGAACCCGCGTCACCGCCAAAGAAGACCGAACCATCGATGGTTTTCAGTTCCGTCTCAACGCCGATTTCTGACCACCACTGCTTGATCAGCGCCTGGAAATCCTGACGCACGGCGTTGACGCTGGTCTGGTAAAGCAGCGACAGCTTCATGCCGTCTTTTTCGCGGATGCCATCGCCGCCGACGGTCCAGCCGGCTTCGCCCAGCAACGCCTTGGCGCCTTCGACATCCTGTTCGATGCAGTCGGTATTGTCTGACGCGAACATTTCCGGCGCGGGTACCAGGTTGCAGGTCGGACGGCCCGCAGTGCCATAGCCGATTTCGGTCAGCAGGGTGCGGTCGATGGCCATGGACAGCGCGCGGCGAACACGTTCATCCGACAGGATCGGATGCGGCTCGGCCACGGTCGAGCGCACATCGGCACCCAGATCGGCCGACGGGTTGGTCATGTTCATTTCGATCCGCTCGACCAGCGTGCCAAAGCCGGTGACCAGCTGACCCTGGCCTGCGGCCTCCATCCCGGCCAGCACGTCGGGCGCCAGCTGCAGGTTCCAGGCATAGTCATATTCGCCGGTTTCCAGAACCGAACGACCCGCCGCAGCCGCGTCGCCGCCACCCTTGAGGTTGACGGTCGCGAAGGCCGGCTTGGCCGGGTCGCGGTATTCGGGGTTGGCTTCCAGCGAGACGACGTCATTGGTGCGGAATTCGGTCACGCGGAACGGGCCGGTGCCGATCGGGTTGAAGTTCTGATCGGTACAGGTCGAGGCAGCGGCGCCAAGGCAATCCGCGAATTGCGCGGCCTGCAGGATCGGCGATTGCGCACCTGTGAATGCCGTGAACGGGTTGGGGCGGGCCTCGGTAAAGTTGATCACGACCGTCAGATCATCGGGCGTGTCGATCGAGGCGATGCCTTCGTAACGCGCCGCCTGCGCGCAGCCACCTTCGGGATGCAGGCAGTAATCAGCGGTGAATTTCGCATCGGCCGAGGTCACAGGGGTGCCATCCGACCAGGTCAGGCCTTCCTGGATCTTCCAGGTGACGGTTTTCAGGTCTTCGCTGATGCCGCCGTTTTCAAGGCTGGGGATCTCGGCCGCCAGCTTTGGGATGACCTCGCCTTTTTCGTTAAAGCCGGCCAGCCCTTCCAGGACCAGGCTGGCAGCCTCGACATCCTTGGTGCCCGAGGACAGATAGGGGTTCATCGTCGATGGCGCTTGCCAATAGATGATGTTCACCTGCCCATCTGCGCCACGTTCTGCAAATGCGGCTGGGGCCATGACTGCCGTCGCCGCAGCGCCCAGCAAAATGGTTCTCAGTTTCATTTAGATAGCTCCCTGTTGGTAAACCCGGTCAGCGGGCAGATACACGCAGGGCGCGATTGAGATTGGTATTGTTCTGTTTCGGCGGCATTGATGGCCGTCACTCCCTGGTGGTCTGGCTTCTGCCTCGTTGGGCGGGCGGAATGCCATACTTTCAGCCGAGACCCGCTTCGAAAGCAAGCCTAATCGCGACTCGGATTTCCGGAGCTTTCTGCTTTGACTTTTTCGCCGGGCGGGCTAGCCTTTGGCCGGTCATCATGAATGGAACGACGGATGCTGGACGAAAAACCACTTGTTTCGATTGAGAACCTGCGCGTCGAATTCGAGACGAATGACGGCATCGTCGTTGGCGTCAATGATGTCAGCTTCGATATCAAGCCCGGCGAGTGCGTTTGCGTCGTGGGCGAGTCCGGTTCGGGCAAGTCGGTCAGTTCGCTTTCGCTGATGCGGCTGGTCGAATTCGGCGGCGGCGAGATCACCAATGGCAAGCTGATGTTTGATCGCGGCGACGGCGAGGTGGTGGATCTTGCCCAGCAGAAAACGCCGATCATGCGCGACATTCGCGGCAATCAGATCGGCATGATCTTCCAAGAGCCGATGACCGCGCTGAACCCGGTTTTCACCATTGGCGATCAACTGACCGAAGGTCTGATCGTCCATCGCGGTCTGGCCAAGAAGGATGCCCGCGCAAAGGCGTTGGAGATCCTGCGCCAGGTCCGCATTCCCGAACCAGAGCGTCGTCTGGACCAATACCCGCACGAGTTGTCCGGCGGTATGCGCCAGCGCATCGTGATCGCCATCGCCATGGCCTGCGAACCGCGCCTGCTGATCTGCGACGAACCGACCACGGCGCTGGACGTGACCATTCAGGCCGAGATCCTGGCGCTGATCGACCGCCTGAAGCGTGAAAAGCAGATTGCCGTGATGTTCATCACCCATGACATGGCGGTGGTTGCGCAAATGGCCGACCGCGTGGTCGTCATGTATCGCGGCAACAAGGTCGAGGAAGGCCCGGTCGAACAGATCTTCGAGAACCCGCGCGAGGACTACACCAAGATGCTGCTGGCCGCCGTGCCGCGCCTTGGTGAAATGACTGGCAAATCTGCGCCAGAACCGATGCGGCTGATGAAGGACGGCTCGCGCGAGGCGGCCGATCCGGTGATATCGAAAGACCCGCGAACGCTGCTGGAAGTGCAGCACCTGACCACGCGGTTTGCGGTCAAGGGCGGCATTCTCAAGCGCACGGTGGCGCAGGTTCATGCGGTCGAGGACGTGTCCTTCAAGATCAACAGTGGCGAAACGATGTCACTGGTGGGCGAATCGGGTTCGGGGAAATCTACCGTCGCGCGATCGATCCTGCGTCTCGTCGATCCCGACTCGGGCAGCGTGACGCTGGACGGCACCGACATTCTGGCCCTGCGACCATCCGACCTGCGCAAGGCGCGGCGCGATATGCAGATGATCTTTCAGGACCCGTTTGCCAGCCTTGATCCGCAGATGAAACTGTACGATCAGGTGGCCGAGCCGATGCAGAACTATGGCATCGGCAGCCGCAGCGAACGGCAGGATCGCATTGCCGCGTTGTTCGACCGGGTCGAGTTGCCGCGCCATTTCATGCGCCGCTATCCGCATGAAATGTCAGGCGGTCAGCGTCAGCGGATCGCCATTGCCCGTGCGCTGGCGTTGAACCCCAAGCTGATCGTCGCGGATGAGGCGGTGTCGGCGCTGGACGTGTCGGTGCAGGCGCAGGTGCTGAACCTGCTGATGGAGCTGCAGCAGGATCTGGGCATCTCGATGTTGTTCATCAGCCATGACATGGCCGTGGTCGAACGCGTCAGCCATTATGTCGGCGTCATGTATCTTGGCCGCATCGTTGAGATGGGCACGCGACAGCAGGTCTTCGAAAACCCCCAGCACAGTTATACCAAGCAGTTGATGCTGGCAGTGCCGGTGGCTGATCCGCGCGAAAAGAAGATCAGCGAGGATCTGAGCTTCAAGCCGATTCCCTCGCCCATCCACCCGATTGACTACGAGGCGCCGCCCTCGGTCTATAAAGAGATCACACCGGGTCACCGTGTTCTGATTGATCCGGTCACGCATGAGTGACGACATCTGACCCCAGGGGTCGACGACTGACTGTCGCCGCGACTCAATCCGGCATGCAAATCCCGTCTTAACCCTAACAATTATCAACGGAACAAGTCTGCTTATCTCGACTTTTCTTGATGCGATGCCGGTGCCTTAGCGCGTTGGCAGACAAATCGAATAAGGGAGAGAGGCCAAGATGAATTCGCATCTAAAACTGAAGTCGCTTATGGCGGGAACCGCCCTGACAATGACCATCGCCGGCATGGCGGCGGCGCAGACATTGAATGTGGACACCGCCGAACTGGAGGGGAAAAGCGCTGAATGTCAGGCGCTCGGACAATTTATCCTAGAGCAGGACGGTTCGATCGAGGGGGCCGATCCGCAACGTGTCGCCACCGCGGTGAACGACGACATCGCGCAGGAATGTGCCGACATCCAGGCCGTACTGAGTGGCGATGCGCAGGCCACCGACAGCGACCAGGCAACTGAAACGGAATCCGAAACCGAAACCGAAACAGACGCGACGACAGCGACTGTCGACACCACGCAGGAAGCCACGATCACGGGCGAGGCGCAGGTACGGATTCCCGAACCCAACGTCGATGTCCGCGTGCCGCAGCCCGAGGTGACGGTCACCCGCTCGCAGCCGCAGGTCAGCGTCCAGGAAGGCGCCTCGCAGATCGACGTCGAGCAGGGACAGCCCGAGATCTCGGTCGAGATCCCGACGATCAACGTGCGCGTCACCATGCCCGCACCGCGCATCTATGTGCTCGAGAGCGATCCCGAAGTCTCGGTCACCGAAGCCGATCCGCAGGTCGAGGTCGTCCAGGGAGAACCGGAAGTGACTGTGACACAGGCCGAACCCGAGCTGGAAATCGATCTGGGCGTGGGCGATGGTGAAACGGCGCCCGACGAGACGCAGGAGCAGGCCGATGCCGGCGGGGTCGAGGACGTTTCGGGGGATGTCGAGATCGCCGAACAGCGCCCGGTCGTGAATTTCGTGACCTCGCAAGAACCGCCGCAGATCGAATTCACCCGCGCCGATCCCGAAATCTCGTTCGCAGGCGCCGAGCCGAATGTAACGATCAGCATGGCCGAACAGCCCTCGGTCGAGGTGCAGGTCGACGGCGATCCCGAAATCGTCATCGAGACCACCGAAGAACGAGAGCAGCGTCAGGCCGGGCAACAGGCCGAGGACGGACAGGCCCAGGATGAAGGCCAGTCGGAAGAGGCTCCGGAACAGGCCGCTGCGGGCGATGGCACGACCATGACTGTTGGCGATCTGATGGGCATGGACGTCATGACGGCCGGTGGCGAGAATCTGGGCAATCCGGAAGCTGTCATCGACGTTGATGGCCAGCAATACCTGCTGCTCAGCTCGGGCGGGTTTCTGGACATCGGCGACAAGATTGTGCCGGTCCCGATGGGCAATGTCAGTGTTGCCGACGGCAATCTGACGCTGGCCGAGATGACCGAGGCCGATGTCGAGCGCGCGCGCGATTACGAATATGATGAAAATGCAGCACTGGCTGACGATCAACCGGTGATGCTGACGCCCTGACGAGTTGTCGGACACAGCGTGTTATCAGGCCCCGCCGCAATGGCGGGGCCTTTTCGCTGCGCTCGGCAATACACGTGCCGCATTCCCGGTTGCAAGCCTGATCGTGCAGCGCCGCGCACAGACCCTTTGCAGGGGCGGCAGAAAAGTTTACTCTGTTGCGGAAGGAGATCAGTCATGCCGCCGAAGAACCGATTTGCCGAGTTGCTGCCCGAAATCACTGCGTGGCGGCGCGATTTTCACGAGCATCCTGAACTGTTGTATGAGGTGCATCGCACCGCCGGCCGCGTCGCAGATCTGCTGCGCGACTTCGGCGTGGATGAGGTGACCGAAGGCATTGGGCAGACCGGCGTGGTTGGCGTCATCAAGGGCAAGACCGATACGCAAGGCCGCGTGATCGGGTTGCGCGCCGATATGGATGCGCTGCCGATCATCGAACAGACCGGCGTTGACTATGCTTCCAAGACACCGGGCAAGATGCATGCATGCGGCCATGACGGGCACACGGCGATGCTGCTGGGCGCGGCGAAATATCTGGCCGAGACGCGTAATTTTGACGGAACCGCCATCGTGATTTTCCAGCCCGCCGAAGAAGGCGGCGCGGGCGGCCGCGCGATGCTGGAGGACGGGCTGGTCGATCGCTGGGGCATTCAGGAATTTTACGGGATGCACAACATGCCGGGCATGGCGGTGGGGCAGTTCTCGATCCGGCCCGGCGCGATGATGGCGGCGGCGGATCAGTTCGACATCACGCTGACCGGCAAGGGCGGCCATGCTGCCAAGCCGCATGAGTGCATCGACACGACCTTGACCGCCGCGCAGATCATTGTGGCGCTGCAATCCATTGTGTCGCGGAATATCGACCCACTGAAGAATGCGGTGGTGTCGACCTGCGTGGTCGAGACGGATTCGAGCGCGCATAACGTCATCCCGCAAGTGGTCAAGCTGAAAGGCACAGCACGCAGCCTCGAGGCCGGGGTGCGCGATCAGTTGGAAGAGGGCATCACCCGCGTCGCGACCAATGTAGCGGCGGCCATGGGGGCACATGCCGATGTCGATTATCAGCGCGGTTATCCGGTCACCATGAACAACGAAGAGGCGACGGACTGGGCCGCTGACGTGGCACGCGGCATCTCTGGCGATGTCGATATGGAGATGCAGCCGATGATGGGCGGCGAGGATTTCAGTTTCATGCTGAACGAACGCCCCGGCGCCTATATCTGGGTCGGCAATGGCGACACCGCGATGGTTCATCACCCTGCCTATAATTTCAACGACGACGCGATCCCCGCAGGCAGCAGTTGGTATGCCGGCATGATCGAGGCGCGGATGCCGGCCGCCTAATCGAAGAACCGCATAACGCCCCTCAAGCCAACGGCCTAAAGCCGCGTCACCACACGTTCTTCGTAAAGCTGCCAGACATCCTTGGCGTGGCAAAGCTCGGTCGCGGGTGTCATGCAGGCGGCGGATGCGGCAGCGGCACCAAGCGCCAGCGCCTGATCGACCGGCTGGTTTTGCGCGGTCGCGCGCAGGAACCCGGCGACAAAGCTGTCGCCCGCGCCCACGGCACTGACGACCGGCACTTTCGCCGCCTCGGCATGCCAGCAGCCGTCCTGTCCGGCGATCACCGAGCCATCGGCGCCGCGCGCCACGATCACCGCGTGGGCCACGCCATCCCTTACCAGCCCGGCGGCGAATGCGGCGCTGTCGCTGCGCAGCGGCAGATCGCGCCCTGCAAGGTCCTGCGCCTCGTGGCTGTCCATCCGCAACACATCGACCGGCGTGGATGAGGCCGCAATGGCCCGCAAAGCCTCGCCTGAGGTGTCGACCAGCAGTCGCGCGGCGCTGTCTTTCAGCCGCACCGCCAGCATTTGTGCGAAACCGGCGGGGACGCCCGGCGGGTTCGATCCTGACAGCACCACCCAGCCACCGGCGCGGGCGGCCTCGGCGATGGCGGACATGGCATCGGCCACATTGGCGCGGTGCCACTCCGGCCCCGGCAGCACAAAGCGGAACTGCTTGCCGCTGGCGCGATCGGTGACGGCCAGCGACTGCCGCGTTTCACCCGGCGCGGTAAGGCGCATCACCTTGAGGCCATCAGCCTTAAGCAGCTCTGCGATCCGCGTGCCGGTCGCACCACCCAAAGCCACCAGTGCCGCCGAGGTGCCGCCCAGGATGCGGATGGCGCGGCTGACATTGATGCCACCGCCCCCGGGATCGACCAACGGCTTGTCGCAGCGCAGTTTGAGTTCCGGGCGCACCTCATCGGCGGCGGTGGACAGATCCAGCGCCGGGTTCAGGGTGATGGTCAGGATCGGGTCCTGGGTCATTCCCACCACCTGTCGATCCGGGCGATATCGTCGTCCGACCAGCCGAAGTGATGCGCCAATTCATGGACCACGATATGACCGACCAGATCGCCAAGCGTCACATTGCCCCGGCTTGCCCATTCGTCCAGGATCGCGCGGCGGAACAGCCAGATGATATCCGGCCCGCCCGGCTGATCCGCGACCGATTTTTCGGTCATCGGAATGCCCTCGTAAAGCCCCGTCAGTTCCAGCGGGTCGTCGATCTGCAATTCGTCCAGAATGTCATCGGGCGCAAAATCGGCCACCTGCACGGCGACATCTTTCGCGGGTCCGGCAAAGGCCTCGGGCAGCATGGCCATCGCCGCGCGGGCCATCGCCTCGATTTCTGCCACGTCGGGGGCGGTCAGATCAGTCAAATCGGCCATTGGATACCTCGCTTCCTTGCCCTCATATGGACAAAATCCAGCCTTTGTGAAAGAGCGGGCGCAACAGGAGACAGCCATGACCACCACTCGTTTCGCCCCTTCGCCGACCGGCAACATCCATGTGGGCAATCTGCGCACCGCGCTGTTCAACTATCTGATCGCCAAGAAGGCCGGGGGCAGTTTCATCCTGCGCCTCGACGATACCGATCAGGAACGCAGCAAGGAAGAATATGTCGATGGCATCAAGCGCGATCTGGAATGGCTGGGCCTGACATGGGATCGGGTCGAGCGGCAGTCGCTGCGCCTTGACCGCTATCGCGAGACTGCCCAGCAACTGCGCGACAGTGGCCGGCTGTACGAGGTGTTCGAAACCCCGACCGAACTGGACCTCAAGCGCAAGAAGCTGCTGAACATGGGCAAGCCGCCGGTCTATGACCGCGCTGGTCTGAACCTGTCGGATGCCGACAAGGACCGCCTGCGGTCCGAGGGGCGCGAGGGTTACTGGCGCTTTCGTCTGGATCATGAGCGGATCGAATGGAACGATGGCATCCTTGGCGATATCTCGATTGATGCTGCCTCGGTCAGCGATCCGGTGCTGATCCGCGCGGATGGGCAGGTTCTGTATACCTTTGCCTCTTCGGTTGACGATACCGATATGGGTGTCACCGACATCGTGCGCGGCGCGGATCACGTGACCAACACGGCGACCCAGATCCAGATCATCGAGGCACTGGGTGGCACGCCGCCGAATTTTGCCCATCACAGCCTGCTGACCGGCGCGCAAGGCGAAGAGCTGTCGAAACGGCTTGGCACCCTGTCGCTGCGCGATCTGCGCGAGGCGGGCGTCGCACCAGAGGCGCTGTTGTCGCTGATGGCGCGGCTTGGTTCCAGCCAGCCGGTCGAATTGCGCATGTCGCTGGAAGAGATCGCCGAAGGTTTCGAGCCGTCGCAATTCGGCGCCTCGCCCACCAAGTTCGATCCCGAGGATCTGTGGCCGCTGACGCGCGAACGCAATCAGGCGCTGTCCTTTGATGCGGTCAAGGATCGGATCGCGGCGCTTGGCGTGCCGGATGACCTGGCCGAGCGGTTCTGGCGCGTGGCCAGCCAGAATATCACCAAGCTGGACGATCTGGCCGGCTGGTGGACGATCTTCAGCAAGGGTGCCGAGCCGCAGATCGACCCCGAGGACGCGAAGTTCATTGCCGAGGCCATGACCCTGCTGCCGCCGCCGCCCTATACCGACGCCACCTGGAGCGAATTCACCACGCAGGTGAAAGAGGCAACGGGCCGCAAGGGCAAAGGGCTGTTCATGCCGCTGCGCAAGGCGCTGACCGGGCAGGCGCATGGGCCCGAGATGTCCGATGTGATGCCGCTGTTGCAGGTCGTGCGCGCACGCGGCTGATCAGCTGCGGGGGTACCCCAGCCACGGCTCGATCCGTTCCCATGTTTCGTCCATCGGCCAGGCCGCGCTGATCCACGGAATGCCGATATGGCCATAACGCGGCGACAGCTGCCATTCCGCGGACAACTCGCTGCCGCCCTCTATCCCGGCGACGTAGAGCGCCGCCGCCAGCCCCGTACGGTCTGCGCCGGCCTGACAATGGATCAGCATCGGTTTGGGGGCGTCGCGCATGATCTGTATCAGTTGCTGCGCTTCGGGGCCGGTCAGCTCCTGGCTGGCCGACATACGAAAGTTGATATGCGTGATGCCCAGCTTGTCTGCCGTGGCAACCTCGGCGTCATACCAATCCGTGCCTTCGTTTTCACCCCGCAGGTTCAGGACCGAAGCGATGCCGTGTTCGGCGGTCCACTCGACCAGCTTTTCCGGCCCCATCTGCGCGGCACGGTAGGCTTGGCCTGGGGTGATGGCATGAAAATTTCCGCTGACCTTCAGATAGGCGAGAAAGGCGATCATGCAGACCAGCGCCACGCCTGATATCTTGGCGGTTCGGATGATAAGTCGCCGCATGTGCCTGCCTTCTCGTGTGATTTTCCGGTCTTATAGGCCCAACGCGAACGGGCGGCTATCACAAGCGCTTGATTGCCCTGATAGATTTCGCTCTGGCTGCGGTGCTCTGTGCAGTGGAAATCCTCTGTGATAGTTCAGTGGCTGGAATACCAGAAATCACCGGGGGATGGGTGTGACAAGCGTATCTGATCTGTATCGCGAGCGCGTCAAGGCAGGGCTGCTGCGCGAGGATGAGGCGCAGGCGCAGGTCCTGCCTCTGATGGATGCGGTCGTGGACTCGCTGCAGGACCAGCCCGCCGCCAGCACAAACGGCGGCTGGCGCAGTTGGTTTGGCGGCGGCCAGGCGGATGCGGCACCGGCAGACGGGTCGCAGGGTCTTTATCTGTGGGGCGGTGTCGGGCGGGGCAAGTCCATGTTGATGGATCTGATCGTCGATGCGGCCCCGATCGAGGCGAAGCGGCGCGTGCATTTTCACGAATTCATGCAGGAAATTCAGACCGGGCTAGAGGCCGCGCGCAAACGTGGTGATCAGGATACGGTCCGTCCGGTCGCGCAAGAGGTTGCCGCCTCGGTCCGGTTGCTATGCTTTGACGAGATGCAGATCACCGACATTGCCGATGCCATGATTGTCGGGCGGCTTTTCCAGGTCCTGTTCGAAGAGGGCGTGGTGATCGTAACCACATCGAACCGCACGCCGGATGATTTGTACAAACACGGGTTGAACCGCCAGCTTTTCCTGCCCTTCATCAAGCTGTTGAAGGAAAGGATGCAGGTGGTGGAACTGGCCAGCCCGACCGATTACCGGCAGGGCAGGGCCGCCGGCGGTCAGGTCTGGTTCTCCCCCGCCAATGCCGAGGCGCGGGCAGCCATGGATGCCACCTGGGCCGATTTGACGGGCGGCGCGACCCCCGCACCGCGCGAGATAGAGGTCAAGGGGCGCAAGGTCATCCTGCCCAAATGCGCCGATCGTGTCGGCCGCGCCAGTTTCTGGGATCTTTGCGGACAGCCGCTAGGCCCGGCTGACTATCTGGCGATCACGCGCGAGGTCGATGTGCTGATGATCGACGCGATCCCCCGCCTGAGCATGTCGAATTACAACGAGGCCAAGCGCTTTGTGACGCTGATCGACACGCTCTACGAGGCCAAGCTCAAACTGATCGCCAGTGCCGCGGATGAGCCAGAGCAGCTGTATAACGAGGGCGAAGGCAGCTTTGAATTCGAGCGCACGACAAGCCGGCTGCGCGAAATGCAGGACGCGGCCTGGGGTGCGCGCGCCGCTGGTTGAACGGCCTATCTGTGGCGGTTTCCGTCAGCTATTGTCGCGTAGCACACGGCCGGCGAGATACAATGATCCGCAGATGAGGATTCTGCATTGCGGCTGGTTGCTTGCGATCAGACGTATGGCGCTTTCGCAATCCGCCGCCGTTGTTGCCGCAAGGCCCACTGAGCGCGCAGCATCTGCGGTCACGTCGGCGGGCAGGGTGTTCGCCTCGCCCGGAATCGCGACGGCAGTCAGGCTGTCCGCCTGCCTTGCGAGGGGGCGCATGTAGCCGGTGACATCCTTGGTGTTCAACATTCCGCAGACCAGGTGAGTGGGTCGCTTGGGCATCGTGGCCAGCGTATCGGCGACGGCCTGACCGCCTGCGGGGTTATGGCCGCCATCCAGCCACAGCTCGGCCTGCGGGCCGGCGGCATCGACCAGCGGGCCGCTTTTCAGCCGCTGCATACGGGCGGGCCATTCTGCGCGGGTCACGGCCGCCACCGCCTGATCCGGGCGTGCGCCAAGATCACGCAGCGCGGCCAGCGCGGTGCCGGCATTCTGGATCTGATGCGGGCCGGGCAGGTTGGGCAGCGGCAGATCCAGCAACCCGTTCTCATCCTGATAGACCAGCGCATCGCGTTCGCGCGACACGGTCCAGTGCTGACCTGCGATGGAAAGCGGCGCTGGCAGCCGGGCGGCGCGGTCCTCGATCACGGCAAGGGCCTCATCCGCCTGCGGCGCGACGATGCAGCGCACGCCGCGTTTAAGGATGCCCGCTTTTTCGCCAGCGATTTGCGGCAGGGTATCGCCCAGGAACTGGGTATGATCGATGCTGACCGGGGTGATGATTGTCAGGCGCGGGGTGTCGATGACATTGGTGCAATCCAACCGACCGCCCAGCCCAACCTCAAGCAGTGTATAATCGGCGGACACACGGGAAAACGCCAGGAACGCAGCCGCCGTGGTGATCTCGAAGAAGGTAACGGGTTCGCCGCCGTTTGCGGCCTCGCATTCCTCCAGCGTGGCTGCCAGCACGTCCTCGTCGATCAGAGTGCCGGCCAGGCGGATGCGTTCGTGAAATCGCGCAAGGTGCGGCGATGTATAGGCATGTACGCGGGCGCCACCTGCCTCCAGACCGGCGCGGATCATCGCCTGGGTGGATCCCTTGCCATTGGTGCCGGCGATGTGGATCACGGGCGGGATCTGCCGCTCGGGATTGCCGAGCGCGGTCAGCAGGCGGTGCATCCTATCCAGTGACAGGTCAATCACCTTCGGGTGCAGCGACATCAGGCGGTCTAGGATGGCGTCAGACTGGGACATGGATCAAGCCGAAGGTGTTGCCCCCGGACCCTCGGTAAATCTGGACACGAATGATGATCAGGCGCTTTTTTCCTGCGACGGCTGTGCCTTGGCGGGCTCGGTGTCGCCCGGCGGCGGCAATTCACCCATCACAGGCGCGGGCAGTCCAGTCATCATGCGCAGGATCGAAACCAGTTCCTCGCGCAGTTTCAGGCGATTGGTCACGCGGTCCAGCATCCCGTGTTCCAGCAGATATTCGGCGCGCTGGAAGCCCTCGGGCAGTTTTTCGCGGATGGTCTGTTCGATGACGCGGGGGCCGGCAAAGCAGATCAGGGCATTCGGCTCTGCGATCTGGACATCACCCAGCATCGCATAAGAGGCCGTCACGCCGCCGGTGGTCGGGTGGGTCAGCACGACGATATAGGGCAGCCCGGCCTCTTTCAGCATTTCGACCGCGACCGTGGTGCGCGGCATTTGCATCAGCGACAGGATACCCTCTTGCATGCGCGCGCCGCCGGCAGCCGAGAACAGCACCAGCGGGCGTTTCAGTTTTACAGCGCGTTCGGCGGCCGCGATGATGGCATTGCCTACATACATGCCCATGGAGCCGGCCATAAAGCTGAAATCCTGCGCGGCTGCGATAATCGGGGTGCGCCCGATCTCGCCCTCGGCAACCAGCATCGCCTCTTTTTCGCCGGTGGTCTTTTGCGCCGCTTTCATCCGCTCGGGATATTTCTTCTGATCGCGGAAATTCAGCGGGTCGGCGACCGGATCGGGAACCTTGACCTCGACGAATACACCGCCGTCGAACAGGCCGTTGAACCGTTCGCGCGGTGTGATCGGAAGGTGATGATCGCAGTTCGAACAGACATTCAGGTTGTCGGCCAGTTCACGGTGGAACAGCATGGTTCCGCATTCGGGGCATTTCGTCCACAGATTTTCGGGCACTTCGCGGCGCGAAAACAACGAGTTGATCCGGGGACGGACGTAGTTCGTGATCCAGTTCATCGCACGGGCCCTTGCAGTTTCAAGCACCAAATAGGCCCCAAGGAAGGGAATTGCAATTGCCCGCCCGCCCGTGGATGATGTGCGAATGTGGCCGACCGCCTTCCTGTTTCTGCATAATGTTGCCGCGCTGATCGTCGTGGCACGCGTCTTGATTCGGTCGCGGATGGATCCGTCGGTGCGTCTGGCATGGATCATGATCGTCGAGGCGATCCCGATCGTGGGGATTGTCGCCTATCTGTTGTTCGGCGAGGTGCGGATGCGTCAGGCCGAAGTCCAGAAGATGTCCGACGTGCGCGACAGGCTGACCGGCCTGCGCAAGCCCTCACCTCAGGTCGTCGATCAGCCGCCGCGCCGGCTGGAACCGGTCTTTGCCGTCAATCAATCGGTTGGCGGCATGCCTGCCGTCACCGGAAACGCGCTGACGCTGCTGTCAGAGCATGATGACGCCATCGACCCGATGGTTGACGCCATCGACAGCGCGCAGGACCATATTCACATCGTTTTCTATATCTGGCTGCCAGACGAAAGCGGCGCCCGTGTTGCCGAGGCGATTGAACGTGCCGCGCAGCGGGGTGTGGCCTGTCGGATCATCATCGACCAATACGGATCGCGGCTGTTTTCGCGCTCGCCTCTGTGGCAGCGGATGCAGGATGCCGGCGCCGAATGTGTCACGGCGTTCCCCTGGGGCCTGCCGTTCATCAGCCTGCTGTTCCAGCGGCTGGATCTGCGCAATCACCGCAAGATCATGGTCGTGGACAACCGCATCGCCTTTACCGGCAGCCGCAACTGCGCCGACATGGCCTTTTTCACCAAGCCGAAATACGCGCCTTGGGTCGATATCCTTGTTTCCGTCGAAGGTCCGGTCGTGCGGCAGTTGCAGGCCGTCTTCCTCAGCGACTGGATGAGCTATTCCGGCGTTGATCTGGGCGAGATGCTGACCATGGTGCCGGCTGTGGCCGATCCCGGTCTGGTGGCGCAGGTGGTGGCGACAGGCCCCGACCGGCGGGCCGGATCGATCTCTGATTGCCTGTCGACGATGATCCACAATGCGCGCGAAGAAATCGTGCTGACCACGCCCTACTATGTCCCCGACGTGGCGCTGGACGCGGCGATCCGTTCGGCCGCGCGGCGCGGGGTCGAAGTGACGATGATCCTGCCTGAACGCAACGATTCGCTGATCGTCGCGGCGGCCAGCGAGGGGTTCTATCACGGTCTGCTGCGTGCGGGCGTACGGTTGTATCTGTTCAAGCCCGGCCTGCTGCATTCCAAGATCACCACCGTTGACGGTCGTTACGCCATGATCGGCAGCGCCAATCTGGATCGCCGCAGCTTCGAGCTGAATTACGAGGTCAATATGGCCGTCTATGACCGTGACATGACCGAAGAACTCAATCAGCGGCAGGCCACCTATGTTGAACGCTCGGTCGAGCTGACGCTGGATGAGGTACGCGACTGGGGCATTTTCCGGCGCATCCGCAACAATCTTCTGGCGCTGGCATCGCCGCTGCTGTGATCGCGGTCCTTGGGCGGATCTGCATGGATTTTCCGCCAACCCCGCACTTGCCCCGCCCCTCGCCTGCAATTAAGCCGAGAAAAGCCATAATCTGTCAGCTTGAGGTTCGCCATGTCGTCCAATCGCCGCTTTGACAAATCGAAGCTTCCCAGCCGTCATGTCACCGAAGGGCCAGAGCGCGCGCCTCATCGCAGCTATTTCTACGCGATGGGGATCAGTGACGAAGAAATTCACAGCCCCTGGGTCGGCGTTGCCACCTGCTGGAACGAAGCCGCACCGTGCAATATCGCGCTGAACCGTCAGGCGCAGTCGGTCAAGCAAGGCGTGAAGAAGGGCGGCGGTTGCCCGCGTGAATTCACCACCATCACCGTGACCGACGGCATCGCCATGGGCCACGAGGGCATGCGCTCGTCGCTGGCTTCGCGCGATGCGATTGCCGATACGGTGGAACTGACCATGCGCGGCCATTGCTATGACGCGCTGGTGGGTCTTGCCGGATGTGACAAGTCGCTGCCGGGTATGATGATGGCGATGGTGCGGCTGAACGTGCCATCGGTGTTCATCTATGGCGGCTCGATCCTGCCGGGCAAGCTGAACGGCAAGGATGTGGTCGTGCAGGACGTGTTCGAGGCCGTGGGCCAGCACGCCGCCGGCAATATGACGGATGCCGAACTGGAAATTCTGGAACGCGTGGCTTGCCCGTCTGCCGGCGCCTGTGGCGGTCAGTACACCGCCAACACCATGGCCTGCGTGTCCGAGGCAATCGGTCTGGCGCTGATGAACAGCTCGGGCGCGCCTGCGCCTTATGAAAGCCGCGATCAGTATGGTCTGGCCTCGGGCGAGGCGGTGATGGAGTTGATCGAAAAGAACATCCGCGCCCGTGATGTCGTGACCCGCAAGGCGTTGGAAAACGCGGCGCGCGTGGTGGCCTGCACCGGTGGTTCGACCAATGGCGGGCTGCATCTGCCGGCCATCGCGCATGAGGCCGGGATTGATTTCGACCTGTTCGATGTCTGTGACATCTTCCGCGACACGCCCTATTTCGTGAACCTGCGTCCGGGCGGCGAATATGTCGCCAAGGACCTGTTCGAGGCAGGCGGCTTGCCGGTCGTCATGCGCGAACTGCGCAAGGTCGGGCTGATCCACGAAGACTGCATGACCGCCAGCGGCAAGACCATCGGCGAAGAACTTGATCTGGTCGACCGTGCCATTGACGGCAAGGTCATCCACGCGATCGAGACCCCAATCAGCAAGACCGGCGGCGTTGTCGGTTTGCGCGGCAATCTGGCCCCCGATGGGGCCATTGTGAAAGTCGCCGGCATGAGTGCGGAAGAGCAGGTCTTTACCGGTCCGGCCCGCGTCTTCGAAAGCGAAGAACTGGCCTTTGACGCCGTGCAAAAGCGCACCTACAAGGAAGGCGATGTGATCGTCATCCGCAACGAAGGCCCCGCAGGCGGCCCCGGCATGCGCGAGATGCTGTCGACCACGGCGGCCCTGTCCGGACAGGGCATGGGCAAGAAGGTCGCGCTGATCACCGACGGCCGCTTCAGCGGCGCGACGCGTGGTTTCTGCGTCGGCCATGTCGGCCCCGAGGCGGCGCATGGCGGCCCCATTGCGCTGTTGAAGGACGGCGACATGATCACGCTGGATGCGGTGAAGGGCGAGATAAGCGTCGATCTGTCCGATGATGAACTGGCCGCGCGCAAGGCCGATTGGAAGGGCGGGCGCAAGACCGACTATGCCAGCGGCGCGCTGTGGAAATATTCCCAGCTTGTGGGCGGTGCGCGTTACGGTGCCGTCACCCATCCGGGCGCTGAAAAGGAAACCCATGTGTATATGGACCAGTAGCGCGTCGTCTTGAGAGGGACCGCAATGCCGTCATGGTTTTCCAGGTTCCAGCCGCGGCGCGGTATGCGTGATCGAGTGAGCTCTGCCGATATGGCAGAGCTGTCACCCGAGACGTGCGCGCTGCCGCCCGGCACCGATTGGTCATGGCGCCCTGCGGTCCTGTCACAGGCGCTGCCTGACCCCGAGCATGTTGCGCCGGCTTCCGGGCGACGGTTGAGCGACGAGATGGCCTTGTGGCACGACTGCCCTGACAAGGCGCTGACCCTGCGGCAAAGGCCACAAACCGACGGCGCCCCTTTCGATCTGCTGCTGGAGGTACCGCGGTTCGGCGGCAGCTATCTGTCGGTATCCTTCGACTTGCCTGCGAGCGCGATGAATGGGCTGACCAGCGCCCATATCCTGCGATTGGCCACGGTGCTGCGCTCGCAAGAAGGGGCCAGCATCTACGCCAGACTGAACGTGACCCATGGTCCCAATACCGAAAACATCCTGCGTCATGTCGACCTGACACGGTCTGACCCAAGTGGTCGATATTTGGTCGAGTTCGATCTGGCGGGCACGGATCTGAACCAGAACAGGCTTGAAAAGATCTGGCTGGACCTGATCGTTGAACAGCCCCGGCTCGAGTCGGTGACGCTGGCTGAACTGGTCATGTCGCGGCATTTGCGCGCGAATTTCTAAACCTGCGCGGCACGCGTGACCTTGGCCTGACTGGTCAGAGGTTCCTTGAGAATCAAAGCCGTCCCGCCTATATCGCTGTTTCGCGTTCGAACCCAAAGGTTTCACCATGGCCGAGTTGCAGACCCCCTACTACCTGATCGACAAGGCCCGGCTGCGCGCCAATATGGAAAAGATTGCCTGGTTGCGTGAGCATTCGGGGGCCAGGGCGCTGCTGGCGCTGAAGTGCTTTGCCACCTGGTCGGCCTTTGACTTCATGCGCGAGTTCATGGACGGCACGACCTCGTCCAGCCTTTACGAACTGCGCCTGGGGGCCGAGGAATTCGGCGGCGAAACGCATGCCTATTCCGTGGCCTGGGCCGATCATGAGATCGACGAGGCCATTGGCCATGCCGACAAGATCATCTTCAACAGTCTTGGCCAGTTGGACCGTTTTGGCGACAAGGCGCGCGCCAAGGGCATTCAGGCCGGTCTGCGCCTGAACCCGCGCTTTTCGACCAGCGGTTTCGATCTGGCCGATCCCGCGCGCCCGTTCAGCCGTCTGGGCGAATGGGACATGCCGCGGCTGGAAGAGGCGCTCGACCGGATCAGTGGCGTCATGATCCATTATAATTGCGAGAACGGCGATTTCGATCTGTTCGACCAGCAACTGTCGCGGATCGAGGCAGAATTCGGCGGCTTTCTGGACCGGTTGGACTGGGTCAGCCTTGGCGGCGGCATCCACTTCACGGGCGAAGGCTATCCGTTGGACCGGCTGGCCACGCGGCTGCGCGAGTTTGCCGACAAGCACGGCGTTCAGGTCTATCTGGAACCCGGCGAGGCCAGCATCTCTGGCAGCGCCAGCCTTGAAGTCAGCGTGCTGGATGTCATCAACAACGGCAAGGATGTGGCCATCGTCGATAGCAGCATCGAGGCGCATATGCTGGATCTGCTGATCTATCGCGAAACGGCCAAACTGCCGCAATCGGGCGATCATGACTACCAGATCGCGGGCAAGACCTGCCTTGCCGGCGATATCTTTGGCGACGCCCGGTTCCCAGAGGCGTTGGCCGTGGGCGACCGTATCAGCATTGCAGATGCGGCCGGTTACACGATGGTCAAGAAGAACTGGTTCAATGGTGTCGCGATGCCCGCCATTGCGATCCGCGAGGAGGACGGAACGATCCGAGAGGTTCGCCGGTTTTCCTATGACGACTACAAGGGCAGCCTGTCCTGAGGCCCGCCCCCACCTCTGCCACCGGGAAGGAGACAGACTTGGCCGATAAGAAAAACCTGCTGATCATAGGCGCTGGCGGCGTCGCGCAAGTCACCGCGCACAAGGCCGCGCAATGGGCCAAGGAATTCGGCACGCTGCATATCGCCAGCCGCACGAAATCCAAGGCGGACGATATCGTCACAAGCCTGCGCGACAAGGGCCACAAGATGCCCTTCCAGACCTATGCGCTGGACGCGATGGACAGCAAGGCCGTCGCCGGTCTGATCCGCAAACTGGATGCCGGCGTGGTCATCAATGTAGGTTCGGCCTTTATCAACATGACCGTGCTGCAGGGCTGCATCGACGCCGGTGCCGCCTATATCGACACCGCGATCCATGAAGAGCCCGACAAGATCTGCGAAACGCCGCCTTGGTATGCGAACTACGAATGGAAGCGTCGCGAGGCTGTGGAAAAGGCTGGCATCACGGCGGTTCTGGGTGCGGGCTTTGATCCGGGCGTGGTGAATGCCTATGCCCGTTTCGCCGAGGATGAATATTTCGACAAGGTCGACAGCATCGATATCGTCGATATCAATGCCGGCAGCCACGGCAAATATTTCGCCACGAATTTCGATCCCGAGATCAATTTCCGCGAATTCACCGGCACGGTTTATGCCTGGCAGGGCGGCAAATGGACCGAGAACAAGATGTTCGAGGTCGGACGCGAATGGGATTTGCCCGTGGTTGGCAAGCAGACCGCCTATTTGTCCGGCCATGACGAAGTGCACAGCCTTTCGGCGCGATACAAGGATGCCGATGTGCGTTTCTGGATGGGGTTTGGGCCGCATTACATCAACGTCTTCACCGTGCTGCAATCGCTTGGCCTGCTGTCTGAGCAGCCGGTGAAAACCGCCGAGGGGCAAGAGGTCGTGCCGCTGAAACTGGTCAAGTCGGTGCTGCCCGATCCTGCCAGCCTGGCGCCGAATTACACCGGCAAGACCTGCATCGGCGATCTGGTCAAGGGCAAGGGGCCGGACGGCAAGGACGGCGAGGTGTTCATCTATAACGTCGCCGACCACAAGGATGCCTATAACGAGGTCGGATCGCAGGGCATCAGCTATACCGCCGGGGTGCCGCCGCTGGCTGCCGCAGTGCTGATTGCGCGGGGCGACTGGGACGTCAAACGCATGGCCAATGTCGAGGATCTGCCCGCGCGGCCGTTCCTGGAACTGCTGGGCGAAATGGGACTGCCCACGCGCGTCATCGACGCCACCGGGGATCACCCGATCTAAGACCGCAGTGATCGGGCTGACAAATATCATGTGATCATCTGGGCGAACGGCCGGAACTGCGACAGTTCCGGCCGCGTTTTCCTGTCTGACCAATCAGTCAAGGAAAGTGCTGCCCCAAGATGACCGACCATACGCCGCAGGATCAGCCTGAACTGCCCGACTCTCCCGAACCTGCGATCGTAAAGAATGTCTCGAACTGGGCGATCATCGGTATCTTTCTGATCGTGCTGTTCTGGTTCGTCTCTTATGCGCGCGCTTTCATGATGCCGGTCTCACTGGCGCTGCTGTTGTTTTTTGTCTTCATTCCGATCCGTCGTTTCCTTGAACGGTTCGGCGTTGGGGCGGCGGTCTCTGCCACGTTTATTACCCTCGGCATTCTGTTCACGGCTGGCGGCATTGGATTGATGGCCTCTGGCCCGATCTCTCAAATGATGGACGACGCGCCGCAGATATCGCAGCGGCTGGAGCAGCGGCTGACCGAAATTCGCGGAAACTTCCGTCAACTGGAAGAAGCCGCCGAAAAGCTGGATGAGGTCGCATCGGGCGGTGGCAGCAGCGATGATAGTGCTGCCGATGGCACCGTATCGGATACTCAGGTCTCCAGCGATGCCAGCGGTCAGGCCACGGTTGAAACGACCAATACCAGTGATCCGACTGGGGCACAGCCTTCCACGCAGCAGGTGAATGTTCAGGTGAATTCATCTGATGGGCCTTCGACCATGGGGCAGGCGCTGGCTTTGGGGCCAGCGGCATTCGGGCAGCTGATCTTTACGCTGGTGCTGTTGTTTTTCATGATTTCGTCGGGCGATCTGCTTTATCTGAAGATCGTGCAGGCCTTTGACAGTTTGGCTGACAAGCGCCGCGCCTATGTCGCATTGCGCGAGATAGAAGGATCACTGTCCACCTATCTGGGCGCGATCACGATCATCAACGCCGCGCTTGGCATCGCGATCGGGATCGCCATGTGGATCTGGGATATGCCCAGCCCGATGCTGTTTGGCCTTGCGGCATTCGTGCTGAACTTCATCCCTTATCTGGGCGCGATTGCGGGCGTCGTGCTGTCTGCGGTCGTGGCGCTGTTTGTGTATGATGATCTCTTCACGCCGCTCCTGGTGGCGGGCACCTATCTGGGCCTGACCTCGATCGAGGGCCAATTGATCACGCCCTATTTCGTCTCTCGCCGGCTGCAGCTGAACACGGTGGTGGTGTTCCTGACGGTCGCGATGTGGGCTTGGCTGTGGTCGGTGATCGGCATGATCGTCGCCGTGCCGATGCTCGTCGTGCTGCGCGTGCTGTCAGCACATGTGCCGGGGATGGAGAAGTTCGGCAACTTTCTGGCAGGCGATATTCCGGCCGAGCCAACCGACGAGTCCGAGGCCGCTGCTGCGCGCCGTCAGGCGCGTCGTGGCCGGATGAGCGACGACGAAATCAAGCGGGCGACGCAACGCGCGGTGGGGGACTGACGCCCCCCAACCACGCGCCGGCGCGATCAATAAGAGTATTCGTCGTAGATCCGGCTCAGGTCGCCCTGCCATTCGCCGTGATATTTCTCTAGCAGCTCATCGGCGGGGACTCTGCCGCTGTCGACGCTTTCCTTCAGGGCGTTCAGGAAATGGGTTTCGTCGGGCACCAGCCCGCCAGCACCCGGCATCGCGCGCGATTTCAGCCCGGATTCGGCGATGGCGACAACTTCGCGCGCCAGATCGTGCATCTTGATGCCGTTGACCTCGGCTTGCAGCGCATCACGGGCGGCGGCGACACGCAGGCCCTCGCGGGTCTCGTCGTCCCAGCCCTTGACCAGATCCCATGCCGCGTCCAGCGCACCCTGATCATAGGTCAGCCCGACCCATAGCGCGGGCAGGGCGCAAAGCCGCCGCCACGGGCCGCCATCGGCGCCGCGCATCTCGATGAATTTCTTTAGTCGCGCCTCGGGAAAGACGGTGGTCAGGTGATCGGCCCAATCGGACAGCGTTGCCAATTCGCCCGGCAATGCGGGCAGTTTCCCCTGCATGAAGTCGCGGAAGCTCTGGCCAAGCGCGTCGATATACTGACCGTCGCGATAGACGAAATACATAGGCACATCGAGGACGTAATCGACCCAACGCTCGTATCCAAAACCGTCCTCGAAGACAAAAGGCAGCATCCCGGTACGAGCTGCATCAAGGTTCTGCCAGATATGGCTGCGCCAGCTTTTGAAGCCGTTGGGCTTGCCGTCAAGGAAGGGGCTATTGGCAAAGAGCGCCGTGGCGACGGGCTGCAAGGCCAGCGCCACGCGCATCTTTTGCACCATGTCGGGTTCGGACCCGAAATCCAGGTTCACCTGCACCGTACAGGTGCGATACATCATCTGCGTGCCAAGCGTGCCCACCGTCCGCATATAGGGCGTCATCAGCGCATAGCGCCCCTTGGGCATCATCGGCATCTGGTCTTCGGACCAGATCGGCGCGGCGCCCAGACCCATGAACCCCGCGTCGATGCCCTCGGCGATGGATTGTACCTCTGCAAGATGCTGGTTCACCTCGTCGCAGGTCTGGTGGATCGTTTCCAGCGGGGCGCCCGACAGTTCCAGCTGTCCGCCCGGCTCCAGGCTGATATTGGCCATGCCGCGCACCAGGCCGATGATCTTGCCCTGCTCTTCGACGGGCGTCCAGCCGTGGCGCTGCGCCAGCCCCTCCAGCATTGCCTTGATCGAGCAGGCGCCGTCATAGGGCAGTGGCAGCTTGGCGCCCTTGCAATAGCCGAATTTCTCGTGCTCGGTCCCGATGCGCCAATCTTCGCGGGGCTTTTCGCCCGAGGCGAGATAGGCGGCCAGTTGGTCTCGGTGTTCGATCGGGCCGCCGCCCTGCTGTGGAATGGACATGGGATCGTGGCCTTTCGCTATCTTGCCGAAACCACAGGTGGCAACAGGGCCGGGGCAAGTCAACCCGCGATCAGGCAGGTCTCAGCCAAAGGGTGCGGGCGGCGCTGTCGGGTTGATGCAGCGCCGAGGCGATCTCGCCCATGCGGATGCCGGGCAGCGCGGCAAGGGCATCGGCCAGACTGTCGGCGCCGCTGGCGTTCAGCGGGATCAGCAGCGCCTGCCCATCGCGGGATTTCAGCCGCCAGTGCTGCTGCCCTGACAAGGGCAACAGCCGCAGCTCGGTCAGCTCGCGCAAGGCGATCTCTCCGCCCAGCAAACGTGCTCCGAAATAACGGATCACACCCTCGTCAATTTCGACGATGCCCGGGCCATCCGAGTTGCGGCGAAAAGGCAGCCGCCGCAATGCAGCCAACAGCCATGCCAGCGCGGCAAGCGCAAGCGCCAGGCCAAGTGCTGCAAAGAACCAGCCGCCCCAGCTTGCCAGCCATAGGCCGGTCAGCGTCGCCAGCAGCGCGACCAGCGGCTCGGACCAGCGTCTGGCGATTTGTGCGATCCGAGGCCGGATCATGGGCGGCCACCGTCGCTGAGCGTCGAAACGATCACGGCACTTACCATCGGTTCAGCGCGGCTTCGTCGCTATCCTTGGCATCGACCCATTCGCTGCTGCCATCAGGTCCGATTTCTCGCTTCCAGAAGGGTGCGCGGGATTTGAGCCAGTCCATCAGGTAATCGGCGGCCTCAAAGGCGGCACGGCGATGCCGGGCGGCGGTGGCAACCATCATGATCGGTTCGCCGACGTCTAGGCGGCCATGACGATGGATGATCCGCCAATCGGTCAGATCGAAACGGCGGGCTGCCTCGGCGCCATAGTCGTTGAGCGCGCGTTCCGTCATGCCGGGATAGTGTTCGATTTCCAGCCCGCGCATCTGCCCGGTGTCGTCGCGAACAAAGCCGGTAAAGGTGACCACGGCGCCTGCGCCATCGCCAAAGCCCAGCAATTCGGCGCCGCTGTCAAAAGCCTGGGTCTGGACGCGCGCTGACATCGGATCAGCCGCCGGTCATGGGCGGGAAGAACGCAACCTCGCGCGCGTTGCCAAGGGGGCTGTCCAGATCGACCAGTTGCTGATCCAGCGCGCATCGCACGGCGGCCATGTCCGCGAAGGCGGCTGCGTGCCATTCGTCGCGGGCGGCCAGTTCCGTGACCAGTTCGCGCACCGTCGCGGCGCTGGTCTCTATCTGTTCACGTGGCTGGCCGATACGTTCGCGCAGCCAGGCGAAATACAGGACCTCAATCGTCATGGCCGGGGTCCTTGAGATAGGGGCGCGCCTTGGCGAAGTAATCCCAGCCTGTCCAGGCCGTCAGCAGCGCCGCGACCCAGATCAGCAGCAGCCCAAGCCAGGTGGCCAGATCCGCCCAACTGGCGAAAAAGGGCAGCCGAGCCTCGCCCAGCAGGGGCGGGCGGCCATGTTCGACATAGGCCAGGCCGGTGCCCAGAAACAGAACCGCGATTGCGACCATCTGGAAGGTGGTCTTCCACTTGGCCATCTGCGTGACCTTGAGCAACTTTGCATTCGGGCCCAGGAATTCGCGCAGTCCCGAGACAAAGACCTCTCGGAACAGGATGATGGTCGCTGGCAGGATCAGCCAGGGGTTCATTCCCGAATAGCCGGTGATGACCACGATGGCGATCACCACCATGGCCTTGTCGGCAATCGGGTCCATGGCGGCGCCGAAGCGGCTTTCCTGTCCCCATGCCCGCGCCAGATATCCGTCGAACCAGTCGGTGATGGCCGCAACCAGAAACAGGACCAAAGCCGCCAGATCCGCCCAGGGCCGATGAAAGTACAGAAACATCAACGGCACCCCAGGGGCGGCGAAAAGCCTGAGGATCGTCAGGATATTGGGCAAGGTCCAGCGCATGCGCGCAAGCTAATCGCTGAGGGGGCAGTTTGGAAGGGGTGTTGAGAGGCCGCGTTGTCACAGCAGCTTGTGTCGGGCCGATCAGAGCCGGCCCGGCACCTCGTCAGGCCTCGACGCAGCGTTCGGGGCACATGTCGAAGGGACGTCCGGCCACCGTCAGCCGCGAGGCCCTGATGCGCCGGTCGCCAAAGCCAGAGGCGCGTTGCCCCTGAATCTGGATCTGATCGCCCGGCGCGACGACCTTGTCATTCAGTCCGGCGCGTTGGGTCTGGTTTCTGTCGCCCAATTCGACGGTCCAGTTCATACCGTCGCGGGCGCGGACCTGCAGGGAAGGATGGCTACTAGAGAGCCCCAGGTCGGTGATCGTTGCATCAAGGCTGGTCACATCATCGTCGTAACCCGGCCATGCGCTGCCCCGCTCTGACTGAGCGGGGGCCAAAAGACGTACCGTGCCGCCTGCGCGACCGGAAATCGGGTAAAGAGGCATATCGCTTCCTTTGGGTGAATCAAATGGGCAGCAACGCAATCATAGCGTGTTAGGGCGGGTCTTGGCAGGTAGGGTTTTACCGAGTCTGTCAATCAGCGGCATTCCGTTCAAAAGCCACGAAATTACCCAGTGTCGCGCTAGCCGTGGAAGTGGTCATAGATGGTTTGTGCCAGTGTCTCGCTGATTCCATCGACCGCTTGCAGATCGGCGATACCGGCGCGGGAAACCGCTTTGGCGCTGCCGAAATGCGCCAGCAGGGCGCGTTTGCGGGATGCGCCCACGCCCGATACTTCGTCCAGTGGATTGGCCAACGCCTGTTTCGTGCGCCGTGCGCGGTGCGTGCCGATGGCCCAACGGTGCGCCTCGTCGCGCAGGCGTTGGATAAAATACAGCACCGGATCGTTCATCCGCAGCGCCATGGGACGCGCGCCGGGGCGGTGGAATTCTTCCTTGCCATGGTCGCGATCAACGCCTTTGGCGACCCCGATGACCGGAATATCCTCGACCCCAAGATCGGCCATGATCCCGTGCACGACGCTGACCTGCCCCGCACCGCCGTCGATCAGCAGCAGGTCGGGCCAGGCCTCGGTCTGGCGATCGGGATCCTCTTTCAGCAGGCGTTGAAAGCGGCGGGTCAGCACCTCTTTCATCATCCCGAAATCATCGCCGGGCGTGATTTCGGTCCCCTTGATGTTGAACTTGCGATACTGGCTTTTGATGAAACCTTCGGGCCCGGCAACGATCATGCCACCGACAGCGGCGGCACCCTGAATGTGGCTGTTGTCATAGACCTCGACCCGTCGCGGCGGGGCGGGCAATTCAAAGGCATCGGCCAGACCTTCCAGCAACCGCGCCTGAGCGGCGCTTTCCGACATGCGCCGCGCCAGCGATTCACGGGCATTGCGCAGGGCGTTGGCGACCAGATCCAGCTTTTCGCCGCGTTGGGGGACCGATAGCTCGACCTTTCGCCCGGCGCGTTCCGACATCACCTCGGCGGTCAGTTCGGGATCTTCCGGGCCATGCGAGAGCAGGATCAGCCGGGGCGGCGGTTTGCCGTCGTAGAATTGCAGCAGAAAGGCCTGCATCACCTCATCGGGCGATTCCGCACCGCCGAGCCGAGGGTAAAAGTCCCGATTGCCCCAGCTTTGATTGCCACGGATGAAGAATACCTGAACGCAGGCCTGACCGCTTTCCATATGCAGGGCGACAATATCGGCCTCGGCCACGCCCTTGGGGTTGATGGCCTGCACCGACTGGACCGCCGTCAGTGCCTTGATCCGGTCGCGCAGGGCGGCGGCGCGTTCATATTCCATCGCCTCGGCGGCGGCGGCCATTTCCTGACCCAGATTCGCCTGAATGGTGGTCGTCTTGCCTTGCAGGAATCGCTCGGCATCGCCGACCAGCCCGGCATAATCCTGTTCGCTGATCCGGCCCACACAGGGCGCGCTGCACCGTTTGATCTGGAACAGCAGGCAGGGGCGGGTGCGGCTTTCAAAGGTGCTGTCTGAACAGTTCCGCAGCAGAAACACACGCTGCAATTGGTTCAGCGTGCGATTTACCGCGCCGGCACTGGCGAAGGGGCCGTAATAGTCGCCCTTTTCCGACTTCGCCCCGCGATGTTTCTTGATCTGCGGAAAGGCGTGCGATTTGGCCACAAGGATATTGGGAAAGCTTTTGTCGTCGCGCAGCAGCACGTTATAGCGCGGCTTCAACTGCTTGATCAGGTTCTGTTCCAGTAGCAGCGCCTCGGTCTCGGTGCGCGTGGTCAGGAACATCATGGAATGGGTTTCGCGGATCATCCGCGTGATGCGCCCCGAATGTCCCGAAGGGCGCGCATAGTTCGACACCCGCGCCTTCAGATCGCGCGCCTTGCCGACGTACAAAACGGCGCCCTGGGCATCGAGCATGCGATAAACGCCCGGGCTGGATTCCAGGTTGCGCAGATAGTCTTGGATAACGGCGTGGCCGGTTTTGGCTGGTTTGTCGGTCATGACATCAAGAAGGTGATTCTTGGTCCTCGCTGCAAGTTTCGGACGGTGGGTACAAGGGTAAAGATGTCCACGGTTTCTGTGGATAAGTATGTGGGCAAAAGCTGGGCAGCATGAAAATCGCCAACGTTCATGGGCAGGCAGTGGACTTGCCTATATTTTAGGCAAACTATTAGCGCATTGATTTTCAATGATATTTCATGTGATCGAGGCAAGGGGCTGAAATTTCTCAAAGAATCGTGACGCTTCTGTGACCGTTTCGCGCGGAGTGGACAACTTGGGCGGGTTTCCTGCGCTGTCAGCCTACTCGATGCCTAGTATGTCAGGTGTTTTCCAGCCCAGATGCTGTCCACCATCGACGCAGATCAGCTGACCCGTCACCGCTTTTGCATCCAGCAGATAGCCTAGCGCGGCAGTGACATCATCGCCGTCCGCGCCGCGTTCAAGGATCGTGGCCGCACGCTGGCGGGCAAAGTGATCCTGCGTCTGGCGCGCCCCGCGCATGGTCGGGCCCGGACCGA